>JAUJNJ010000080.1 GCA_030448225.1 Phycisphaerae bacterium
TCCCCGCGAGCACCGCGACCGGAAAGATCCGCGCGGCCGCCCCGGGCTCGACGCTCCCGTTCCGCGGCACCGCCCGCGCGACGTTCGTCGGCGCCGACGGCCGCACGGTGGCGGTGTACCTCAAGGGGCCGGGGTTCGGCACGGTGTCGCTCCGCCCCGGCGGCGGCGCGTGGATCGTGGCGACGGCGACGACGGCGGCGTCGTCGCTCGTCGTCACCGGGCAGACGGCGATCGACGGGCTGACGGTGAACGGCTCGCTGCGGACGCTGACTGCCAAGACCGCCGACCTCACCGGCGACGCCGCCGTCAGCGGGTCGCTGTCGAAGCTCCAACTCCGCAACGCCTCGGGGGGCGGGACGCTGACGATCGGCGCGGGCGGCGTCGCGAGCCTCGCGTTGCAGAACGTGTCGGACTTTAGCGTGACCTCCGCGTCGCCGATCAAGTCGATCCGCGCCGCGCAGTGGCTCGACGCCGACGCCGAGGCCGACGCCATCACCGCACCGGCGGTCGCCGCGGTGGCGGTGAAGGGCGGATTCTCGGCCGACCTGATCGTCGGCACGCTCGGGAAGCTGACGGCCGGCACGATGAGCGGGGCCGACGTGCGGGCCAGCGACGCCGTCGGCACGATCAAGGCGGGCTCGATCGTCGGCAGCCGGATCTACGCGGGCGTGCGGACGGACGTGGACGAACTCCCCGACTCGATCGAAGACTTCGCCTCCGCCGCCGCGGCCGTGCGCGGCGTGACCGTGACGGGCAGGTCGCCCGGCGCGTTCGCCGACTCGCGCATCGCCGCCCCCACGATCCGCAAGGCGTCGCTCGGCAACGTGACCACGACCAACGGCGGCTCGACGTTCGGCATCGCCGCCGGCGCGATCCAAACCGCCGCCGCCGTCGCCGGCGACCGGCGGATCAAGCTGACGAGCGCCGGCGAACCCCCGCAGGGCACGACCGACGACGACTTCGTGCTCCGCCTGCTGTAAACGCCGCCGCACCACGCTTCCTTCGGCGCGTCGAGCATCCGCCCCCTCTCCCCCGTACTCGGGGGAGAGGGCGGGGGTGAGGGGCGGAACGGAGTGGAGGCGCGGCAGTGGATCGTCCAGAAGTGGCGTAGGCGAAGGCTTGCGCCGCACGGCTCAACCACTCCACCGCATTCTCCGCTCGGCCCCTCACCCTAACCCTCTCCCCCGAGTACGGGGGAGAGGGGACAGAGCGCACCCGGCGCACGAGCTCGCGGCGCGGAGCTACGGCGACGGCCGGGATTCACCCGTAGCGCCGGACAGCGATCACGGCTCCTTCGCCAGTTCCTTGATGAAGAGGTTTCGGAACTGAATCGGGTCGCCGTGGTTCTGGAGCCCGAGCCGACCGGTTGGCGGGACCGCCGGCAGCGTTGCCCGGTCGATAACGGTCTGGCCGTTCAGGACGACTGTCACGCGGTCACCCTTCAGGGTGATGACGAACCGGTTCCACTGGCCGAACGGGGCGTCGGCGCGCGACGCCGGCATGAACGTGCGACGCACGTCCTCGGCCAGCGACGCGTCCTTGTGCAGTTCGTTGATGTCGCCGGAGCCCATCGGCTGGCTCCAGATGTTGACCTGATAACGCTGCGAGCCGCGGAGGTGAACGCCGCTGTCGCCCGCGTCGGGGATCTCCCGCCGTACGACCTGACCGGCCGCGTCGCGGACGAACAACCCGTCGGGCGTAAACGTCGGCCGCGCCTTCGCAACGGGCTTGCGGGGCAGGCGCCAGTCGACGACGAGCACGAAGTCGCGAAACTCCTTCTCCGACCACAAATCTCGCGTCTGCCCCTTGGCGACCTTCACCTTGCCGTCGCAGGCGATCACGCCGTCGGCGGCGGTCCAATGGCCCACAAACTCCGGCGGGTGGCGCCAGCCCGCGAACGACTGGCCGTCGAACATCGACCGGAGTCCTTCATCGACTTGGGCAACCTTCTCCGCCGGCGGGTCGGAGCCGGGCAGCGGCGTCAGGCGGATGTTGCGGAAGTGGGCCTCGCTCAGTTCCGCCTCGAGCGCGACGTACCCCTTCACCTGGCTGCACCCCGTCACGCGCGTCACGACTTCGCCGTTGACCTCCAACGCCAGCGTGCCATCCTTCGACGTCAGCACGTAGCGGTTCCACTCCCCCGCCGGGCGGTTGCGATTCGCGGTCGGCCGGGCGCGGCCGCCCTTGGCCCGGGGCGCGGGGTTCGTCAGTGGCGTTACCTTGCACCCGCGGATCCCGAAAATGCTGCCGTGGTCGCCGTCCATCACCTGCACCTCGACCGACCGCGGGTACATTGCCCCCACCTGCGGCAGCGCGTCGGCGTGGACGAACAGCCCCGCGTTCCCCTTCGGCCGGACGTGCCGCCACTCGAGTTCGAGGACGTAGTTCTCGTACATCGTGTCGGTGCGCAGGAACCCGCGCGGGTTGCCCGAGCAGACGAGCATCCCGTCGCGGACCGACCACGTGCCGGGCGCGCAGTTGACGTTCACCCACCCCGTGAGGTCGCGGCCGTTGAACAACGCGACCGGCGCCGCCGCGTTCTCCGGCGGCGCCGCCGCGCCCGCCGCGGGAATGGTCGCCGTTAACGTGACCACGAGCACGAACAGAGCAGCCAACCTTGCGCGGCGGGCAGAGCGAAACGTCGGTCGAATCATTGCAAGGCTCCTCTGCACCCGTGGCGAAACCGCCGAGCGACGAACACGGCGCCCGCCGGCGACGATCGAGAAACGATGCCCGAGAGGCGCTGCCGGGCCCCGTTTCGCCGCCGGCCCGAAGGGTCCGCCGCCGGCCACCTGCGTTCGACACCGCGCCGGCCCCGTCATCCCTCCGCGGCGATGAGCGACGCGAGCACCCGGCGGCTTCCCGTGAACGTCCGCCGGCCGTGCATGACGACGTGGTTGTCGACGAGGGCGACGTCGCCCTGCTGCCACGGCACGTCGAAGCTCAGCTCCTCGCCGATCTGCGTGGCGGCCGTCACCGCCTCGCGGTCGAGCGGCGTGCCGTCGCCGAACGTGATGGCCTTGCTCGGGTCGTTGCGCGTGTCCTTCCACCCCATCGCGGCGGCGATCAACTGGTTGTAGAACGTCGTGCGCCCGTCGGGCAGCTTGCGGACGGCGGGCAGCACCGGCGTCGTCGCGCGCAGCGAGCCGTCCGGCTGCCACTCCCACGAGTAACCCATCTGCCGCAGCCGGGCCTCGGCCCCCTCGCGCGTCTCGGCCCGCAGGGTGCTCTGCCAGCTCCGGCCCATGCCGCTGCTCGCGTCGTTCGCGGCGGGCATCACGTTCGTGTACTTCAGCCCCTTGCTCTCGCAGTCTCGGGCGAACTGCGGGTGACGCGCGGCGAGGCGCTCCCACAACACGTCCGACCGGCACAGCGGCGTCGCGCCGCCGCTCTCGGCCGGCTGCTCGCAGAAGAAGAACAGGCGGCTCGGCGAGACCGGCGTCTGGGCCATCTCGTGGTGCAGGAAGATCGTCACGCTCGGCGGCGCCTCGTTGGCCGTGAACACGCGCGGCGTCTTGTTGACCCGCACCGCGTTGCTCAGCGAGTCCTCATAGGCGAAGTTCTCCAGCCCGAACGTGGTCACGAACCGGTCGAAGTCCTCCGCCGTCCGCAGCGGAAAGCCGCGGAACAAAATCGACCCGTGCTCCGCCGACTGCGCGAGCAGTTCCCCGCGGTTGGCGGAAATCCACGCGGCCGTGGCGTCGAGCGTGACGCCCGGCGTCTGGCACGCGAGTACGAGCGGGTACGGCTCGCCGTGGTGGGTCTGCTGTCCTTCGACCGTGATCGGGACGACGTGAAGCGTGTCAGTGGTCATGGGAACTCCGTGGAAAGCAACGATGAAGGCGGAAGGATGAAGGATGAAGGAAGAGCGATCCCTTCACAACCAGTACGTATCAGCGGCAAGTCCCCGGTTAGATGCAGGCCCGAAGGGCCCGCTGTCGGTGATCCGACGCGCTCAAATCTCCTTGTCGAGCTGCCCCGTTCCATCCGCCTCCGTTCATCCTTCATCCTTCCGCCTTCATCCTTCATACTTCGATTCTCACTCCGGCAGCGGCTTGCCCTTCGTTTCGGGCAGGAACCACAGCAGCACCGCGCCGACGAGGAACAGCAGCCCGAGGAGCGTGACGGCCAGCCGCAGGTCGGTGCCGGCCTTGAGGTGGCCGGACAGCAGCAGCAGCGGGACGGCCACGAGCCGGCCGCCGTTGAAGCAGACGCCCGCGCCGGTGGCGCGCAGGTGGTTCGGGAACAGCTCGGGGAAGTAGATCGCGTAGCCGGCGTGGATGCCGCCGGTGAAGAAGCCGAACACCGGCAGCACGGCGAGCATCTGGCCGTACGTCTGCGGCAGGTAGCAGGTGATCGGCACGATCGCGACGGCGCACAAGTGCATCAGCAGGAACGTGCCGCGCCGGCCGAGGCGCTCGGCGAGGGGGCCGAAGCAGAGGAACCCGCCGAGCAGGCCGATCGCCTGGACGAAGCCGTAGGCGATCTTGGCGCGCTGGCCGGCGTCGGCCGGGTTCATCCCGCCGCGCACGAGCAGTTCGCGCGTCAGGTCCTGCCCGGCGACGACGACGCCCCAGAACGTGCCGAGCCCGATCGCCGCCAGCAGCAGGCCGAAGATCGCGCGCTTCGCCCAGATCTGCACGCCGAACAGTTCGCGGAAGCTGCCGAGGCGCTTCGCGCCGGCGCCGTCGGCCGCCCCCGCGACTTGCTGCCACCGCTCCGGTTCGCGGATGCTCGCGCGCACCCACAGCACCAACAGCGCGGGCAGCACGCCGATGAGGTACGCGTACCGCCACTGCGTGCCGACGAGCAGCCCCGCCAGGGCGGCCAGCCAGGTGCCGACGACGCTCGTGGCGTGGAAGATTCCGCCGGCGCGGGCGCGGGCGCGGGCGGGGAACACCTCCGCCACCAGCGCCGCCGCCACCGCCCACTCGCCGCCGACGCCGATGGCGACGAGGAACCGCAGGACCGCGACGTGCCACAGGTCGGTCGCGAAGTAGGTGAGCCCGGAGAAGATGGAGTAGAAGAGGATGCTCAGCGCCATCGCGGGCTTGCGGCCGTACTTGTCGGCGAGGCTGCCGAACGCGATCCCGCCGAGGGTGCCGCCGAGCAGGAACGCGGCGAGGAAGACGTCGCCCCACCAGCGCTGGGCGGCGGCGTCGGGGCCGACGAGATCGCGCAGCAGGTCCTGCCGCGTGATGTTGAACAGTTGCCCCTCGAACGCGTCGAACGCCCACCCCGCCGACGCGATGATCAGCACCAGCCACTGATACCGGGTGACGCCGGCGTACCACGGGCCGCTGTCGTCCGGCACCGCCAACGCGACGGGCGCCGCCGGATTCAGTGCGGGCGACGCCGAGATGGGTGGCGGCATCGCGGGTGCAGTTGCGGGTGGCTCCACGCTTAGGGCTCCCTGTGTTGGACGCGGGTGCGTCCCGCCGCACGACACGAAACGCATGACGCGACGCCGGCGATCGACTGACGACGAATCGTTCGCTTCCGCCGCCGGCGGCGGCCCGTGCGGCATCGCCTCCGACCGTTCACCCGCGGGCGACAGGTTCGCCGGCCGCGGACGTCGACGCGAGAACTGCGGGACCACGCGAACGCGCCCGCCGGACCCGCGCGTTCAGAACGTCACGGGTTGACCGGTGCCGAGCGATTCCGCCGCTTTGAGGCACATGGCCGTCGACCACCACCCGTCCTCGCCGGTGCAGGGCACCGGCGTGCCGTCCCGCACCGCGCGGATCACGGCCGCCACCTGGTCGACCAGTTCGTACACCTCGCCGGACGCCTTGCGGATCTCGACCTGCTCGACCGGGCCGTCGCCGCGTTGAAGCTTCAGCCAGAACGTGGGCTCGAACGTCCGGTCCATCGCCCCGCTCCACGAGGCCCACATCGCCCCGCCGGTGCCGGTGATCTTCACCGTCTGGTGGTGTTCCCACGCGGCCAGCGTCTGGCTGACGACGGCGTAGCGGCCGCCGGGGAACCGGAGGATGGCGGAGAAGTTGTCGTGCAGTTCCGGGTGGTCGGGCCGCTTTGCACTCGCGGCGGCGTAGACGGAGACGGGGTCGCCGGCGCGGGCGAAGTACCACCGCGCGAGGTCGAAGAAGTGGATCGGCTCTTCCAGGATCCAGTTCCCCACCCGGCCGATGTCGTACCGCCACCCGCCGGACCCGAGCCGGTACGGCTTGCGCCACAACTCGATCATCGCGTACAGCGGGTCGCCGATCGCCCCTTCGTCGACGAGCGACTTCACCCGCCCCCAGAGCGACGACATCCGCAACTCGTGCCCGACCGCCAGGACCCGCCCCCGCGCCTTCGCCAGCCGGACGAGATCCGAGCAGTGGTCGAGGCTGAGCGCCATCGGCTTCTCGAGCAGCAGGTGCCGGCCCGACTCCAGCACGTCCGTCGACACCGCGTGGTGCAGGTCGGACGGGAGCACGAGGTCGCACAGGTCGAGTTCCTCGTGGCCGAGCATCTCGCGGTGGTCGGCGTACACCCGCGCGCCGGGGTGATCGGCCAGCGCCTTCGCCCGGCTCTCTGCCGCACGCCCCGTACCCGATCAATCCGCATCGCACGTTCGTCATGAAGAAGTGACCCTGCCGCAAATACGTTACCGCGGAACCCGCGACGATGCCAGACAGCTGCCGGCAGTGAACAACCTCCCGCGGACCCGTGGTAACGTGCGGCGGGGTCACTTCTTCATGACGAACGTGCGATGCGGATTGATCAGGTACAGGGCGTGGGGCCAGCACCGCGCAGGCGATCGCGTCGATCGCGGGCGCCGAGCTCGCGGCCAATCCTGCGCCCGTTCGGCAGAGAGCCGGGCGAAGGCGCTGGCCGATCACCCCGGCGCGCAGGCGCGCCGACCGCCGCAGATGCTCGTACACGAAGAACTCGACCTGTGCGACCTCGTGCTCCGGCGACCTGTCCGCCGCGCGGTGTCGAAGGGTGCTCGGATGCTCTCCCGGCCTGATGCCGAGGCGGCGGGTCCTGTCGTCCGTGCAGTTGCAGCAGGGGCGGGTGAGTCGCTCGTCGGCGGGGAGGCCGACGTGCTGCGCAGCCGCGCGATGATCAGTTGTGGCAAGCGCCGTACCGGCTCCGGCGGGGCCGACATCGGCCAGGTCTTTGGGTCCTTGGAGGAGCCGATCCACTTCTTCGACCTCGCTTGCGGTGGTATTCGCCACGCCCAGCGACCCCGTCTCCGTCTACGCCGCCGCGAATTAAAGCAGCCCGACCACCAGACTGCACGACAACTTCTCCGCCATCCTCCGGTTCCCGGCAGCCCTTCGCCGTCGTCAATAGCGCGCTGGCCAGCAGAACGCCGCCAGACGGTGAATCGCCATGCCGTACCGCAGCGCGCAGGGCGGGCGATGGATGACGTTCAGCTACGGATGAAGCTCAACGAGCGATGACCCGGTCAGCAGGTCAGATCCGGCGGCATCGCGCAGGCACTGATGCTGACCGTGATCCCGCGTGCCGCTGTATTCTGCACCGGACAGGTGAGTCGTGCGCCTCAAAGCGGCGGAATCGCTCGGCCTGATCAACCGTGACGGTCCCTGAACGCGAGTCAGCGGGCCGTTCGCGTGGTGCAATTCGTCGGCGTCTGACCGTACAATTACCGAAACGGTGACCGCAGCCAGCGGCAGCGAGCGATTCGTCGTCCGGTATGAGACATACCCGCGTCCAGCGCAGGGAAGCCCACAAGCGCACCCGCGATGCCGCCACCCATCGGCATCCTGCCGATCGCGCCGCCCCGTCGCGTTGGCGATGCCAGACGGCAACGGCCCGTGGCCTGCAGCCTGCATCACCATATCAGTAACTGGTGCTGATCATCGCGTCGGCGAAAATGGTATTCGGCGCATTCGAAATGTATTCCAACTCACGCAGCAGGACCTGCTGCGCGATCGGCGAGTTTGCGGGCGACGCTCTCGCGCCGCATTCCTGCTCGGCGGCGCACCCTCGGCGCGTTCAACCTCGCCGACAAACACGGCCGCAGGCTGTCCTCTTCTACTCCATCTTCTCCCGGGCTCACCCTTCGCGACCGACCTGTGGCTGTCATCCTGCGGTGTCGCCATCGGCATAAACAGCGCAGCGAACAATGGCGGCAATGGCGGATTCCCGCCCGCATCCGCACGCGCATATGCGGGAATCTTCCCGCTGGCGTCGTCGACGCTGGCCGCCCTGGCGAAGTATAAATCAGCCTGCGAGCTGTACTGCCATGCCTCATCAGCGAATATACCCGCGCTTGCTATTATGGAATACGCATCCGCCAGGCCAGGCGGTAATCTGGCGCGCAGACGGCGGGCGTCCCGACAGACGAACGGCACTCAGCAGCGCGCAGCGGCTTTTCAGCAGTACGCGTCTGGGCAGCTGCGCGATCTTCAGCCGTATCGGCTCATGCGTTCTGGAGACGTCGTCGTCTCAGGCGGAACCTGACGCGCACGAACTGCTCGTTACGCGTAAGGATGAACCCGGCCGACGCCATGCCGCAAGATCGCCTGCACAGCTCATCAGATCGACCTGCTGGCGAAAGGTTCTCTGCTTCGGCCCCCTCGCCGAGCGCATCGGCCGGCGCGTGATCCTGCTGATGCGCTGTCTGCGGCGCGATCGTGCCGATCCTGCCTGCCGCAGACATACGGCGAATGCTCGCCACGCTACCGTGTTCCGCAACGGCATTACGCCAACCGCGATCTACTCCCCGAGCTGACCACTGCGCCTGGCGCGGGCGTCTGCTGGCGGCCACAGCGTAATGTCCTGCTGCTGCTCGTCGATCAAAGGCCGGCACTGCCGAGCAAACTGGCCGTCGCACTCCTCGAAATGCGTCGACGCGTGCTGCGCTCTACTTGAGGACAGGCTATATCTACCCTGAAAATCGAAGTATGAAGGATGAAGGCGAGGATGGCGTGGGCAGGCAGATGGGGCAAGCCAGCGCCGACAAGAAGGTAATCGAATCGCAGAACAGCAGGCCCTTCGGGCCTGCATCTAACCGGGGACTGCCGCTGACGCGGATCATCCTTCATCAGCTCACCTTCATCGTTACTTTCCGCAGGTTCCCGTTGCTGACGCGCATCATCCCGATGCAGTCGCTATGCCGACCCGGCGAAGGCCATGCCCTCGCCTCATTCGCCAGACGCTCCAGATCGCGCTCGCGACGATGGATTTCAGAACTCGCCGTAGTCGGCGGAGCTGGTCGATTTTTGTGCCTTTCCGCGCGGGCGCAGCCAGTTCGGGCGAGGGCTTCATCTGCTGGCGCAGTGCCGAGTCGCTGCCCGCTACATCGATTCCACAGCCGAGCAGCCGCCGGCACAACGATCTTCCTGCGCAGATTAACTTATCGCCAGCGCGCAGCTGTCTGCGAGCGAAGCCTGATGACGACGGCGACCGCTTCCTGTGCCGATCAGACATCGATGAACCTCTGCCAGCGTCACTGCAATTCGCCAGCGTTTCTGCGTCGTGAAATGCAGGCAATGATGCACCAATGAGCAGCAGTATGGTCAGGTAAATACCGCAGACCCGGAACTTACCTGGAGAGAACCGAACCAACTGCAGCCGTCTCGATGGAGTAAACATGCGCGACGACGCCATGCTCCGCCGTCCGCCGACAGGCGCGATTCTGCAACAGTTGATCGCCGCCGCAAGATGGAAGGACTACGCGCAACGGTGACGAAGGGCTACATCCGCGTTCGGCGACTGTACCGCTCGACCGCGAAGCGGTGGCAATGCCGCAGATCGGCGGGAGCTGAACTTCGGCGATGCCGTGGCGGCGGGACGACCACATCGTCGACAACCGCATCAATCATCATGCACGGCTTCAGCGGACGTTCTGGCGGAGATACGGAATAACTGCGCGTCCTCATCGCCTGCTGGCTACGTCGGGCAGCAGGGAGAATAACAGCAGACCCTTCAGACCGGCAACGAAACAGCGGGGCCAGCTGGCCTCTCGGGCATCGTTTCTCGATCGTCATCCATGTCTTCGTCCGCTCGGACACGAATTATACGGGAAGCCTTGCAATGATTCGATGACGATTTCCTCTGCCCGCCGCTTGCAGATTGGCTGCTCTGTTAAAATTAACTCGGCGTCGATTAGCGGCATTTGACCTCCACGGCGAGCTGGCGCGCCGGAGAACGCTGTGTTCAGCGAGCCGCAGGAGTGGAGTGGGCGTCAACTCGCGCCCGGCGCATCGATCATCCGCGACAGGATGCTCATGCCCTTCGAACTGAAACCGCGCGTAATCCCGCCGACGTGCGGAGCTGCGTCGAGACTCGGTGGCGATCCGACGAGGAACGCCGAGATGATCCGCGCCAGCGCCTGCTGTGCCCGCGGTCGATCCGTGCGATGGACAGCATTCGTAGCCATTTCCCGGATCCCGCCAGCGATGATGGCACTGACGAACCCCGCGCTGGGCCAGACGGCAGCTGTCGCGAGCGCGGCGGGGAGTGGAACCGCTACGTGCTGACGTCGAGGATGCGCTGGCGGTCGTCAACGGCGAAAGTCATGACGCGCAACGCGTCTGGCAGGTGAAGGGTACGTCGCATCAGGCGGAACTGGGCGAATAACATCCGCCTGACGCCCTCTGCTCGGACTACCAGCCAGAAGGTACTGGCGGGCGACTCGATGTGTTCGACGCCAGTTCGCAGGTGGCATACACCCGCCGGAGGATTTGAACCGCCGCCGGCAGCGTAATCGCGGCAGGTGAAGATCGCTAAGTAGGCAATGATCCCGGAAGATTTCGCGACCTTCGTGCTCGTCGTCGATAACGCTTCTGTCCTGGAAGTTTTGACCGGCGTTGCCGATGGATTATTCGTCCGGTGACCGATCAGGTCGTGCAGCGAAGATTTCCCCGACGCGAACGTAAGCAGCCACCTCGCGGCTGCAATATCAGGTCAACATCTGGAACAGCTGTATCGTCAACTAACAGGGCAACGTCGCTGGCCGAAGGACTTTACCCGTTCATCCGGCGATAACGTCTGACGCCGTTTCGACCAGTGCCAGTTCGTCATCACCCTGAAGAATGACCGCGTGACAATCTGGACATTGTTCGTCAATCGACCAGACAACGCCGCGTCCATAACCGATCAGCTCAGGCCTCAAGTTCCACGGCGACCCGATTCGATTCCAAAACCTCAAGGGCAACCCCGGGCGTAGTCGCTGTCCACGGCCGCACAGGTAGATCCCGGCCGTCTCGCTCCGCGCGCCGTCGTACTCCCGTACGCTCTGCCTCCCCGTACTCGGAGAGGTGGGGAGTGAGGGCCGGGCGGAGAATGCGATAGATGGTGAGCCGTGCGGCAGCCTTCGCCTGCGCCACTTCTGGACGATCCCCGCTGCCGCTCCGCTTCCGTTCCGCCCCCTCACCCCGCCCTCTCCCCAGTACGCGCGGCGGGTGCTCGACACGCTGAAAAGGCTTCTTCCGGCGCCGTTGCAACGAATTTTTAGTCGTCGTCGGTCGTGCCTGCCGAAATTCCTCAACGCTCATCAGCTAATCGCCGGTCGCCATCAGCAGCAGCGCGCGCTTGCCAATAATGCCGTCAGACCATGTTGGTCATGTCACGTTGCCAGCGCGCGCGCGCAGCGTCGTCGAGAACAGCAGTGCGCGAGTCCTGGCGACCGCCGCCCGTCTGTCACGCCGCGCACGACCTGTGCCCGGAAGACGAAAACTCGATCGAGTCAGCGCTCGTCCGCTCCGTCCCGCGCGCCCGCGTAGATCCGGCCTTGATCGAATACCCGCCTGATATCGTGCCGACGGCGTCGCTGGCCCGCACGTCGGCCCCGCTCATCGTGCCGATAAAATCCCCATGCCGCTGTTGCGTCAGCCGAAATCCGCCCTTCCTGCGCCACCGCGGCGCGGCCGCCAGGTGCGGTGATGCGTCGGCCTCGGCGTCGACGTCGAATCGCTGCGCGAGGAAAGCGCGGGTCGACTGATCGGCGGCGCGGAGATCACGCTGAAGTCCGACGTTCTGCAACGCAGGCCCTCGACGCCGCCCACGCCCGATCGTCAGCATCCGCTGGCGACGTTGCGGTGGAGCTTCGACAACGGCCCTTGTCCGGTGAGGTCAGCGATGGCGCGCGCAGCAGCCGTTCTCGTCAGCCATCGATCGCCATCTGCCCGATGACGGCGCAAACGACGGTACCGCCGTCGTCGCCGTCGCCGCCGGGGCCGGGCGACACCCGTGCTGACCCCGGCCGCCGAAGATACACCGCCACCGTGCGGCGTCGGCACGGCAGGCGTCGCGCCGGGCGGTGCGCAAGGCCGGGGCAACCCGCGGATCGTGCCGACTCTGTCCTCGCGAGCTGCGCGACGACGACTGGCCTCGCCCTGCGCGTCACGTTCGGCTCGAACGTCTCGTCCGCCTCCTCGACGGTGTCGGTAACCTGGCGACGTCGATACAGACATCTCGCCAATGTTGCGAACGTGACCGCCGGCGGCGTAACCAGTCGCTGGCGCCGATCGCTCTGGCTTGCGTGAAGGGCCGACTCAGGCGAAGCGAACGTCAGACGTCATATCGCCTCGCCCGTCTGCTCGTCGACCGACTCGTTGCATGTCGTCACCATCGCCGTCGCCAGTGTGCGGCCGCGGCGACGCTCCATAGGTGCCGCGGCTTTGCCGTGCCGTAGCGCATTCACGGTCATTGCTGTCTTTATCCGGCACGCTGACGCCGATAATGCCGCCAATCAGATCGCGCTGCGGTCGCGATTATCGACCAATTCAGTACTGCCGCCGGCGTCGAACCTGCGTTCAACATCTGCGGCAACGTCAGCTGCGCTTGTCAGCGTTCACCGGGCAGCATCGGCAGGACGAACAGAAGATCGACATCGCCGCCGTCGACGAAGACTGCCCGTCCATGCCGAACGTCGCCGACTGTACCAGTCGACGGCGAAGCGTGCCATTGCGCTACGGCGATCGGATAATGATCGACATCCAGTCGCCGCCGCCCGGGCCGACGTACCGCCAGCATGGAGCCGACCTGCACCACATTGCCACTGGCAGCACAACGGAATATTGAACTACTGCGGCAGTAACCAGACATGGGCAATCCATCCAGCCCGGCGATAGGCGATGTGCGTCATCGCCGACGGCATCGGCGATAATGCGATCATCTCCTGCTGCGCATCCAGATACAACGCAGCGCGCTCGAACCCCAGCGTGATGAAGATGGCGGTCAGGTCAGCCCGGCCAGCGCCGCCGGTGGGGATAGGCGTAGAAGTCGATCCTTCCAGGCGCCGTTAACGCCCTGGCAGCGCGTCGCCGTCGCCATTGCCAATCTGCACCGCGCCCGGCCGTCGCGGTGAGACCGAGCCATTCACGTCGCCGTGCAGAGAACAGGTCATCAATCGGCCGGCGTGCTACTTTGTGCCGTCGCCATGCCGACAACGGATGACATGCTACATCGTATAATCTCGCCATAATGCGGACCGTGACGAATATCGGCAGTGTTCGACGCGGTGCGTACGACCTCGTTGAGTCGCATTCATGCAGGGCGTATCGGCCATACGGCATACGGCGGCGATGTCGACAGTGGTATGCCGACTGCATTTGACGCTGGACATGTCGACATCACCATCGGTGAATCCGCCCTGGCGACCCCGCGCGTGTCGTCAGGCCGATCACGCCAGAACAGATTGGCCACGACCGTCTCGGTCAGCCATCAACGTCAGATCGGCGATATCGCGCATGGGCGAACGCCCGTTGAAGTCTGATGAGCTTGAACCTGACGTCGCACCGCCGGACTCAGCCCTCATCGCGCTGGCAGCGGTGATCGCGTAATGACGATTGTAGTGCTGACTCAGCGTAGTAGATGCCGATCAATGCAGTGGTTAATCCTCGCGCGTGACGAGATGGGAACAGATGCCGTTGGCGGCGGTATCGGCGCGTGAATCGGCGCGCTGGCGTCGAAGATGCAGGACGGCGTCGGGCCTGCGCCTTCTTCGTATCGATGAGCGTTACAGCAGATCGAGCGGCGTGGAGTCGACGTCGTCGTTGCCGGGCTGCACGAACCGGCGCTGGCGATTATCGATACAGTGGGCGATGCAGCGTGGTGAATCAGCGTGTATCGCCGCGTGCTATCGAAGCGGCGGGCATCGAACCGCCGATATTGCCATCGCCGCCAATTAACAAACTGCGCGCATGACCGATCGCGCTGACTACGCCAATGGAAGAACATCTGTAATCGGTGATCTCACCTGCGACAGCAGGTTCCCGTTGACGACCTGTCGCGTTGTCATGACCATTCCTTTATATCTGAATGTCACGCAGGACGTCGTGTTGATCGCAATGCCTGCCATGCACGTAATTTTCGCGTCACCATGGCTGCGACGACGCCGACAGGCTGGGCAACCTGTCATGCCGCTGGGCGTGGTGTAGATCGGCGCGTCACCGCCGCCAGCAATTCTTCACGTACTGTAGATAATCACGCCCGGCGCTGCGACGCAGTTCGCCAGCGTGCTGCACTGGCTCGTGGCAACGGTCGGCCATGGCCGATCACCAGCGTCAGGCTTTGCCAGAGAGTTGTCGTAGAACGAATGCCGAAGCCCGCATCAGCGCGCCGAGTCGTGGCCCCGCGCGCCGTCGGATGCCTGTGGCATGACGCTGATCGCGGGTTTGACCTGGTATCGCGCCCCGGGCCATGACGACGACGACGGTGATGCCGAGCGCATCAGTTCGTCGATCGCGTGGTGTCGTCAGCGGCAGGCGAGCCGTTGATATTGTGCCGCCGTTCGGTTCACCTCGCCGAGCGACGTATTCACGACCTTGATGTTGATTCGTCGGCAACCTTGACGAACTGCAGGCGCAGCGAAACGGGTCGCCGGCGAGTTGGCCTCGCCGTCGTCGGCGATCACCTTGATCGGACGATCGGCCTGTCGCCGCAGGTGGGGACTTATGCATGCCACGGCACGGCGATGCGTGCCATGTGGCAACAGCGAAGTAAGCGCGCAGCCCGAAGACGAAACGCATCGTCAGCGGTAACGTTGCTGACGACGTTGGCGGAACAGGTCAGGGTGCTCGCGTAAGATCCCGCCGGTGTCGAGATCCGCGATCTTGCGCCGACGCCGCCGACGTCGCGCCATGGATTCGTGTCATCGCGCAACGCGGTCAGCCCAGTCAAGGTCGAACGCGGCAGCGCAGGCAACACGCACTCCAGCACCTGCACTAAACAGGCCGGCGGCGGCGGCCACGGCTTTGCCCGGGCAACCCGGACAGTTGCTTGAGCCGCTGACGTTCGTCAGTATCATCACCCGTTCGCCTCGTTGGTAATTCGAGCCTTTGGCGGCCGTGCCCTTCCAGCGGGCCCACCCGCCCCGCTGCGGGACGCCGCTCGTCGTCGTCGTTCGACTCGAAATCAAAGGAACCAAGCCGGTCGGGCTCCCGGCCTTATCAGGCCGGCCCGGCCCGTAGTGCGAGCGGAGCGCCCGGAGCGTCAGACCAGGCTACGCTGGCCCGCCCCCAGACCGCCCGCCCCGGGAACATGATAGTCACGACGGGGCCGCGGTGAACACCCGCTGCAGTCGCGCGCGATGATTTCTTACGTCCGCGGCAACCCCCGGCGGTTACCCCGCGCACGACCAGGTGCTCGCGCGGGACGCAGCAGGGCCAGTCGCGGTCATTCGGTGACGCGAGCTGGCGTCCACCTACGTCGTGCTGCTACCCCCACGTCCACGCGCTTCGTCGCCGCGGTCGCTCTCACTTCGCGCGTCGCGCTCTTCGAGCGGCGGCCTAACGTGGATCTGCGATGAACGTGCGGAACACCCGGACGCGCCCGCGCCCCCGCCTTGCCCGATCCCGTCACCGCATACCGTCCCTGCTCGCGCGTTCCCGCCCACCGGCAGCACCTTGATCACGACGAGCGTCACGTCGTCGCGGCGGTGCTCGTCGCCGCGGAACGCGTCGAGGTCGCGGCGGACGGCGTCGGCGATCTGGGCGGCGGTGCCGCAGGCGGCGGCGCGGACGGCCTCCATCAGCGCTCCTTGCCGTAGAACTCGTTGGCGGCGTTGACCGTCTCCCAGATGCCGTCGGTGCCGAGCACCACGTCACCTGCCGAAGTGCAACGGGCCGAACGAACGCTCCTCGTACGTCACGTGCTCCTCGATGCCGAGCGGCAAGTTTGACCCGACTCCTCGAAACGGTCGGCGGCGGGGTCGTAGACGATCGCCGGGTCGTGGCCGGCGCTGGCCCAGCAGACGGTGCCGCGGCGGGGGTCGACGTACCAGAGCATCATCGTGACGAAGCGGGCGTCCATCATGTCGCGGACGAGCTGGTCGTTCAGGTGCGTCATCAGGTCGCCGAGGTGCCCGCACGCCGTCGCCCGGCTGTGCAGGATGCCGCGGGCGCCCCGGCCATCCACCAGCGCCGGACCCGATGCCGTGCCCGACGACGTCGCCGATCGCGACGAGCAGGCCGGCGTTGCCGCCGAGGCCCGGCCGCTCCGCCGGGCGACCGGGATCGCCGTCGCCGTCCGGCCCGTGCGGCCGCCTTGCGGCGGCGGGCGAAGCCGCGGGCGAGGTGCCCGTCGCATCGCCGCGTGCGCTGACAGGCGGCGGCGGCGGGACGCGGCCGCCGGACTTATCGAGCACAATGTAGTCGAAGTAGTCGCCGCCGGTCTCGTCGCAGTACGCGGCAGACCCGTGGACGTCAGGCCCCTCCAGGTGCGGCGGGGACGCTGGGAGCAGCCCTGCTGGACCTGCGACGCGACGGCCATCGCGTCGCGGAGGCGCGTGCGGTCGCGCAGGTCGTGCAGCATGCGGTCGAGCGCGTCGGAAAAGCTGGCGGAACTCGCGGGCGCGCCGAGGCGGAGCGCGGCAGGTGAGGTCGCCGGCGCGGACGCCGTCCATGAACGACACGAGCGAGGATCGGCCCGCTCACGCGCCCCGCGCAGCGCCCATCGCGACGACGACCGCGACGAGCATCGCGCCCGACCGACGCGGCGGCGGACACCACTGTGGTGCGGCGGGCGGCGGCGAGGAAGTCGACTGCAGCTTGTAGCCAGCGACGATCCACACGAGGTCGCCGTTGATCGTGAACGTCGTCACGCAGGCGTAGTAGTCGGCGCGCCGTGCCGAGTCGAACTGCCGCCGCGCGGTCGGCGCCCGTTGGCGGCCGGCGCGGTCGTCAGGGCGGAGGGCGGCGTCGAACGCGACGTGACGGGTCGCCCAGTTCGTCGATCGTCAGCAGTTCGCCGCGGCCGCGCCGCCGACGCCGCCGCGCGCCTCCGGCCGCCGCCGCCTCGGCCGCCGAGCGGTTCTTCGGGTGGGCGAGCACGACGCCGTCGGGCGTCATGATGAACAGCTTGGAGTTGGGGCTGATCGACAACTGCTCGACGAAGCCGGAGAGCGAGTCGAGTCGAAGTCGACCGTCGGCACGCCGCGGAGGTTGCCGGCGGCGTCGTAGAGCAGATTGCTTGCGTCACGCCCGCCACGCCCTGATCGTAGAAGACGTAGGGGGCGGCCAGACGAGCCGCTTCGCCCGTTTCGCCAGCACGTAGTAGGGGCGGACGCGGGTCGAAGCCGAAGGTCGGCCTCGGTGCGGTACGGCCATGACCCGTCGGGCAGGACGTCGTCGACAGCCGTGCGACCCTCGGCGGTGATGCGGCTCTGGTTCACGCCGCGCACGCCCGTCGCGGCGGAACGCGGCGACGACCCGGCCTCGTCGCCGAGCTCACCCAGGTGACGCCGGGGTTCACGCGCAGGAAGACGGCGAGTTGCCGGGCGAGGCGGTCAGGTCGCCCGTCGCCAGCCCGAGGTCGGCCCGATCGCCTCGGCCGCCGGCGTGGCGCGGCTGGAGGAAGCCGCGCGTCTTGGTGACGGCGTGGTCGCTGACCTCCTGGAACATGTCGTGCGCACGGGCGCACGTCGTTCCCTCCCGCGCGCGCAAGAACGCCAGCAGGCGAGCGGCCAGCCCGGTCAGCACGACGAGCAGCGACAGCCACAGGATGAGGCTAGCGCGTGGCTGATGCCCCGCGCCCAGCGTCGCGTCGCCGTCGGCGGCCAGGCCCAGGCGAGGCGGCGCTTGGACGCTTCTCCCGCGGCTTGCGGCGGCCGCCGCTGCCCCGAAATGCCTGGCCGTGCCGGAACGGATCCCCCGCAGCGGCAGTCGTCACGAACCCTCCTGGAAAACCTCGACCCGGCCCGGCCGCCGGCCCGCGCCGTCACCCGCAGCGTGCGCGAAACCACCAGCAGCACCCGCGCGCCGCGAGGGCCGCGCGAGGGCAGCCGCCCCGCGGGGCCGCCGCCCTCGCCATGCTTCGCCGCGGGCGGCGGACAACCTTGGGCTTTGTTATCACCGCGCTCGCGTTCGGACGCGTCGGCCAGTGCCGGCGACGTCTCCGCCATCGCCACCTTCGTCAGCGGGCAGAGCGAAGACGAGGGATCGTCACAGCCGATGCCGATCACGCGAGCGTTTCGCCGCCGATCCGGACCACCGACGCGAAGCGCGTCTTCGCCGAAGGTGAAAGTGGACGTGGGCCAGCGGGCGATACCGGCGGCCGCGGGTCAGTCGGTCAGCGACCTCCGCGACGCTCGTGAAGGTCTCGATGGGCGTCGACCGCAGGACGTCGGCAGGAGCGTACCCCCACGTCACGGCGCTGCGTCGCCGTGCCGGCGGCGCATCCAGGCGGCGTCGATGTCGCAGACCTCGTCGCCGATACAGATCACCTCCGCGGCCGCCACGCCGCTCGCTTCAGGACCGACCGGATCTTGCGGGCCTTGCCGAAGAGGGACGCGCTTGCACGCGAAGTGCACGTCCGCGACGTTGGCCAGGCCAGCACCCGGCGGACGTTCGCCTCGGAGTTCGAGCCGGCGATCGCGAGCGTGACCCCGGCCGCGGCGAGCGCGACGGCATGGCGTCGACGCCGTCGAACAGCCCGATCTCCTGCACGCGTGCTCGCCCTGGAGCCGCCGCATGTGGGCGGCGACGAGCGGCACCTTCCACGCCGGCAACCCGAGGCGGTCCAACAACTGCCGCCGGTGAAGCCGCGGATCGCCTCCAGCTCCGTGGCGTCGATCGCCGGAACTTGTAGCGGGCGGCGACGTCGCCGGCGCCGGAACCAGGGGAACGAGTTGGCGAGCGTGCCGTCGAAATCGAAGATGACGAGCTTGTAGACCATGTGGCGGAACGAACAGCCCGAGGCGGCGACGTTGTCCAGCACTTCGACGCCAGGTGCCGAACGCCCGTGCTGATTTTAGTCGCTCTCGGCGTGAGGATAAGCTTGCGGTTCGTGTGATCCCGGGCGTTGACGGACCTCTCACCACAGACTTTCAGGCAAGTGGCAGGTGGGCGTCTTCAGCAATATAATGATACACCGGACATGCGATTGAACTGGGATGCAGGCGACGAAAAGTCAGAAACTTTCACAATCCGTCGCGTCACAGCCAGAACGTGCGGCGGCCGTTTCGTCTTTAAGCGGAACGGGCCGTGACCGCTCCCCGGCGCGGGCCGGGCCGCCGTCGCTGACGCTTTTGTTTGACAAGGTGGAACCCGCCGATTACGCCTAGTCAATCCTTCGCCGACGGGAACCGATGCCGCCGAGGCGGCAGATCAGGCCGGCGATACCGACGTCACATTCGCGGCCGTCCGCCCGCGGCGAGGCCGGACTCGTTGGCGAGGCCGAACGATGAGCCGTAGGGCAACCGCAGCCGTGGGAATCGCGATCTGGCTGTCGGCGTCCTCGCGCGTCGCCGGCGCGGAGCAGGTCGTCGCCCGGGCCACGGCCGCCGGCGACGGGGCGGACGCGCCGGAGAAGAAGCCCGACGGGTTCGCCGTTCGCCGCCTTGAAGTTCACCGACCTGCTCGACGACTTCGCCCGCTACGCCGCCCGCAAGGAGTGGGGCGCGTTCCGCGCGGCTCGACGCGCTTGGCCGAGAGCAAGCAGAGCGGGATGGTGCGGACCGACGGCGGGTTCCTCGTGCCGGGCCGCCGGCGGGTGCGCGAGTCGCTCGCGTCGCTGCCGCCGGAGGGGAAGCAGGCGTTCCGCCTCTTCTACGACCCGAAGGTCAGGCAACTGCTCGAGCCACTCGACGTCAACCACGCCGCCGCCGGCGGCGCGTCCGGGGCGGCACCGCCGGACGAACTGGCGATCCTGCGCGAGGCGTTCGACCGGTACTTCATCACCTCCGCCGGCGATGCCGCCGCCGACCGCCTGGCGACGCCGCCTTCGAGGCCGGCGACTTCGCCACCGCCGCCGCCGCGTGGGGGCCGCGGTGCTGAGCGACCGCCCCGACACGACGCTGCCCAAGCTCCGTCTGCACGTGAAGCGCGCGGCGGCGCTCGCCCGCCTCGACCGGCGGGCGGAGCTCGAGACGTCGCTCCGCGTCGTGCGTACCGAGTTCGCCGGCGAGCCGCGTGAAGATCGCCGGCCGCGACGTCGACGCCGCGGAGTACGTCGCGTCGCTCCTGGCCGACGCCACTTCGCCGACGACGGCCCCTGGCGGCCACGCCCCGCGGTCGCGCGCACGGCGGCGCGGGTGCCGGCGGCGGCGGCGAACCGCCTGAAATCGCGCTACCGGAGCGGACGCGCCGGCGTGGCAGATCCGGTTCCTCGACGACCCCTCGCCGAGCAGGTGACCGCGCGCAGCGGAACAACCCGGGGCGGCGGGCGGCGGCCTGGGCGCGGCTCGTCCCGCCCGCGGCGACGGACGGGCGCGTCTACCTGAACTGGCTTGGCGTCTGCTTCTCGCGCTCGACGTCCGCACCGGCAAGCTCCTCTGGCGGACGCGAAAGTTCGCCGAGCTGGCCGACAAGTTCCAGCCCGCGACGAGCTGCTATGGCGGACCTCGACCGCTACGAGATCGCCGCCGACGGCGACCGTGTCTTCATCACCGGCGTGAACCTCGACCGGCTGAACTACCACCAGGAGCCGTCGCGCCTCATCTGCCTCGCCGCCGCCGACGGGAAGATCGCCTGGTCGAGCAGCGTGCGCCTGCTCGCCGAGTGGAGCGCCCTCGGCCGGCCGCTCGCGGCGGGCGACGCGGCTCTACGTCGTCGCCCACCAGCGCCGCACCGGGCAGGACCTATCGCTCCTGCCGCCGCTCGCCGACGCGATCCGGCAGTTCTGCTCAGCGCCCCAGGCCGGCACGAATTACTGCGGCACGCCGGACATGCCCTGCTGCCGCAGCCGTGCTGCACGCCGGCCGGCTCTACGTGCTGACGAACAACGCGCTGCTGGCGGTCGACCTCGCGTCGCGACAGCTCGAGTGGGCCGCCGGCGTACGAGATGCCAACCAGCAGGTGTTCTTCAGCGCATGCGGTCGCCGGCGAAGGCGGCGGGGTCGGCCCACTCCGTCGGCTGGACGATGTACCTCAAGGAGCCGCGGCGGGCGCCGCCGCCTACGCGGTCGACCTGGCGAAGCCGGCCCTCCTCTGCCGCCGGCCCGTCTCGGCGGCCGACGGGATCGCGGGCGTGGGCGGCGGGCGGCTGTTCACCGCGGGCGAGGACGTCGGCGCGATCGACTTGGCGTCGGGCACGATGAAGTGGAGCACGAAGCTCAGCCTGACCGGCACGAACGCACGGCCGCTGGTCACCGCCGACCGCCTGTTCTGCTTCGCCGGCCGCGGCGTCTGCGAGATCGACCCGGCCGACGGCGACACCGTGCGCATTCTCCGCGGCGTCGACCGCGAGTCGATCGGCGGCACGATCTTCCACGCCGGCGGCCGGCTGATCTGCGTCTCGAACTGCGCGGTCACGGCCCGCGCGCCCGGCGGAAGCGCCGCCGCGTCGACGCGCTGGGCGCCAACGGGTCAGCGCGGCCGCCACGGACAGGACCGCCACGACGCGCGGAGTGATGAGTCGTAGTGGTCTCGCAACCACGAGCACGAGAGCGATCGATGACGTTCACGAGCAGCAGTGTCTTCCGCACGCCGGGCGGGGCCGCTGGCGTGGTTGATGTCGGCGGCCGCGGTCGTGGCGGCGGGGGCGGGGCCGGTCCGCGCCGAAGCGACCGAGGCGGGCATCGTCGTCGCCGCGCCGGCGAGGTTGGCGCGCTGTCGTCGGTCGAGATCACCGCCACCGTCAGCGGCGACGCGGAACTCGCGGCCGACGCGACCGTCAAATATCGCGACACGAGCCGCCGCGCGCTCGAGGCGCTGAACGGGCTGAAGATCGCCGGCCTGACGGTCGAGCCGGGCGCGGCTTCGCGATCAACCAGGGCGTCGACTCGGCCCAGGCCATGGCGATGATGCAGGGGAACGCGGCCGGTCCGAGCAAGCAGCAGGTGCAGGTGGCCGAGCAGCTGAAGATCGTCCTGTCCGGCCTCGACAAGCTGAAGGACGAGGAGCTGATGGAGACCGTCCTGAAGGTGATCGACACCGGCCGCGACGCCGGGCTCGTGATCGGCCGCGCGCCGCGGAACTATTACGAGATGCAGATGATGTACAACAGCGGCGCGCAGGGCGGCGCGCTCGTCACGTTCCTGCTCGCCGACGCCGACGCGCTGCGGGAGCAGGCGTACAAGGCGGCCATGGCCGACGCGCGCGGGCGGGCCGAGCGCCTCGCGAACCTGGCCGGCGTGAAGCTCGGGAAGATCGTGGCGGCGGCGACTCGGTCGCCGGCCCCGAGAACAACGCCCAGGCCGCGATGATGGCCGCCTACGGCGCCGCCGCCGCCCGTGCCGCCGCGCGCGGACCTTCGAGCGGCGTCTTCTCCGAGATCCCGATCAAGGTGAACCTGTCGGTGCAGTTCGAGATCGCCAAGTGACAGCGACGCGGCGATAAACCGCAGATCAGGCAGATTCCACAGATCATGTCGGGAAGAGGCGGAACGATCGTCGCTCGTCGCTTCACCCACATATCTCAGGAATCTTCAGGATCCG
The DNA here is from genome assembly GCA_030448225.1 of Phycisphaerae bacterium. The sequence continues at coordinate 22,799 of JAUJNJ010000080.1, forward strand.
CGACCCCACCCTCGGGGTTTGGGCGTCTGGCAGGGAAAGGTGACTCGCGCCGCGATACCGGATCACGCGAGTCCTGCCGCCGCTATTGGCCGTCGTGCTCGTGGCGTCGTGGCCGTCGCGCGCGGCGGCAGAGGAACTCCTGCCGAAGCACGTCGACGCGGGTGCAGAAGTCGGTCCACCGCGGACTCGAATACCCTCGCCAAGACACAGGGGCCCGACGGCAACTGGTCCAACGCGCGACGGGCGGCGTACCCGCTCAGCATGGCGTCGCTGGCGGGGATGGCGTTCCTCGCCAACGGCAACACCACGACCCGGGGGCCCTACGCCGACAACGTGAGCCGGATCGTCCGCTACCTGCTCGACCACGCGAAGGAGAACGGCCTGATCACCGGGCCGGGCCGGGAGCAGGGCCGGCCGATGTACGGCCACGGCTTCGGGCTGATGTTCCTCGCCAGCGCCTACGGCATGGAGACCGACCCCCGCATCCGCGATCGCATGCGCAAGACGATCGTCGCCGCGATCGACCTCACCAGCCGCGGGCAGAGCAACATCGGCGGGTGGACGTACATCCCGGCGGCGGCGACGAGGGTCGGTCACGGTCACGCAGATCTGGCGCGCGCGCCTGCCACAACGCGGGGTTCACGGTGCTCAAGGGCGTGATCGAGGAGTCCGTGATACCCTCGAGCCGCTGCCGCACGCCGGAGGGCGGCATCGCCTACTCGTTCGGCTCGGGCGGGGGCGCCTCGCGATCTCCGCCGCCGCGATCGCCACGCTCTACAACGCGGGCGAGTACGACTCGAAGCTCGCCGACGACTGCATGGCGTTCGTCTGGAAGTCGTTCCAGGCGAACCACGCGGAGTGGAACGTCTTCGGCCACGGCTTCTACGCCCACCTCTACGCCGCCCAGGCGTTCTACCAGGCGGGCGACGAGTACTGGGACAACCATTCCCAAGATCCGCGACCGCCTGCTCGGCATGCAGCAGGCGGACGGCTCGTGGACGGCGACGGCATCGGCCCCGTCTTCGGCACCGCCGTCGCGCTGACGGTCCTCCAGTTGCCGTACCGGTTCCTCCCGAGCCCACCAGCGGTGAGAATACAGACCCGGGCGAAGATGGAGGATGAGGATGGAAGACGGAGGAAGAGGCGTGCAACCGCGGGCTTGAGTCTTCCTCCACTCTTCCGTCCTCCATCTTCCATCCGCGTATGGCCTCAACACAGGGAGTCGCGTGAGCCACAGTGAATCGAGCAACGGTGACCTGGCGAGCCTCGAGAAGCTCCCGCCGCCCGCGACCGGATTCGCCGGCAGGTGTCGGCGACGATCGTCGGGCAGGACGAGGTGGTCGAGCAGTTGCTCGTCTGCCTCTTCGCCCGCGGGCACTGCATCCTCGAGGGCGTGCCGGGACTGGCCAAGACGCTGCTGATCCGCACGCTGGCGGGCTGCCTGTCGCTGAAGTTCAACCGCATCCAGTTCACGCCGGACCTCATGCCGTCGGACATCACCGGCACCGACGTGATGTACGAGGACCGCGCCAGCGGCGACCGCACGTTCAAGTTCCTGCACGGCCCGGTCTTCGCCAACGTGCTGCTCGCCGACGAGATCAACCGCACGCCGCCCAAGATGCAGGCGGCGCTGCTGGAAGGGATGGCCGAGCGGCAGGTGTCGGCCGGCGGCAGCGCTACGCTGTTCGACCCGTTCTTCGTGCTGGCGACGCAGAACCCGATCGAGCAGGAGGGCACCTACCCGCTGCCCGAGCGCGCAGCTCGACCGGTTCCTCATGAAGGTCTTCGTCGACTACCCCGACGCCGACGAGGAACGGGCGCATCTACCGCATGACCACCGGCCACGCCCTGGCCGAGCCGGAGCACGTGCTGACCGGCGAGGAGATGCTCCACCTCCAGGACGTCGTGCGGAAGGTGCCGGTGAGTGACCTGATCGTGGACTACGTCGCCACGGTCATCCGCTCGACGCCTGGGTCCGGCGGCGGCGACCCGCCGCAGTTCGTGAAGGATTGGGTGCTCTGGGGCGTCGGCCCCCGCGGCGGGCAGTCCCTGATCGCCGCCGCCCAGGCGCCGCGCCGCGCCTCGACGGGCGCCCGCAGGTGGAGGTCGAAGACACGCGCGATGGCGACGCCGGTCCCGCGCCACCGCCTCGTGCTGAACTACAACGCCGAGTCACAGGGGCAACGCCCGAGACGGTAATCCGGAAACTGCTCGACGCGGTTCCGCTGCACGCGGGCGTGAAGGACGGCGGACGCGTGGAGCGGTTGCTGAAGGTGAGCGTAGAACGCAGAAGCAGAATGCAGAATGCGATGCGCGCGATGCTGGATCGACAGCCGCCGCGCCACGCGCTGCGCTGGAAACGAACTGGAACACGAACTGCGGCTAACGACGGTTCGCGATGGAAGAATGTAAAGCGGACGACCTGAGAGAGCTAACGTAGCCCCGCGACCCTCAAGCTGCTTATGCCCGAAGCGAAGAACTACCTGCTCGGCGGTCCTCGCGAGGATCTCGAACCTCGGCCCGCGCGCGCACCGCGTGGTCGAGGGGACGATCTCCGGCCTGCACCGCAGCCGCTGCACGGGCTGAGCGTGGAGTTCGCCGACTACCGCGAGTACGCGCCCGGCGACGACCTGAAAGGCCTCGACTGGCGGGCCTACGCGCGGAGCAACCGCTTCTTCATCAAGCAATACGAGGAGGAGAGCAACCTCCGTGCGACCGTGCTCCTCGACGCCAGCGCCGCGTCCATGAAATACGGCCGCGGCCCGATGACGAAGTTCGACTACGCCGCCACGCTCGCCGCGTCGCTGGCGAGCCTCTGCGTGCAGCAGCGCGACGCGGTGGCGCTGGCCGTCTTTGACGCCGCCGAGCGCGTCTTCCGCCCCGCGGCCACGCAGCGCGCTCGCGAAGATCCTCGACGTGCTCGGCGCACGGCCCCGAGCGGCGGACGGAACTCGGTGCGGTGATGTCGCAGGTGTGCGACAAGATCCGCGGCCGCGGCGTCGTGATCGTGATCTCCGACCTGCTGACCGACCTCGACGCGTTCTACGGGAGCCTCGGCCGCCTGCGGCACAACGGGCACGAGATCCTCGTCTTCCAGGTGCTCGACGCGGACGAGATCGACCTGCCGTTCAACGACTCGGTCCTGTTTCGCGACATCGAGGGTGCCGAGGAACTGTTCGCCGAGCCGTGGGCGTTCCGCAAGGCGTACAAGGCCGCGATGGAGGAGTTCGTCGCCGACGTCGCCCGCCGCTGCCGCTTCGCCGGCATCGACCACTTGCTGCTCAAGACGAGCGACGACCTCGGCGCCGCCCTCAGCCACTATTTGCACGGCCGACAGGCCAGCCGCGGCGGGCCAGCGCCGCGGCGGGAAGATCGGAAATGTGAAATGACCAACGCCGGAGCCGGAATGACCAATGCCCAAGCCTCGATGACCAATGAATGACCAAGTCCTAATGACCAATCGCAAACGTAGCGAAGCGACCGACGCGCGCCAGAGAGCCGGGACGTGAGAGAGCCGCGGATGCGAGCGGCGGCCTTACTCGGGGAAGACGCGACCTTCATTGGTCATTGGAGCATGGGGCCTTTGCTGGTCATCGGGGCTTTCGCGCATTGGGGCTTCATCGAAGTCTGACCGAAGAACGACAACCTCCACCCCCTAATGTCCTCCTCTCCCCATCCTCCTCTCCGGCCTGCTCCTGGCGAGCGTGCCGGTGATCATCCACCTGTTGAACCGCCGGCGGTTCCAGCTCGTGGAGAAGCGCCGATGAAGTACCTGAAGCTGACCGTGAAGACCAACCGCCGGCGGATGCGGATCGAGCAACTCGTGCTGCTGGCGGTGCGGACGCTCGTCGTCGTCGCCGTCATCCTCGCGCGTCGCGCGGGGCCGGTGCTGTCGCAGACGGGGATGGGGGCGTGGTTCGGCGGGGCGGGCGCACGGCCTGGCTGCTCGTGATCGACGTCTCGCTCAGCATGGGCTACCAGGCCGACCGCCGCCCCGCGTTCGACGCGGCGAAGGCGGCGGCCACGCAGCTCGTCAAAGGGATCGGGCGGCAGGACAGCGTCACCGTGCTCACGACCTCCGCGCCCGAGGCGCCACTCGTCCGCGACGCGCACCTCGACGACCCGTCGAAGGTCGTCTCGTCGATCGCGGCGCTGCAGGCGAGCGACGCCCGCGGCGACTGGCCCGCCACGCTCGCGGCGGTCGACCGCCACCTCAAGTCCGCCGCGTTCCCGACGCGCGAGGTCGTGCTCGTGACCGACCTGCGGCGCGAGGGGTGGGGCGGGGACGTCACCGCCCTCGCCAACCGCTGGGCCGCCGAGTCGGTGGAGGTGAAGGTCGTCGACGTCGGCTCCCGCGAGACGGCCAACGTGACGCTCGTCGGCCTCGAACAGCAGGACGCGGTCGCGCTCCCGGGCGCGGCAGTGAACCTCATGGCGACGGTCCGCAACGACGGGACGGCGCCGTTCACGGCGGCGCAGGCGCAGCTGACGGTCGGCGGCGCATCCCGGCCGATCGTGCTGCCCGACGTGGCGCCGGGGGCGACGGCGCGGGTGCCGCTGTCGGTCACGCTCGCCGACGCCGGGCGTCACCCGCTGCTGCTGAAGTTGCCGGGCGACCCGCTGCCCGCGGACGACGCGCGGTGGCTGAACGTCTCGATGCGGCCGAACCTCGCCGTCACGCTCGTCGACGGCGAGCCGGGCGGCCGGGCGTTCGAGGGGGAGACCGACTTCCTCGCGCTCGCGTTCACCGTCGGCAGCGTGCCGTGGCGCGTCACGCGGCAAACCGATGCCGAATGGCTCGCCGCGCCGCCGGGCCGCCCGGACGTGCTCGTGCTGGCGAACGTGGCGTCGCTCCCGCCGGAGCGCGTGGCCGTGCTGAAGGAGCGCGTCCGGGAGGGCGCGGGGCTGATGATCTTCGCCGGCGAGCAGCTCGACCCCCAGCTCTACAACGACCGCCTGTACGAGAATGGCGCCGGCCTGCTGCCCGCGCGGCTGGAGAAGGCGTCGGACGAGCCGGTGACGGGGCTCGTCGTCGAATCGCTCGACGCGTCGCCGCTGTCAGCACTCGGCAAGATCGCGCCGGCGGCGCTCGGGCGCGTGGTGGCGAAGCGGTTCATGCTCTGCGAGGTCGGCCCGCGCGACGAGGGCGTGCGCGTCCTGGCGCGGTGGAACGATCCGGAAGGGCGGCCGGCCGTCGTCGAGAAAGTGTTCGGCCGCGGCCGCGTCCTGCTCTGGACGGTTACGGCCGACCGGCAGTGGAGCGACTGGCCGGTCGAATCGACCTACGTCCTCGCCGCCCGCTCCGCCGCGATGGCCGTCGCACGGCCCGACGGGCGGGACGCCACCGTGACCGCCGGCGACCCGATCCGCTACCGCCCCGAGCCGCCTGGCGACGTCGCCGCCCCGCGCGTCACGCCGCCGGGCACGCCCGCCACGACAGAGGTGATGGGCGTCGAACGGGCGGCGCAGGGCGCCGTGCTTCTCACGCACCCGCGAACCCCGCACGCGGGGATCTATGGCATTAAGTGGAAGGACGCAGAAGACCGGGAGCGGTCCGACACCGTCTGTGCCAACCCGCATCCCGCCGAGAGCGACCTCCGACCGATCGCCGAAGCCGAACTGGCTGAGCTGATGGGGAACCTCGAGGTCCCGATCGTTCACTACCGCGAAGGCGAGACGGCCCTGGCCGGGCAAGGACGCGAAGTGTGGCGCACGGTCGTGATGACCCTCCTCTGCCTCGCGGTCGCCGAGACGGTACTGGCGGTGTGGGTGGGGCGGGAGCGTTGAATTTGCCGTGCGAATTGCCGGGCATTGCCGGTGACGACGAAGCGTGATCACGGCGGAACGGAACTGAGGTGATGGCGACGGACGCGGGCCCAACACCAGCCTTAGCGCGGCCCGTGCCGCGCAGCGTAGTTCAGCGGTCGGTTGGTTCGGTGATGTGTTTTGATTGTGGAGTGTGGTGCGCTCGGCGGGTCGCGCCGTCGACGAACATCGACTGCGACGGGTAGCGAACGGACGACGTCAGTAACAGACCGTTTCCCGATGCGGAAATTGATCGAACTACTCCTGGGCATCGACCCCGCCCCCTGGGCCGACGGCGGCGGGTGGCGGCTGCAGTGGCTCGCGCTGCCGCGGCACGGTTGGGCGCTGGTCCTTTTGCTGGCGCTCGCCGCCGGCGCGTGGGGCGTGCTGTACCTCTACCGGCGCGAGGGGCGTAACCTCGCCACGCCGCCGCGCCTAATGCTCGCGTCGCTGCGGATGATCGTGCTGCTCGGCGCGCTGGCGATGCTGCTCGAGCCGGTGCTCGTGTTCAGCAAGGAGGAGTTCGTCCCGTCGACGCTCCTCGTGCTGAGCGACCGCTCGCAGAGCATGGACCTGCAGGACGCCTACGTCGACCCCGACCGCGCCGCCGCCCTAGCCGCCGCGCTAAAGCTCGCCGGCCCCGACGACCTCCGCGCCCTCACCCGCGCCCAACTCGCCGCCCGCCTGATGGACACGACGCTGGCCGACCGGCTCGCCGCCGACGGCGCCCGCGTCGTGCGCACGCTGCCGTTCGCGACGCAGTTGCTGCCGGACAATTTCCCCGCGGCCAGCTCGCCCTCGGCGACGCGTCCCGCGACGTCGCCCGCCACGCGATCGGTTGCCGACGTTTCTGCCGTCGCGACCGCTACGGCCACCGCGTCCGCTGCTGGGGCCTCGACGTCGTCCCCGTCGTCTTCGACCGCGACTGATTCGGCCCCGGCGACATCTTCGGCCCGCCGTCGAACCCACCGCCGGCGCTGACGTCGCCGCGCGCGGCGAGGTCGACCGCACCGGCACCGCTGTCGGCACCGCGATCCGCCAGGCTGGCGGCCCACCGCGGGCAGCCGCTGTCCGGCATTCTCCTGCTGACCGACGCGCAGTCGAACACCGGCAGGCGCCGACCAAGGCGGCCGAGGCGGCGGCGGCGGAGGGGGTGCCGATCGTGGCCGTCGCGATGGGCACGATCGAGGGGCCCAGCAACGCCCGGCTGACGAAGCTCGAGGTCGCCCGGTCGTCTTCGTCCGCGACCCCAGCCCCGTCCGCGTCGTCATCGAGTCCCGCGGCATGGCCAAGGCCGAGGCGGGCGTCGTGCTCATGCAGCCGCGACGGCGGGCCGTGGGAGGTGGCGCGGCAGCAGGTGCTGCTCCAGGAACGGGCGTCGTGCAAGAGGTCCCGTTCGAGGTGAAGGAGGAACGGCCGGCGAAGCTACGTTCTCCAGCGCCCGCCTCGAGGACGCGGGCCCCGAACTACGCGCGACGACAACGTGGCGACGGCCGACGTGCGGGCGATCCGCCAGAAGATCCGCGTGCTGTTCGTCGCCGGCAGCACGTCCCCGGAGGTCGAGTTCGTCCGCAACGATCCTCCGCGACGCCGGCCTGCCGCCTCCACCTGGCTGATGACCGCCGACGCGTAGTACGAGCACCCGGGCAACCCCGCCGTCAAGCGCTCGCCCGTCACGCAGGAGAGCTCAACGAGTTCGACTGCGTCATCCTCTACGACCCCGCGGCCTGCCTGGGCGACAACTTCCCGCAGCTCCTCACCGAGTTCGTCTCCGCGCCGGCGGCGGCCTCGTCTACGTCGCGGGCGAGCGGATGACGAAGTCGCTCTTCGATCGGACCGACGACCCGGCCACGGCGTGGGTCTCGATGCTGCCGGTCGTCAGCGAGCCGGGGCTCTACCAGACCGAGGTCTCGATGCGCCTCAACGCGCAGTCCCCCTGGCGGCTGGAAATCACGCCCGAGGGCAAGGCCGACCCGATCTTTCAGTTCGACCCCAAGCCGGAGAAGAACGAGCCGATCCTCGCCAACCTGCCCGGCATGTACTGGCACTTCCCCGTCACCCGCGCCCCAAGCCCGGCGGCCACGGTGCTTGCGCGCACGGCGACCCGCGCATGCGGAACAGGCACGGCCCGCACGTGCTGCTCGCCACGCAGCTCGTCGGGCCCGGCCGCACGTTCTTCGTCGGCTTCGACAGCACGTACCGCTGGCGCTACCCTCAGCGAGCAGCACTTCGACGGGTTCTGGGGCCGCCTGATCGACCGCGCCGGCCGCGGCAAGCAGCTCGGCGGGCGCTACCCGTACACGCTCTCCGCCGACCGCGCCGGCTATCGCCCCGGCAGCCTCGCCACGATCGCCGCGCGGTTCGACAACCTCGCCGAGCTCGACGCCGGCATCGACGTCCTCAACGGCGAGGTCGAGGTCGGCGACCGCCCGCCGGTCCCGGTCACGCTCACGCCCCGCGCCGGCGAGCGCGGCGTGTTCGAGGCGAGCTTCCCCGTCACCCACGCCGGCCCGCACTTCGTCCGCGTCTGGCCGGGCGAGGCCGACCCGCGCGGCGGCGTCGCCAAGGCGGCCACGATGCAGTTCGACGTCGAGCTGCCGAACCTCGAGTACGAGCGCCCCGGCGTCGACTTCGCCGCCCTCAAGCAGATCGCCAACATCACCGGCGGCGCCGTCTTCGACGCGTCGCAGGCCGAGCAGATCGCCGCCGCGTTCCGCGTGAAGCAGGTCGCGCGCATGCTCGAGGATCGCCAGGAAATCTGGGACGCGCCGCTCCTGTTCGGCACGGTGCTCCTCGCGCTGTTCGCGGAGTGGGTGTTGAGGAAGAAATATCGACTGGTGTGACGGAAGCGACGTGCGCGCGCGAATGTGTGATGGAACGAGAAGGACGCGTGAACGCGCGACTCCACCGAACCTCGGACATGCAACGAGAGCCCTGCGACTCCGTCGCGGGTCTTCTGTTCCGAAGCGCGGGCAAACTTGACGAGGTCGCGCCGCTAAAAATTTTCAGCACCCGCGTCACGCGTGGGACCGGTGAAGGTCTCCTCCCTCGCCCCCGTACTCGGGGGAGAGGGCGGGGGTGAGGGGATCTCGCCACGTGCGCCCCAGCACCCCGGTGTGTCTTCCCTCTTCCCAGTACGCTGGGGAGAGGGCGGGGGAGAGGGGCTCTCGCGGCCGAGGTGCCTTGCCTTGGAGCATCAACGGCGAGAGGCCCCTCGCCTTAACCCTCTCCCCCGCGTACGGGGGAGAGGGGACCGGACGAAACCGTCGCCGCGCCGACGCGTCCAAGTAATCTGACCCGAAGTCGAATCGCGAAACGGCATGACCACCCTCGACACGACAACCCCGCCCCCCGACGTCGCCGACCTGCGGCGGCAACTCGTCGAGCGCTTCGCCGCGTTCGCGCGGCGGGTGCGCAACCACCTCGTGCTTGAAGGGGCCGCACGCGTGCTGGCGGAACTGGTGGCGCTGGCGCTGCTGAGCTTCGTCGTCGATCGCGTCTTCCGCCTCGGTCTCGGGGCGCGGCTCGTCTTCCTCGTCGCCGCGGCGGGCGTCCTCGCGTGGGAGGCGTGGCGGTTCGTCGCGCTGCCGCTCCGCCTGCCGCTCGGGCCGCTCGACCTGGCGACCGCGATCGACCGGCGCCGGGGCGGCCCGAGCGATCACGCGGCGTCGGCCGTCCCCTCGCTGGCGGCACGCGTTGCCTCGGTGCTTCAACTCCCCGACCTCATCGGCGGCAGCGCCGGCGGCCGGACGTCCGAGCCGATGGTGCGCCACGCCGTCGCCCGCTCGTACGCGTCGATCGCCGACGTCGACTTCGACGCCCACCTCGACCGCCGGCGCCGCCAGTTGGCGATCGGCGCGATCGCCGCGATGATCCTCCTGCCGCTGTTGCTCGCCGCGATGTTCCCGCAAACGGCGGGGCTGTGGGCCCGGCGGTGGCTGCTCGGGTCGTCGCAGCCGTGGCCCCAGCGCACGTACCTCAGCGTCGCCGGCCTCGGCGACGACCGGCGGATCCTCGTCCCGCGCGGCGAGCCGCACGTGCTGCGCGTCGGCCTCGCCCCCGGCAGCGAGGAGCCGGCGAACGTCACCGTCACCACGCGGGCGGGGCGGGGACGCAAGGAGACGGCCGCCATGACCCGCTTCGGCCCCGGCGACTGGCGCTACGAGCTGCCGCCGCTGCAGGCCCCGACCGACGTCTACCTCGAGGGGGGAGACGACGAGCCGGCGCCGTTCCGCGTCGAGCCCGTCGACCGCCCGCGCGTCGGCGACCTGTCGCTCGCGGCGCAGCACCCGACGCAAGCGTCGCCCGAGGTTCGCACGCTCTTCGCCCACGACGCCGAGGCGGCGTTCCTGCCGAAGACGCGCATGGCGCTTACGATCGTCGCGACCACGCCGGTGTCCGAGGTGCGCCTCAAGGGCGGCGCCGCGGGGGCGGCAGCCGTCGGCGCGCCGCGGCGTCTCGACGACCGGCGGTTCGCCCTGTCGTGGACGCACGAGGCGCCGGTGCAACTCGCGGTGGAACTCGTCGGTACGGTCGGCGGGCTGACGTCGGTGCCGACGCCGCTCTCGATCGGCCTGAAGGTCGACCAGCCGCCGCGCGTCACGCTCCAATACACCGGCGTGCGGCAGCGGGTGACGCCGCAGGCGCAGGTGCCGCTCAACGTCAAGCGCGCGACGACTACGGCCTCGCCCGCGTCGATCTCGCCACGCGCTTCGAGACGCCCGATCCCGCCACGCACGGACCGGGCCGCGACGCGGCGAAGGCGCTGCTCGGACCGGTAAGCCCCGCGACCGAGACCGAGGCGCAGGCGAAGCGCGTGCTCGAACTCGCGGCCCAGAAGCTGCCGGTCGGCGCGCTCGTCTCCGTCACCGGCCTGGCCGTCGACGCCCGCTACACCGGCCCGCAGACCGGCAAGTCGCGGACGGTCACGTTCCGCGTCGTCGCGCCGGATGAACTGTTCCGCGAGATCCTGCTCCGCCAGCAGGCCGAGCGGTCCCGCTTCCGCAAGGCGATCGCCGTCGCCGAAAAGCTCCGCACGCAGCTCATCGGCCTCGACACCCCCGCGGAGGCGGCCGCCCTCGCCCGCGAGCACCGGGGCGTGCAGCGCGAGACGACGCGCATCGCCAACGTGCTGACCGAGTCTGTGACCGAGATGCGCCTCAACGCGCTCGGCGGCCCCGAGGCGTGGGACCTGATGGAGACGAACGTCACCAAGCCGCTCCGCGCGCTCCACGACGGGCTGATGACCCGGCAGCGCGACGCGCTCGACTCGCTGGCGAAGGCGGCGGATTCCCAGCAGGTGGCCGAGGCGACGAGCCGGCAGGACGCGGTGATCGCGGAGATGAACCGCGTGCTGAAGCAGATGTCGCAGTGGGACAGCTTCGTCGACGTGCTCAACCAGCTCAACGAGATCATCAAGCTCCAGGAGCAGGTGCGCCAGACGACCGAGAAACTGAAGGACTCGGAAACCGAGGGCGTGTTCGACCCGTGACGCGCACACGCCGCAATGTCGAGCAATAAAAGCTACCGGCACCGCCGGCGGCGGACTACGATGGCCAGCGACCGAACGCCTTTCAGACCAGGGGACGATCCATGATCCAACGCACCCTCCGACGCGCGCTCGCCCTCGCCCTGTGCGCCAGCCTGCTCGCCTCCGCGTCGTCGCCCTCGCCCGCCCGCGGCGCGGAGCCGGCGGCCAAGCCCGGTGCGCCCCCCGCCGCGCGTGGCGTGAAGGGAGGGGCGCCGGTCAGTGACGCGGAGAAACTTCAGTTCCAGCAGAAGAACGCCGAGGCGCAGCTCCGCGAGTTGCAGGAGCGGATGTACCGCCTCGCCGAGCTGACGCGCGAGGCCGAGCCCGACGACGCTGCCCGACTGCTGATGGCGGTCCGCAAGGCGCGCGAGCAGCTCATCATCGAGCAGATGAAGGAAGTGCTCGAGCACCTCGGCCGCAGCGACCTCGCCAAGGCGGTCGAGGAGGAGAAGCAGGTCCTGGCGAAGCTCGAGGAGTTGAAGAAGCTCCTGCTGGCGACCGACCTCGATTTGCAGATGCAGCTCGAGAAGCTCCGCAAGCTCCAGGCGGCGCTGGCGAAGCTCGACGCAGTGGTGAAGGAAGAGCAGCGACAGAAGGCCGAGGCCGCGAAGCTGGCGGGCGAGCAGAAGCAGAACAAGCCGGCCGACCCCAAGGCGTTCGACGCGCTGAAGCAGGACCAGGAGCGCAACCGCCAGTCGACCGACGCGGTGTCGCAGGCGGCGAAGGAACTCGGGCAGTCCGGCGCGAAGGCGCTGGCGAGCCTCGGCGGGGCGTCGAAGTCGATGTCGGCCGCCGAGGGGAGCCTCGGCGGCAAGAAGGCGGGGGACGCCGAGGCGAAGCAGGGCGAGGCGGTCGAGGCGCTGAAGAAGGCCCGCGAGGAGCTCGACCGCGAGCGTAAGAAACTGCTGTCGGAGATCGAGAAGCAGGTGCGCGGGCAGGTGATGGAGAACCTGCGGCACATGCTCGAACGCCAGGAGCAGGTCCGCAAGGCGACCGAGGCGCTGGGCGCCCGCCTCGCGTCGGCCGACCGCGAGGCCACGCTGCGCGCGAAGCAACTGGCGCAGGCCGAGGAGCACCTCGTGAACGTCGCGGGCCAGACGGTGCAGCTCATCGAGGAGACGGGGTTCAGCGTCGCGCTGCCGCCGGCGATCCGCGCGATTCAGAGCCAGTGCGTCCACGTGGTCGCCCACCTCAACGCCGGCCGCGGCGACGCGAAGGTCGTCGCGGCGCAGCGGCAGATCGAGCGCGACATCACCGACTTGCTCGACACGCTCAAGGAGTCCGGCGGGTCGGCCGGCGAGGGGGGCGAGTGCAAGAGTTGCGGCAACAACAAGAACAAGCTGCTCGCCGAGCTGAAGATCCTGCGGCTGATGCAGACGCGCGTGAACGTCGACACCCGCGACACCCACGCCACCCGCGCCGCCGTCGCCGACTTGAGCCCCGACCTGCGACAGAAGATCCTCGGCGTGCGCGACGGCCAATCCCAGGTGCGCGACGCGATGGCGAAGCTGCACGAGTCCGTCTGCCCCGACTGCATCGGTGGCACCCACTGAGGCTCGGTTTACCGTGAAGTAGCAATCACGCGAACCACGCGATTCACTCGAACGCCCCGGAGAACTTGCTCCCGGGGTCTACGAGCGGACGAACACTCTGGCCCGGGGGGGTTTGGTGCTAGCTCGGTCCCGGCCGCACGATGAAGAAACACGACTCCGACGACGACCAACTGCTGAGGTGTCGGTGATGAGAAACACATTTACAACAACCGTCGCCCTTGCCGCCCTGGCCCTTGCCACGGCGGCCGCGGCCCCCGCGGTCGAACCGGAGCCCGCCCCCGCTCCCCCGGCGGCCGCCGACGACGCGGACGCGCGGCGGGCGCGCGCCGCCGAGCGGTTGTTCGGCGTGGGGCCGAGGGACGGCGAGAAGCAGCCGCTCTCCCCGTTCGAGCGCGAGGCGAAACGCCTCCTCGACAAGCAGCACGCCGACTGGATGAAGGACCCGCTGCGCCACCTCGCCGGCGACATGAGCGGCATCGTCGGCGACCTCGAGGCGCTGCGGACCGGCGAGCCGGTGCAGGGCAAGCAGTCGCGCGTCGCAGGCCAGCTCGAGACGCTCATCAAGCAGCTCGAGAAGGAGTGCGCCGGCGGCGCCGGGGGCGGGCCGAACCCGACCAAGCCGCTCGGCAAGTCGATCCTCGCCAAGGGACCCGGCGGCGTCGGCGAGATGCACGACCCCAAGGCCGGCGAGAAGCAGTGGGCCAGCCTGCCGCCGAAGCAGCGCGAGCAGATCCTGCAATCGAAGACCGACGGCTTCCCGCCCGGGTACGAGTCGCTCCTCCAGAGCTACTACCAGCGACTCGCCCAGGAAGAGGTGGGCAGCACGCCCGGCGAAGCCGCGCCCGATCCGGGCGGCGCCGCGCCGACGGACAACCGGGGGAAACCATGAGCGCAGTCGCCCGTCGGACCCACCTCGCGGTCATCGTCACGCTGGTCTGCCTCGTCGTTCCGGCCGCCACGTTGCAGGCGGCGAAAGTGAAGAAGGTCGACGACACCACCGTCGAGGGCCGCCTCACCGCGTTGAAGGACGGCAAGGTCGTGCTCGCGTCGTCCGGCGCCAGCGGCAAGGAAGCGGCACCGACGGTCGTGCCGCTGCAGGACATCGTCGAGATCACGTTGGACCCGTCGACCGACATCCCGGCGGACCCCCGCCGCGCCAGCGGGGGCCGGCGCGTCGACCCAGCCCGCGGCGGGCGAGGCGGGGTTCATCCGATCTTCGACGGCAAGACCCTCGGCGACCGGGGCCGGCGACCCGGCGTCGTGGTCGATCCGCGACGCGCGATCACCGGCGTTAGCACCCCCGGACAGACCGCGCACACCAGCACCTTCATCTATTGGAAAGGCGGCGGCGGCGAACTCACCGACTTCGAGCTGCGCTTCCGCTACAAGATCACGGGGGCCACCCAGCTCGTCGGCTCCTTTATCGCAAGGCGAAGGTCCTCGACCCGCCACCTTCAGCGTCGGCGGGTACCAGTTCGACCTCGACGCCAATCCCACCATCTCGGGCAACCTCTACGACGAGGGGCGTCGCCGGGAACCGCTGCAAGCTCGCCGACGTTGGCGAAGGTCGTCCTGAAGCCCGACGGCAGCCGAGACGTCATCGCGAACGGCCTGCCCGAAGGACGCGGCCGCGCTTGACGGCGGCCGTGAAGCGCCGATTGGAACGACGCGGCCGTGCTCGAGGCGGAACGGCTCACGCACCTCATCAACGGGAACGTCGTCGCCGACGTGACCGACGAGTCCGCCGCGGCTCCTCGCCGGCGTGCTCGCGTTCCAACTCGACCACCGCCACCCCGTCACGGTGCAGTTCAAGGACGTCCGCCTGCGTCGCGGCCGCGGCATGGGCGGTGGCACGGCGCCGACGACGCAGGGCACGACCAACGCTTCCGACGATCAGGGCGCAGCCGTGGGTCGTCCACCTCACCGGCGGCGACCGCCCACCGGCGAACTGCTGTCGTGGGACGAGCAGCGGCTCACGATCAAAACGGCGTACGGTTCCGCCGTGTTGCCCACGAAGAATCTCCGCGAGGTCTGGCACGCCGACGCCGCCGCCGTGACCAAGGCCCGTGCCGCCACGCCCGCGCCGGCGACCGAGGACGTGGCCGGCGCGCGCCGGGGACGAACAGGTCGTCGCGGTGCCGGGGCTCGCCCGCGGCTCCGACGGCAAGGCGCTGTCGTTCCGTCTGGCGACCAGGACCGCAGATCGCGATCGAGCGCCTTCGTCGGCGTGATCCTCGCCGCGCCTCGGCGACGACCCCACCCCGACCGCCCCGGGACGGCCGGGCCGTTCCACCAGTCGATCGATCTCGACGGGGGCGACGTCGTCTCCGGCGACCGACCGCCGCTCGACGACAAGGGGTCCCGCGCTCGCCCGCTCCGGGGCGGCGGCGGCGGCGAGCTGCGCGTGCCGCTGGCGAACGTGGGCCGCGTGCGCTGCCGCAACGGCCGACTCGTCTACCCTCTCGGACCTCCGCCCGGCCGCCGTCGAGCAGGTCCCGTACTTCGACCGGCTCATGCCGTACCGCCTCGACGCGTCGCTCACCGGCGGGCCGATCCGACTGTCCGACGGCTCCACGACCGGGGCGTCGCCGTCCACGCGCGCGCGTGCTCCAGTACGACCTCGCCGGCCGGTTCGACCGCTTCCGCTGCAAGCTCGGCTTCCAGCAACCTGGAAGGCAAGGCCGGTCGCGCCGTCGTCCGCGTGCGCGGGGGACGACAAGGTGCTCTACGAGGCCGCGGACCTGCGAGGCGACAAGGACGCCGTCGCGCTCGACCTGCCGCTGGCGAACGTGCGGCGGCTGACGCTCGAAGTCGATTTCGCCGACCAGGACGTCGCCGACCGCGTCGTGTGGGCGGGCGCCTGCTCCAAGCGCGGGCGGATCCCCAAGTGAGCTTCGCACTCGCCAGACTCCACGGCTCAGTCGCTATACGACGCGGACTTCCGCAGGAACTCGATGCACCCCAACACGCCATCGCCGGCCTTTCACATTTCGACCGTCCCTAATCGCCTGCGCGCTCGCGGCGGCGACGCGCACGGGCAAGGGCCGGCCCGGCCCGTCACGCCACCAACGGCCTCGCCGGCCGCCGTGCCAGCGTCGGGCGTGCGGGTGGTCGAGTGGGTCGTCTTCCTCGTCGATCCGAACGTGCCGCTCGCGAACGACGCGGCCGCGTTCCGGTCCACGCTCCTCGGCTTCGTCCGCGGCCGTCGCGCGCAGGCGGCGGCCGACGTGCTCGATCACCCGTCGCCCGTGGGCCTGATCCGACTGATCGCGCCGAAGCATGCGGGCAAAACGGAAGAGGGTGCCCCCGCCGGCGCGGCTGCTGCCGATACCTACGACGTGCTGCTGCGCGCGCCCGGCGGGCGTTTCCTCGCCGCGTGGCCGGCGGGAAAGCCGCGGTCGGAGCGGCAGCTTTGGGAGAAAGTCGCGCTGGCCGACACGCCGTCGAGGCAGGAGTCGGTCGAGGCGGGACACTGGTTCGACGCCCTGCGGCGCGGCGGCGGGGCCTGGCTCCGCGGCGGCGAGCGCGGCGAGCGATTCCTCCTCTACGACGTGCAGTGCCCGCTCGGCGTCCCGCTCCGCATCCGCGTCCCCGGCGGGCCGAGCGCCACGACGAAGCCTTCGGCGACGACCGCACCCGCGGGCGAAGCGTACGAGGTGGCCAACGCCGGCGCGCTGCCGCTGCGCGGGCTCCAGTTGTACAAGCCCGTGGGCAAGGGCTGGCGGGTCGGTGGCATCGAGGTTGTGAAGCCGGCGAAGAACGTCAAGCCGCCGGACGGGACCAGCGCGAACACCACCCAACCCGCGCCAACCCCGGCGGCCCCGGCCGGCCCCGCGGCGGACCTGATCAAGGAGTTGTTCACCGAGGCCACCGGGCTGCGGGTGGGGGCCGCCCCGGTGCCGCAGCCCGGCACCACCCCCAAGCCGCCCGCGACCACGCAGCCCGCCGCCGGAGTCGCGCCCGAAGATTGGGTGCCGGTCTCCCTCGCGGCCGGCGATCCCGCGCCGGCCGACGCGGTGCTCGCCCCGTGGCGCGACCGCCTCGCCCGCGCGGGGCTCGACGAGCCCGATCGCGAGGCCGTCATCGGCATCCTCCGCCATCACGCGCTCGATCCGGACCAACTCACGGCCGTCTACCAGGTCGACCAGGCCGACCTCGACCGCGTGCTGCCGCTGGAGGTCGTGCCCACGCCGGCGGGCGTGGTGCGCGTCGGGCTGGCGGTCGTGCGGAACGTCGATCCGGACGCCGGCGCACGGATCGCCAAGTGGATCGCCCAACTCGGCTCCGACTCCTGGGAACAGCGCGAGGCCGCCGAGCAGGCACTGACCAAACTTGGTGCCGGCGCGCGGCCGAAGCTTCAGGAGGCGCTGAAGGAGAAGGACCTCGAGGTCGTCTACCGCGTCGAACGCCTCCTCGCCAAAGCGGAGGGCAAGCCGCAACCCTAAGCGGCACCCGCCCGACGACTCGTGGCGGCCCCGCCCGACATTCATTTCGCAGGCATGACGTGCCTCGTCGATAAGAGTCGCGCCGCGCGTCGATCGCGGCCGGCCGCCGCGCCGGCGCCGGTGCGAGGCACGTGGCGATGGGATCCCTTTTCAAGGGACTTTCGACCGCGGCCAAGGCTTGGCGATCCGACTACCAACCGCCCCGGCGGGTGTCCTGCACCGCCGGGTGGCGCCGAAAGCTCGACCGGCGCGGAGAAACGATCCGCCGACTCTCGTTGACGGCCTGCCGGCCCGAATGCCGACAGGTGGATTGGCCGAGCCGCGGCTCCCAAGACGTCCGCGAGCACATCTGCGCGACCGCAAGCCCACTGCGGAATGGCACCGGCGCGAGGATCTGCGAACAAAGCCCCTGCGGCACGGTATAGTTATGCAGCCTCGAAGCCCGTCGTCGACCGTCACCCGATCTTGAGCGAATGCATGTCGCCTTTCGTTAGCCCCACCACACGCCGGACGTTCCGCGCACGCGTCGCCGCTGCCGTTCTGATCGTGTTCCTGACCGCGGGCGCACGGGCGGACGAGACGGTGGCGACGGCGACGCCGGGCTCCGTGTCCTTCCGAAACGACGTGATGGCGGTGCTGGCGAAGTCCGGGTGCTCGGCCGGCGCGTGTCACGGCAACAAGAGCGGCAAGGGGGGCCTGAAGCTTTCGCTGCGCGGCCAGGACCCGCACGCCGACCTCGACACCCTCACGCGTGACCTGTTCGCCCGCCGGGTGAACCTGCTGGAGCCGGACCAGAGCCTCGTGCTACAAAAGGCGAGCGGTGCAGTGCCGCACGAGGGGGGCCAGCGGTTCGCCCGCGACTCCGACGAGTACCGCATCCTCCGCCGTTGGATCGAGGCTGCCCCGCGCGACG
The DNA here is from genome assembly GCA_030448225.1 of Phycisphaerae bacterium. Next base: position 41,045 of record JAUJNJ010000080.1, read on the forward strand.
ACGCGGCCGCCGCGCCGACGCTCGTCGCGGCCGACGTGACGCCGGCCGAGCGCGTGCTCGTCGCGCCCGCCGCGGACGCCCGCATCACGGCGACCGGCGCGGTTCTCCGACGGCCCGACGCGCGACGTCGCGGCTGGCGGTTTACGAACAGTCGGCCGAGATCGCGGCGATCGCGCCGGACGGCCGCGTCACCCGCCGCCAGGACGGGAGACGGCCGTCGTCGTCACGCCTCCAGCGGCAGGCGGTCGTGCGGCTCACGTTCGTCCCGCAGCCGCGAGGCGTTCGTCGCGACGGACGTGAAGCCGCGCACGTGATCGACGAGCACGTCTTCGCCAAGCTCCGCACGCTGCGCTCAACCCGTCCGACGATTGCACCGACCTCGAATACCTCCGCCGCGTACCTCGACCTGCTCGGCGTCCTGCCGACGCCCGCCGAGGCCCGAGCGTTCGAGCGCGACGCGACGGCGGACAAGCGGCGGCTCGGTCGTCGACGTTTGCTTCGGCCGGAGTACGCCGAGCAGTGGGCGCTGAAGTGGGCCGACCTGCTCCGCGTCGAGGAGCCGCATCGCTCGACCGCACCGGCGTGTCCGCGATGCACGAGTGGCTGAAGCAGGGATTCGCGGCCATCTAAGCCGATCGACCGATTTCGCAGGCCTCGTCGCCGGCACGGGCAGCACCTACGCCAACCCGCCGGCCAGCCATTACCGCGCGGCTCCGCGACCCGGTCACGCGCGGCGAGGCGACGGCGCGGGTGTTTCTCGGCACACGGCTCCAGTGCGCGCAGTGCCACAACCACCCGTTCGACCGCTGGACGCAGGACGACTACTACGGCTGGGCCGACGTCTTCAGCCGGATCGATTACAAGATCGTCGAGAACAAGCGGAAGGACGACAACGACCAGCACGAGTTCGTCGGCGAGCAACTCGTGCTCGTGAAGGACAAGGGCGCGATGACCGACCCGCACCCGCAGCGCCGCCGCCGCGGCCGGGCTCCGCGGCGCGACTGACCGGGTGCCCGCGTGTGTCCCGCGCCTTGTCGCGGTGGCGGCGTGGGTCTCGCAACGCGATTTGTTCGCCCGCTCGCAGGTGAACCGCACGTGGGCCCACTTCATGGGCCGCGGCATCGTCGACCCGGTCGACGACTTCCGCGCGACGAACCCGCCGAGCCACCCGGCCCTGCTCGACGAGCTGACGAAGCGGTTCGTCGCGGGCCGGTACGACCAGCGGGCGCTGATCCGGCTGATCATGGCGAGCCGGACGTACGGGCTCTCCTCGACACCGGACGCGACGAACGCCGTGGACCAGACGAACTACAGCCACACGCTGCCCCGGCGGCTGACCGCCGAACAACTGCTCGACGCGCAGCACCAAGTGCTCGGCGTGCAGCCGGAGTTCGCCGGCCACCCGAAGGGGATGCGCGCGGGGCAGATCCCGGGCGTCCGCCCGACGAGCCGCAGGGGGCCGAAGCCGACGGCGGCCGACAACTTCCTCGAGACGTTCGGCAAGCCGCCGCGGCAACTCTCCTGCGACTGCGAGCGCACGAACGACACGACGCTCGGGCAGGCGTTTCAGCTCATCAGCGGCCCGGGCGTCTCGGCGATGCTGGCGGCCCCGGACAATCGCCTTGCCGCGGCGATCAGGGACGGCCGCACGGACGAGGCAGCGATCGTCGAGCTGTACTGGGCGGCGCTGACGCGCCCGCCGGCAAAAGCGGAGCTCGACGGCATGCTCGCGCACGTGAGCCAGTCGGGCGACCGGCGCAAGGCGATGGAGGACGTCGCCTGGGCACTGCTCAACTCGAAGGAATTCGTGCTCCGTCGGTAGCGCGCGCGAGGCACGCGCACTGCGTGTCGCCGGCGCTGGTGAGAAGTGTGGCGTCTCCCGCCGATCCTGGTGAGTCAGCGTTATGGCCAAGCGACCGCGATCATTCGCCTGTGACAGCTACCACGCCTGCCGGCACTCGCGTCGCAGCCTGTTGAAGGTCGGCGGCGCGGGCCTGCTCGGGCTGACGATGCCCGGCCTGCTGCGCGCGCAGGACGCGATGCGGGGGGTGCAACCCGTCGCGGCGGCGCCGAGGCCGGCGCCGGCGGCGCGGGCGAAGTCGGTGATCTTCCTCTACCAGTTCGGCGGCCCGAGCCACGTCGACATGTTCGACATGAAGCCCGACGCGCCCGACGGCGTGCGAGGGCCGCACAAGCCGATCCGGTCGGTCGTGCCGGAGATGCCCGTCAGCGAGCACCTGCCGCGCGTCGCGCGGATCATGGACAAGGTCACGCTCGTGCGGAGCATGACCCACTCGATGAAGAACCACAACTCGGCCTCGTACTACGCCCTGACCGGGCACGAGCCGCCGAGCGACGACATCCGCCTGAAGGACACGCTCGACCTGTTCCCCGCGTACGGCTCGGTGGTCGACCGCCTCGCGCCCGGCGCGGGCGGCGACATGCCGACGAGCATCGCCTACCCCTACCTGATCCGCGACGGCAGCGTCACGCCGGGCCAGCGGGCGAGCTTCCTCGGCAAGGCGCACGACCCGTTCTTCTTCACGCAGGACCCGAACGACCCGAACTTCGCGCTGCCGGAACTCAGCCTCCCGGCCGACCTGCCGCACGGCCGGCTCGAGACGCGCCGCGGGCTGATGGAGCTCGTCGACCGCCAGAGCCGCCTGCTCGACCATTCCGCCGCGGCGCGCGGGCTCGACGCCTACTACGGCAAGGCGCTGACGATGCTGAACTCCACTCGCCTGCGCGAAGCGTTCGACCTCTCGGCCGAGCCGGCGGCGCTGCGCGACGCGTACGGCCGTCACACCTACGGCCAAAGCTGCCTGCTGGCCCGGCGGCTCGTCGAGGCGGGGGCGAAGTTCGTCACGGTCTACTTCTCCGACTCGATCGGCGGCAAGAGCACCGAGAAGGGCGGGTGGGACACGCACGGCTTCGACAACACGCGGATGTTCCCGATCATCGAGAAGCGGCACCTGCCGATCACGGACCAGACGCTCCCGACGTTCCTGCTCGACCTCGAGTCGCGCGGCATGCTCGAGGAGACGCTCGTCGTCTGGATGGGCGAGTTCGGCCGGACCCCGAAGATCAACAAGGACGTCAGCCGCGACCACTGGCCGCAGTGCTACACGACGCTCCTCGCCGGCGGGGGCGTGAAGCGGGGCTTCGTGTACGGCGCGAGCGACAAGAACGGGGCCTACCCCGCCCGCGACCCGGTGCGCCCCGAGGACCTCGCGGCCACGATGTTCCACCTGCTCGGCATCGACCCCCACACCGAGGTCTCCGCCCTCGG
>JAUJNJ010000335.1 GCA_030448225.1 Phycisphaerae bacterium
ATCGTGCACGTCGCGCCGGGCGCGAGGGCGGAGCCGCAGTCGTTGTCCTGCTCGAAGTCGCTCGAGCCCGTCACCACGATCGAGCTGATCGCCAGCGATATGTCGCCCGTGTTCTCAAGCGTGTAGTCGTAGTCGGAGGACGTGGTGCCCACTAGCTGGCTGCCGAAGGCGCGACGGCCGAGCGGCGTGAACGCCATCACAGGCGTGCCGCCAATTCCGGACAGGGCGCGGGTCGCATCGCCGCCGTCGGTGTTGATCCTGAGGGCCGTGCTGTGGTTGCCGGCCGAGGTCGGCTTGAAGGTCGTCTGGATCGTGCACGACTGGCCCGGGGCGACCGTCGGGCCGCAACTGCCGGCCATGTCGAACTCGCCTGAGTTCCCACCCGTGAAGTCGATGACCGAGACGTTGAGGGTCGCGTCACCGGCGTTCTCGAGCGTGTAGCCGTGGCTGGTCGAGGTGGTGCCCACGACCTGCTCGCCGAACGCGTGTCCGCCCGCGGGCGTGACCGCTGCCACCGGGGCAGTGGCGTGGCCCGACAGGCCCCGGGTCGAGTTGCCGATGTCGGTGCTGACCAGGAGCGTGGCGGACTGCGACCCCGCGCTAGTTGGGACGAAGCGGGCGCGGATCGTGCAGGACGCGCCCGCCGCGAGCGTCGAGCCGCAGTCGTTGCTCTGCTCGAACTGGGTGGAGAAGCCCAGTCCGATAGAGACCCCCGTCAGCGGACCGTCGCCGGTGTTCTTGAGCGTGTAGTCGAAGTCGCCGGACGTCGTTCCCGCACGCTGGTTGCCAAAGTTGTGTCCGTCTGTGGGCGTGAGGCTTGTTCCAGGCGCGGTGCCGAAGCCCGACAGGTCACGCGATATATCGCCGCCGTCGGTATCGACCGTAAAGGTGGCGCTCTTCGCGCCCCGCGAGTCCGGCGAGAAGCGGGTGTGGATGGTGCACGAGGCGCCCGGGGCGAGCGTGGTGCCGCAGAGGGTGCGGGTCACGATGAAATCGCCGGTGTCTCCGGCCGTCAGCCCGATCGTCGAGATGTTGAGCGTCGCGTCCCCCGTGTTCTGGAGCGAGTAGTCGAACTCGCGCGAGGTACGGCCAACGTTCTCGTTGCCGAAGTCGTGGTCGTCCGCGGGGGTCAGGCTCGCGACCGGCGCCTCGTTGTAGGAGATCGTGACTCTGGGGGTAGTGGGCCCTCCGGAGAAGTCGCTTGTCGTCGCCCCGGTCACGAGGCTGTCGATGTAATTGGTTCCGCCGCCGCCGCCTCCCCCATCGTCGCCGGCTGCCCCACCGCCTCCGCCGAGGTAGCCGCCGCCGCCTCCCCCTCCGCCGCTGCCGAAGCCGGCCGAGTTCGCGCCGTCACCGCCGGCTTCGGACGGGCCAATACCGCCGGCGCCGCCTGCCGCTCCACCGCGGAAGCCGGCCCAGCCGGAGAGGCCGACGTGGCCGCCGCGTCCGCCGCCGACCCCCGCGCCGCCTCCACCGGAGCCGGCTGCCACGATCAGACGGTCGCTCAGGCCGAAGGCCCCCTTGCGGACATCCGATGCCCCGCCCCCGGCGCCGCCGCTCCGAAAGCCGGTCCCGCCCGCGCCTCCGCCGTAGCCCACGTTGACCTGGAACTGCTGCCCCGCCGTGACCGTGAGGTCTCCGGACACGACGGCCCCTGGCGGCGTGTAGCTGGCCCCCCCTGGGTGTCCCGAGCCGCCGGTGGTGGTGATGCGGATGGAGTTGTCGGTGATCCCGGCCGGCACCGTCCAAGTGCTGGTGCCCGGGTTGAAGGTCTCCGTTACGGCGCCGGCCGGCGCGGCCGCGAACAGCAGCATCGCCAAAGCGAGCAGGGGCGCTGTGATGTACCGAGCCACTAGGAACAGGCGCCCGTCCGGTGAGCCCGCGCCGCGGAGAGCGCCCGGTTCCTCGCCTTGACCCTTCGCGCAGCGCGCCTTCGCGCACCGCGACCTCTCGCCTTGCGTTGAGCGGACCGCGCGGACCGCAGCGCCGTGGCGGCCCTGTCGACCGCGTCGATGGCCGCGAGGCAAGGCCGCGTGATAACTGCCGGAGCGGACGGAGGCGTCGGATCTGG
>JAUJNJ010000336.1 GCA_030448225.1 Phycisphaerae bacterium
TGTTCGACGTCGGCCACCAGTGCTACCCGCACAAGATGCTCACCGGCCGGGCCGGCGACTTCGACAAGCTTCGTAAGAAGGGGCACGTCAGCGGGTTCCCGTCGCCCGAGGAGTCGGCCTACGACCTGTTCGCCGTCGGCCACGCCGGCACCGCCATCAGCACCGCCGTCGGCCTGGCGCGGGGCGACGCGATGCTCGGCAAGGAGAAGAACCACGTCGTCGCCGTCGTCGGCGACGCGTCGATCGTCAACGGCCTGGCGTTCGAAGGCTTGAACAACGCCGGCACGCTCAAGCGTCAGTTGTTGATGATCCTGAACGACAACGGCATGAGCATCAGCGAGCCGCAGGGCGCGTTCAGCCAGTACCTCGAGCGCGTGCGGGTCAGCACGACCTACGAGGAGTTCAAGCGCTTCAGCGAGAAACTCGTGCACCGCCTGCCGAGCAGCGTCGGGCACGCGATCGAACACGCGTGGGACTCGCTCTGCGCCAGCGTGAAGAGCGCCATGTGGGCCGGCAGCATGTTCGAGTCGATGGGCATCAAGTACATGGGCCCGATCGACGGCCACGATCTGCCCGGGCTCATCAACTTCCTGGCCGAGATCAAGCACGTGAACAAGCCCGTGCTGCTGCACGTCAAGACGCGCAAGGGCCAGGGGTACGAGGTGGCGGCGAGCGAGCCGACGAAGTTCCACAGCCCCGCCGCGTTCCAGGTGAACGGGTGCCGCGTCGAGCTCAGCAAGGGCTCGGGCAAGGCGTGGACCGCGGCGTTCGCCGACGCGATGATCGACCTCGCCGACAAGGACAACCGCGTCGTCGCCCTGACCGCCGCCATGCCCGACGGCACCGGTTTGTCGAAGTTCAAGGCGGCCCACCCGGGGCGGTACGTCGACACCGGCATCTGCGAGTCGCACCTGGCCGCCATGGCCGCCGGCATGTGCAAGAGCGGCGTGCGGCCGTTCGCGGCGATCTACTCCACGTTCGTCCAGCGCGCGTTCGACCAGGTGTGGCAGGAGGTCGTCCTGAACAACCTGCCGGTCGTCTTTTGCATGGACCGGGCCGGCTTCGTCGGCGACGACGGGGCCGTCCACCACGGGTTCATGGACCTGGCGTTCCTCCGCCCGATGCCGGGGATTGTCCTGATGGCCCCGAGCGACGAGGCCGAACTCAAGCGCGCGCTGCGGTTCGCGCTGTCGCTGGAGACGCCCAGCGCGATCCGCTACCCGCGCGACGTGGTGCCGGCGTGCGACTTCGAGAACGTGATCGACCCCGCTCTGCGAGCGGCGGCTAAACAGGAGTGGGTCGCCGGCAAGAGTCGGACGCTGCGGCAGGGGGCCGACGCGACGCTCGTCGTCTACGGCGCGCTGGCGCCGCAGGCGATGGTCGCGGCCGAGCAACTGGCGGCCGAGGGGCTGGCGGTGGGGGTGATCGACGCCCGCTTCTGCAAGCCGCTCGACGGCGACATGCTCGCCCGCGTGCTGAAGCCCGGCCACCCGGTGCTGACGATCGAGGACCACGCCCTCCAGAACGGCTTCGGCAGCGCCGTGCTCGAGTACGCCGTCGCCCACGACCTCCCGACGTCGGCGCTGACGCGGCTCGGCATGCCCGACCGGCTGATCGCCCACGCCACCCGCCCCGAGCAACTCGCCGAGATCGGCTTAGATGCCGACGGCATCGCCGCCAGCGTCCGCGACGCCGTCCGCGCCGCCGAGGCCGCCGGCGCGACGAGTGCCGCCATTCGGTGAGCGACGGGGGCCGACCGTGGGGGTTCGGTCGTGCCTCCTCTCATTCGCGGTTCGACGGATGCAAATCCGGTCGAGCCGGTACTCGGAAGTAAACATTCCTCGATTGTGCGCTCTGCATTTCAACGCGCGCGCATCCGGCGCGAGAAGTCGGTCGTGTAGGGGCGTGGTTAACAGGGGGGGGAACACCGCCCCCACAGGTGGGGGGGCCCAACAAAAGGCCCCCCCCCGGGTTTGGGGGCCCGGGCCGCACGGCAACAGAGGCCCACCGGCCGGGGCGGGGGACACCGCGCCGGGGGGGGCGCGCGGGCCGGGTGGCCCCCATAGTGGG
>JAUJNJ010000337.1 GCA_030448225.1 Phycisphaerae bacterium
AGGCTCGGGCTGGGTGAAGTCGCTCATCAGGTGCTTGCCTCCCTGGTTGGTGCCTGCGATTGGCCGTTGCCCTGCGTGGTGAAACGCCGCTAGGCTGCTTCCCCGCGATCCCGGAGGCAAAACCGCGCGCCGGTCAAGTTGGCGGGTTTCTGTCCGACGCCGAGACGAGGGGTGGCCTCCCGCTTCGCTGCTCGCGGGCGTAGGGACGAGAGAGGAACGGCTGTCGCGCGACGCCTGGCTCGCGGCCGCGTCGAACGGTGTACCGTCGTCGAGCGCACCCGGCGTGAACTCGCCGCGGCCAGGGCGCCGAGGCGGGGGCCTCCACTCGAGCAGCGCCCGCCGACCGGGACACGCGATGTTGAGATCGAGATATCTGCAGCGGACGGCGAGCGACGCCCTGCTCCGCAACCGGGCACGCTCGGTGTTGTCGCGCCTGCTCGTGGCGAGCGCGGGCGCCGGAACGCTGTTGGCGGTCGGCTCCCCCGCAGACGGCGCCTTCCCCGGCGAGAACGGCATGATCGCCTTCACGAGCAACCGCGACGGCGACGCGGATATCCACGTGATGGCGCCGGACGGCTCGGCGCGCAGGAACCTGACGCGGAACCCGGCTGCCGACGGCGGGGCGGCGTGGTCGCCCGACGGCCGGCGGATCGCCTTCGTGAGTGAGCGCGACGGCGCCAACGATCCGGAGATATACGTGATGGAGGCCGACGGCTCGCGACAGACGCGGCTGACGACGAACCCCGCCAGCGACTCCCAGCCGGCGTGGTCGCCCGACGGCCGGCGCATCGCCTTCGTAAGCGACCGCGACGACTTCAACTCCGAGGTGTACGTGATGAAGGCCGACGGCTCCGACCAGGTAAACCTGACGAGGAACCCCGCGAGCGACGCAGAGCCGGCGTGGTCGCCGGACGGCCGGCGGATCGCCTTCGTAAGCGACCGCGCCGACGAAGACGCTGGTGCGACTGACATCTACGCGATGGATCCAGACGGCTCGGACTTGAGGCGGCTCACGATCGACAACTCGGCTTCCGCGCCCGCGTGGTCGCCCGACGGGCGGCAGATCCTCTTCGCGGCCCCGGAGGGTAGCGGCGGCTCCGAGATCTACGTGATGGAGCGCGACGGCTCGAGGCGCAGAAACCTCACGAGAACCGCGACGACGACGACCGGGGGCGACGAGGCAGGGCCCGCCTGGTCGCCGGACGGTGGGAGGATCACCTTTGCTGACACTGCCAGCGCCGAGATCCTTGTCATGGGGGCGGACGGCTCGGCGGTCGCGAGGCTCACGACCGACACCGTTACCGACGAAGAGCCCGACTGGCAGTCGATCTCCGGGTCGCCGTCGCGCGACTCGAGGCCACCGATCCTTAACAGGGCCTCGCTCAGACCGAAGGCCTTTGCCGTTGATCGCAGCGGACCCGCAGAGCCGCGCGCCAGCGCCAGGCGCGGTCGACGAGGCACGACCTTCCGCTACAGGCTCTCCGAGGGGGCGCGCGTCGTCTTCAGGATCGAGCGAAGGACGCGCGGGCGCAGGGTGGGCGGCAAATGCCGCAGGAGGACCGGGGGGAACCAGCTACGGCGCCGTTGCACGCGCTACCGGCACGTCGGCAGCTTCACTCAGGAGGGCCGGCCCGGGTGGAACCGCAAGCGCTTCTCGGGAAAGGTCGGCGGAGGTATGCTGCGTCGTGGTCGCTATCGGGTGACGCTGCGAGCGAAAGATGCTGCTGGGAACCGCTCGAGCCGCCGCCGTCTTGCCTTCCGAGTGTTGCCGGACGATCGTTTCTGAGCGGCCTTCGCTCCATGAGAGCGAGCGTCCGCGTGCGAGTGCGAACGCCGCGCTGTCGTTCGTCGAGGAGCTGATCCGCGAGGGCGAACGAGATTCCGACTTTCCAGGTTTTTGCGTCGATCACCCTGGCCCGCTGGCGGAGGCGCGTCGCGGCGAAGACCGCCGCGGATCTGGAATGGCGGCTACGCACGGCGATGGACCACTTCGGCCGGCTTCCACTCGATCAGATCGACGGGGCGGTCGCCGACGAGTTTGTCGACTGGGCTCTGCAGGAGCGCGAGGC
>JAUJNJ010000338.1 GCA_030448225.1 Phycisphaerae bacterium
TACATCACCGAGCCGATCAAGCGCTTCGGCGAGTACGCCACTGACGACCTCACGATCCCGCCTGCCGCATTTGACGCGCGCCTGAACCTCCCCCCGCACAGCCGCGAGATCGAGAGCTCGGCGGGCATGGCCGCATGACCACGCCCAAGCACCGGTCCGCCGCCTGCGGGGACGCCTGATGCGCAGCTGGCTGTCGATCCGCGTCGAGCTCATCCAAGGCGGCGGACGGACGCTGTGGCCGCGGCCGGGCAGGGTGTTCGCGGCGGCGCGATCGCACACGTTTCTGCAGCTGGGCGACGCGATCGACACCGCGTTCGCGCGCTGGGACCGCGCGCACCTGTCTCTCTTCGAGCTCGCCGACGCGACCGACGTCTGCGGCCCGATCGAGTGGGAGGACCCGCCCGACACGTCCGTGTTCGCCGGCGCGACCCGCCTCAGCCGCCTGAACGCCGGCGAGCAGTTGATCTACACCTTCGACATGGGCGACGACTGGACGCACCTATGCACCGTCGCCCAGCAGCGCATCGACCCGCTCGAAGCGCTCGGCATCATCCCTGACGGGCCCCTGGCGTATTGGGGGTGGGGCGAGATCCCCGACCAGTACGGCCGCCGCAGCGAAACCGACGACGGCGAGACCCCGCTACCACCCGACCCGCAGCTCACTGACCTTCCGCCGCTGCGCCCGTGGTGGGGAAGGCCGTGACCGCGGCGGCCGCGGTCGCGAGCGTCGCGCTCGAGGCTAGGTTCGGCTGATCGTGACCGCCAAGCAACGCGTCGTTCTCCGTGCCCTTCGCGATGCCCAGCACGAGCACGACGGCCAGGCCGTCAGCGCCAGTCAGATCGCGGCGGTGTGTCCCGCGCCGTGGCGGGCGCGCCCGGACCTCGTGACACAGGCACTCGTGCTGCTCGAGCGCCACGGCCTCGTCTTGGTCGCGGCCGGCTCGACGCGAGCGTGGAAGATCACCGCCGCCGGCCGGCTGATGCTCGCGCCACGCCGCGGCCCGGCGCGCGACCGGCCGATCATCGGCGGCAGCCCGCACCCGCGGTAGACACCGGACTGGGCAGGCGCGCTGTCGAGCTGCTTCTTCAGGTCGACCGCTGCGGAGAACTTCGCGGCGCGGCTCGCGGCGATCTGGATCGCCTCGATGCGGGTCGCGCCCCTCGCGCGCCGGGGTCGGACACAAGTCTGCGTCAGGCAACGCCGAGCGTTAGTAGCCGTCGTGCTCGTCGGTGGCGGCGAGTTCGACGAACTCGTACGAGAGTTCCCCGTTCAGGCGAAAGCGGCGTCCGCCGCCGACCGGCCTTGATCCACTTCTCGCCAAGCTTTTATGCTCGTTCCGTGGCAGACGGCACGGTTCTTGTGGCAGTCGCGGGCATCCTGACGTCTGGTGTCGTGGGACCGATGGTCGCCGCAGCGGCTTCGCGGCGTGCTGCCCGACAGCAGTTCGTACGTGATCAAGCCGCAAACCGCTGGTGGGAGCTCTATTGGCGTCTCGACGAGGCGGCGGCTCTTCTCGTGCTTCAGCCGATTGCGTCCCTCCAGCGGGGAGATGCCGCCGGTGACGCGGTGCTACCAGACGTATCCCCATTTGGCTCAGACGCCGTTACCGTGATCGGTCAGCGTCTGCGCTTGCGGCTGGGATCTGAAGATCCCGTCGTTCGTTTGTTCGAGACTGCACACGAAGCCCTTCTGGCCGCTGCCATGCCACCAACGGATGACCTTGACGACGGCGACCGTCGCCTTTCCGCGTTCGTGTCGGCGCGCGCGACCTTCCTTGCTGCCGCGCGGACGAAGCTCGACGAGCCCATCGGGCGGTCCTACTTTGTAGGTATCAAACCGCCTCAGCTCGGTGAGACGGCGGCTAATAGGCTCCCCGGCGAGAGCGGCTAGATCCAACTGCAGCGGCGGGCACTGCGCTGCAAGCCGAGCGCCGAGAAAGTCCCGTGCCGAGCAAGGAGCTACGTCCGGTCAGCGAGGCGCACCTCGGGCCTGGACCTCCGTGCTCGGACTATTGCTTTGAGGCAAAGGGGGTATCCACTTCGTTGCAGTAGCCGTGGTGATTCGGGCC
>JAUJNJ010000339.1 GCA_030448225.1 Phycisphaerae bacterium
ACCGGACCGTCGGGCACACGGTGACCCGCGCCTCGCCCGCCTTGCGGGGGGCCTGCTGCAGGCTGATGGTCAGCAGGTTGTCGCTGCGGTCATAGGTGCGGCCGTAGAGGGCGTTGGCGTCGTCGAAGTAGAAGATGTTCTGGTACGGCACGCCTTGCTTCATGGGCAGTTGCATGTTTGACCCGCCCCCGGTCGGCGCCGCCGCCAGCCCGTAGGGCTTGGACGCGGCGGGGTAGGCGTCGATGATGTCGGGGAAGTAGGGCCACTCCGTGCTCGGCGCGGTGCCGATCAGCCAGCCGTTCTTACGCAGCAGGTCGTACGTCCCGACAACGACCTGCTGCTCGTCGATGTGCTTCCATAACTCCTAGCTGCGGCTGATGTCGCCGTGCGGCACGACGAGCCGATAGATCTCGAGCTGCACGACGCGCAGCCGCGCGCGGTTGGCGCCCTCCGGCGAGCGGGCCGGGTCGTCCCCGTCGTCGGCCTGGTTGCCGAAGTCGGCGCCGAGCACCTGGGCCGTTGCCGACGGCGGTAACGATGACGACCCGCCCGGCCGCGCGGTGAGGGCGGCGGTGGCGGCGTCGTCCGCCTTCGGCCGCGACGATGCGCACCCGCCGCTCGTGCCGGCGAGCGCAACGTGACCCGCCGCCAACGCGACCGTCACGCACAGTTTGCCGAGCAGCACCGGTCGATCCATGGGGTAGCCTCTCATACGGTTCTCAGTTGAGTCTCGCCCCCCGCGCGTGCTCCCTCTCCCCTGTACTCGGGGAGAGGGCTGGGGAGAGGGGTTGTATCTGCCTCGCCCAGCGCCTACGCGGACACCGCATGGTACCCGCATGCCCGACTTACAGCTCCGACAGCACGGACACGAGCACGTCCAGCCCTTCGTCCCACAACTTGCGGTCGATGTTAACCGGCGGCGCGAGCCGGATCACCTTTTCCGCCGTCAGGTTGATGATGATGCCCCGCTCCAGCGCCTTGCTAACGACCCGCTCCGGCGGCTGCTTCAGCTCGACGCCGAGGAACAGCCCGCGCCCCCGGACGGCCGCAACTTTGGCCGCGATCCGCTTCTCGTTCCTCAGCCGGGCCGTCGCGTGCTCGCCCTGAACGGTGGCGTGGGTGACGAGGTCGTCGCGCTCGATGACGTCGAAGATCGTCCGCGACACCGCCATGCATACCGCGTTGCCGCCGAGCGTCGAGCCATGCTTGCCGGGCGTCAACAGTTTGGCGATCTCGGGCCGGACGTACATGACTCCTACCGGCATGCCCCCGCCGACCGCCTTGCCGAGGGTCATAATGTCGGGGGTGACGTAGAGTTCAGAGTTCAGAGTTCGGAGTTCAGGATTCGGGGGCGTCGCGGTCGCTGTCGCCCCTGAACTCTGAACTCTGAACTCTGAACTCTTCGTAAAGTGCTGGTGCCCGAACCACCGCCCGGTGCGGCCGCAGCCGGTCCAGACCTCGTCGAAGATCAGGGTTATCTCGCGGGCATCGCACAACTCGCGCACCTTGGCGGCGAAGCCGTCAGGGTAGAAGTTGACGCCGCCTTCGCCCTGGATGGGCTCCATGATGACGCCAGCGGTTTCATCGTCGACGGCCCGGGCGAGCGCCTCGAAATCGCCGGCCTCCACCTGCGTGAACCCGGGCACCTCGGGCCCGAAACCCGCCTTCACGGCCGGGTTGCCGGTCGCCGCGATCATCGCTAACGTCCGGCCATGAAAGCTCTTGTGGAGCGAGACCATCTTCCAGCGGCCGGGCGACTTGCTCTGGCCACGCAGCCGTGCCAGCTTAACCGCCGCTTCGTTGGCCTCGGCCCCGCTGTGGCAGAAGAAGGCTTGGCCGGGGAACGCGTGGCGGTTCAGCCGCTCGGCGAACTCGATCTGCGGCTCGTTGTAAAACGTGTTCCCGACATGCCATAGCCGCTGCACCTGCTCGGCGGCGGCCCTGGCCAGCTCGGGGTGGGCGTGGCCCAGGATTGCCCCGCCGAACCCCGCGAACAGGTCGATGTAGCGTTTGCCGTCCGTGTCGTAGACGACCGAACCCTCGCCCCGTTCCATCACGACGGGTGA
>JAUJNJ010000340.1 GCA_030448225.1 Phycisphaerae bacterium
CGTTTTGTTCCCAGTCCCCAGAGCTGAGGAGGATCGCATGAACTGGCTGAAGCACCGCACGATTCGCCTGATCGCGGCCGCCGCGATCGGTGCCGGCGCCGCCCCCGCGCTCGCGGCCGACGCGACGAAGAAGAAGAAGGCTGCCGCCAAGGACCCGGCCGCGGCGCACCCCGCCGCCGTCGCCCTCAAAGAGCAGCCGGGTGCCAAGCCGGCCGCGCCAAACGCCCCGGCCGAGCCGACGGACATGGTCCGGCTGTTCAAGGGGGACACGCTCGACGGGTGGGACGGCGACACCCGCCTGTGGCGGGTCGAGAACGGCGTCGTGATCGGGCAGACCACCCCGGAGAAGCAGACGAACAAGAACACCTTCCTGATCTGGAAGGGCGGGGAGCTGAAGGACTTCGAGCTCCGCGCCTCGTTCCGCATCGCCGGCGGCAACTCGGGCATCCAGTACCGCAGCAAGCCGCGGGACACCGGCGTCCCGGAGAACAAGTGGGGCGTGGCCGGGTACCAGGCCGAGGTCGAGAACCTGGCGGGCAAGGCCGGGTTCCTCTACCACGAGGGCGGCCCGGGCAAGGCCCGCGGGTACGACGGGAACCCGAACTACCTGTGCAAGGTCGGCGACAAGGTGGAGGTCGATGCGACCGGGCGGTCGAAGGTGGTCGGCTCCCTCGGCGACCCGGCCGCGATCGCCGCCGCCTACAAGCCGGGCGACTGGAACGAGTACATCATCATCGCCAAGGGGAACCACATCCGGCACTACATCAACGGCGTGCAGACGGTCGACCTGACCGACAACGACGAGGCGAACCGGCTGACGTCCGGCGTCCTGGCCCTGCAGATCCACCAAGGCCCGCCGATGAAGGTCGAGTTCAAGGACGTCCGGCTGAAGCAGGACGGCGGGGCGGCCGCCGCGGCGAAGTGAGCGCCGGCCTGCCCATGAACCCGGAACCTTCTGCTCCCGCCGACCTGCCGCCCTTTGCCGAAGCCGTCGCCGCGCTGTCGTCGTTCCTGCGACGGGAGGGGGCACCGGACGATGTGATCTGGATCTTCCGCGAAGGGGTGACGAGTCACCGGCGCAAGTATTGGGTGCGTTTGAGCGACGCGAGCGAAGCCACGCGCCACGCCAAGGCCCTTTACGATGCGGGCAGACGCAAGGGGCTCGGCGTGGCGCTTGTGGCGCTGTGCCAAGTGGGCTCGTCGACAGCGTGCTACGTGTGGGTGCCGGAGGACGAAGTCGATGCGTCCTACGCGATGCAGACGCGGTCGCTGAGGTGCAAGGTGCCGGTGCCGCTCGTGACCGCGCGTCGGGTGACATCAGCGCTGCAGTGGCGACTCCTGCGGTGGGTCAATCGGCACCGTCGTTACGGGGATAAGTTCAAGTCGCGTGTGCTCCCCGTCCGCCCGCCGCGCGGGGGAGTGCCGCTTGTGGGGGACCGCCCCCGCGCGTGACGTATTTGTCAGCGAATGCAGACCGGAGCCTTGTAAGGGTGAAAGTGCCCGTGGCGTCAGAAAGGCATCGTCGGTTCCTTCGCCCATGCGGGGCTCCGGTTTGTTGAGTGCCTGCCCGTGCGGGGTCGGTTCGATCGGTTCAAACGCGGACGACCCACGAAACGAGACCGCCCGGTCCGACGGGGGTGAGTGTCGGACCGGGCGGTGTTTTTCGTGAGGGCCGAGGCTGCGGGGCGAGCGGGGGAGACGTTTCCCGGCAAGGTTAGCGGCAGGTGGTGAGCCGGCCGCAGGTGGTGGTGGTGACCGGGAAGGTCAGGACGTCTGGTTAGGACGCCGGGCCGCTTGGTTGGGCGGCCCGGGGTCCCGCTCGGGATCCGGGGTCGACACGCACGGTCGGGCGGTCGGCCGCCGGCTGCTCAAGGCCGGCGGGACGCCCTCGTCAAAAAAGAACAGACGGTGTGAAAACGGCTGGCACACCCGGCGTGGTCGCGCGGGTTCGCCGGCTTTGCCGCATTGTGCGGCGGTCAGTCGGCGTACGCCGGCTCGGCCGCGCCGGTCTGGGCCAGCATGTCGGCCAGCGCCTGGTCGAGCTGCCGCTCGGCGTTGCGGATG
>JAUJNJ010000341.1 GCA_030448225.1 Phycisphaerae bacterium
GCCGTGTGCTCGTGCGATCTTGTCGTCGGTGACGACGAACCGGACGTACCCGATCCGCTCGAGGCCCGACGCGTCGATGTCGATCCACGTGCCGCCGGCGCTGCCGCCGAGCAAGTCGATCGTCTGGCGGAAGTTCTTCCCGTCGAACGTCGACAACGTCCCCTCGAACGGCTTGCCGAAATCGGCCGGGTCGGGCGAGGCCGGCGGCGCCATGTCCGACGGGCCGGCGATGTCGTCGTAGTGGTTCGTCGGCAGGTTGAACGTCACCTTCCCGAGCGACACGAACGCGCGGCCGTCCTCGCTGACGAGCACCTCCGCCGCGCCGCCGCCGAACGAGCGGGCCGTGGCGTAGTTCGTGCCGGGGGCCGTGCCCTCGAAGAAACTGCTGTCCTGCAGCCCGGCGTTCGTGAACACGCCGAGGTCGCGCCCCGGCCCGCCGGTCGCGTAGTTCGGGAGGCGCATCGTGAGTTGTCCGCCCTCGCCGACGAGCACGAGCTCGTCCTTCTCGTACGGGGGGCTGAACGGGTTGACGACGTTGTCCCAGCCGGCGGACTCCCCGGTGACGTCGTCGGGCGCGCCGACCGCCGTATCCGGGTTGGTAAAGGGGGAGAAGTTCGCGTTGTTCGCCACCGCCCGCCCGGAGTCGTAGGACTCGACCCCCGACGCGAACGTCGCGGCCGAGGCGACGGCGGGCGCGAAGATGGGACCGGCGGCAACGGCGGATGCCAAAGCGAGAAACGTGACGCTGCGGGCGCGACCAGGAGGGGTGCGCATCAAGACGCTCCTTTCGCCGAGCGGCGCGGCGAAACGAAAGACCCTCGGCCCCGCGACAAGTGCCGCACGTGCCCCGAGTCGAACGGGGCGCGCGTGCGGCGCGGGCGGGGCCGAGGGCGAAAGCGTCGATGCGAGACGCGCCGGGCGGCCGCGCCGACGACAGGTCGTCGGCGCCGCGCGTGCGGGCGGCGGCTGCGAACACGGGCTTTGTCCCGGCCGTCCCGAAGTCGCGGGGACGATCCGATTGGGGCCGGCAACGATTGCCGACCCTGCGACCCTCGGGCAGGTCTTCTGGCTCGGGACCGGGCAAGGCGACGACGGGCGAAACCGCCCAACGTGCCTCAGATCGGGCCGGCCTTCCCGCCTCGCCGGAGCGATGACAGTGGCCGGTCCGCAACCCAACAACGTCCCTTACAGCGGCGCGTCCGCGACGGGTTTCCACCGTCTTCCCTTCGCCCGGACCGCGATCGGTCCGGACGGGCTTCGCAGCCGCCCGAAGGCAGTGGGCTAACCTAGCGGTGACGCGTAGAAATGAAAGGGGCCGGACGCATCGAGATGCATTTTCTCACGCGAGATGGTCAAGCGGGGCCGACCGTTGCCCCGCCGGCGCAAAGTGGGGCAAGCCAGTCGGCCGCCGCGGCCCGCTCCGGCTTCCATTCCCCGTCAAACACCCCCGCCGCCACAACCCGCCCGTGCGACGACCCATCAGGCGTGGACCGCGTGCCCCGACGGCCGTGGGACCAGACAACAAAAAACCCCGTCCGGCTGGGACGGGGTTTCGAAGCGGGTGAAGGGGGTCGAACCCTCGACATTCACGTTGGCAAATCGCTCGGGGTCTGGACAGGGGTTCAGCAAAACAGGCCGATTCCCGGCGTTTTCCCTGCGATTCACTTAGCCCCCGTTTTTCTGGCTGGCAGAATGTGGACACAGTTCGTGGATACCATCGCCCTGCTCGTACCGTCTTTCAGCGTTCGTGGATACCACAGAACTCAGTGACCCGGGACAGGCCGCGGCCTCCCAGCCTTGAACAGTTTCCGTAGCTGATTGAACTGTCCATCGTCCAGTTCCATGACGCCCGTCCCGGAGTTGAAGCCGAAAAGCACGCTGCCCGGAGCGTACTCGATGACCTTGAGCAACTCCTTTAGCGGGACGAAGCCAGACGTGTCCGGCTGGTTCGTCGGTACGCCCCACGTCCAGTAGCCGGTCGTGCCGTCGCTGTACTCGATGACCGTGGGCCGCCCGTACATGTCGTCACTGACACGGGCTATCCGCACGATGCCTTGGC
>JAUJNJ010000342.1 GCA_030448225.1 Phycisphaerae bacterium
GGGGGGACACGACCTCCACTATCTGGTCGGGCGGGCCGTCGATGACCGTCGGGGGTTGGATGGCCGCCCGGGCCTTGTGGACGACCGCCACGTCCGGCAGCCGGGGGCGGCGGAGCCGCGGGAGGCGGATCAGGACCTCGGGCCCGTGGGCGGTGCCGTGGCGGTGATGGTCGAGGAAGTCTGCTAACAGCGACCGGGTCCAGAACACGGCTTTGTCGTGGTCCAGGTTAACGGCCGCCATGACGATCGCCTCTCCGTCGACCCACTCGGCCCGCGTCTTGTCGTCAACCCAGCCGACGAACTCCGCCTCGGTCATCCGCCGGCCCGGGTGCGGCTTGCCCTCGCCCGGCTCGTCACGCGGCGGCGTCGGCGGCACGACCGCCGGTGTGGCAGGCCGCGGCTTTCGCATCGTCGGTTGGTCCTTCAGCAACGTCATGGGTCTGCACTGCAGTCCCCTTTTTACCCGACCGCGACGGGCGACGGGACCGCGGCCGGCCGGGTGTCCCGGCGGGCACCCGCCCCCGCCCGGCCTACACTTGCGGCGAGCATGTTCACTGGCATCGTCGAGCGGAGCGTCCCTGTGGTCGCGGCCGAGCCCACCGCGGCCGGCCGGCGGGTCGTCGTCGCGGCCGACTGGCCGGACGTCCGGCACGGCGAGAGCGTCGCGGTCAACGGCGTCTGCCTGACGGCCGCCGACCTGTCCGCCCCCGGGCAAATCGGGTTCGACGTGGTTGCCGAGACACTGGCCAAGACGAACCTCGGCACCCTGCGGCCCGGCGACGCGGTTCACGTCGAGCGGTCCCTCCGCGTCGGCGACCGCTTCGACGGGCACGTCGTCCAGGGCCACGTCGACGGCACCGCCCGGGTGGTCGCGATTCGGGATGACGCCGCCGACTGGCGGCTGACCGTCGAGATGTCGGCCGACCTGGCCCGGTACGTCGTGCCCAAGGGCTCGGTCACGCTCGACGGCGTCAGCCTCACCGTCGCCGCCGTCGACGGCAACCGGTTTCAGGTCGCGCTGATCCCGACGACGCTCCAGATCACAAGGCTCGGCAAGCGGAAGGTCGGCGACGCGATTAACCTCGAGTGCGACGTGATGACAAAAACGATCGTCGCGACGATGGAACGACTTGGCGCGTTGCGCGCGTGAATGTCGACTGTCGAACGTCGATTGTGGATGGTCGGAGACTGCGGTTCCCGCGCCCGCGTCGGGCGGATCACAAGGGCGTCGGGCTCCCCCTCGACAATCGACCCTCGACACTCAACAATCTCCTAACGGATGTCCGACTACCGCCCTACCATCGCGATCACCCTCGGCGAGCCGGCCGGCATCGGGCCGGAGGTGATCGTCAAGGCGCTGGCCGACCCGGTCCTGCGGCAGCGGGCGCGGTACGTCATCTACGGGATGAACGAGCTGCTGGCGTACGCGGCCGACCTGGCCGAGTTCGACGTGTTCTGGTGGCGGGACCCGTACCAGGGCCAGAGCCGGCTCCGCGCCTACCCGCACGACGTCGTGGTCGTCGACTACGACAACTACAACTTCCTCGGGTCCGACGTCCGCGGCCCCAGCCGCCCCGGCGGCGAGGCGTCCATGCGGTTCTGCCTCGACGCGATCGACGCGGCCATGCGGGGGCTGGTCGACGGCGTCGTCACCGCCCCGATCGCCAAGGAGTCGTGGAAGCTGGCCGGGTACGGGTTCCCCGGGCACACCGAGCTGTTCGCCAGCCGCACCCAGGCCAAGCGGCACGCGATGATGTTCGCCGGCGGGCCGCTGAAGGTCGTCCTCTGCACGACCCACGTCCCGCTGAACAGCCTGTGGGGCCGGTTGAACATCGGGGCCGTGTTCCACCCGATCGAGATGATCCACCAGGCGATGGTCGAGTGGTTCGACACGCCGCGGCCGCGGATCGCGGTGGCCGGGGTGAACCCGCACGCGAGCGAGAATGGGCAGTTCGGGGACGAGGAGGAGCGGATCATCGCCCCGGCCATCCAGATGGCCCGGGAGCAGGGGATCGACGCGACCGGCCCGTACCCGCCGGACACGGTGTT
>JAUJNJ010000343.1 GCA_030448225.1 Phycisphaerae bacterium
CGCCCCCGGCACCAGATCGGTACGCACATGACTGAACCCAGGCCAGAAGGTGCCGCCCGCGCTGACGAGTTCGTGATGGCGATCAAGGCCGGTGACGCGGACCGTGTCAGGGCAATGATGGCCGCAGGCGCGGACGTGAACGCCGTGGGCACGCTTACGCGCCAGACGCCCTTCGGGCCGATGCCTGGGATGCCGTACCTCCCGCTGTCGCTAGCCGCGGCGCGCGGGGATTGTCGGACGGTCGAACTGCTGCTCGACGCCGGAGCCGACGTGAACGCCGCGTACGAGTACGGTTACACTGCCGTCTGGCACGCGGCGAGGGACGGTCACTTGGACGCGGTCAAGTTGCTCGCCGCCCGCGGCGGCCGCACTGACATTCGCGACACGGACGGCCGAACGCTCGAAAGCACCCTTCGCGGCATGGACCGGAAGCCCGGGGACGTGATCGCGTTCCTCCGCGCCGCCAACAAGGCGGCAACGGGTGCCGGCCGTGCAAGCAGGCCCGCCGCACAACCCGCCAATGCAGCGGACTACCACGGCGGGAGCGGGCGCAGTAGAACGAACCGGCACCGTCGCCGTGGCGGCCGCTGATCGGCCCTACGTTATCTGTCCCAAGGCAACACACGAGCATCGCCTTGGATCGCGATTCGACGAACACGACCGGACATCGCGGAACGGAGTGAACCCCATGCGACTGAACGTTCTCCTGGCGACTGTACTTGCATTACCGGCTGTTGCCGCCGAGCCGGCGGGGCGGGTGGAGGTGGTCGCGGTCGGGGAGATGCGGACGGTCATGCAGAAGGGCGACCTGTCCGCCACCATCGATCTGCGAACGCTGGCCGACCTCAAGCACCTGTACGCGCTCGGGCCGGTCGAAGGACTGAAGGGGGAGGTCACGGTCTGGGACGGCCGGCCGTCGATCGCCCGGGTGGTCGACGGCGAGGTCCGGACGTCGGGCCGCTACGACGTCAAAGCCTGCTTCCTCGTCTACGCGCAGGTCCGATCGTGGCACGAGGTGTCGATCCCCGACGAGGTGCGGGACGCCGGGCAACTGGAGGCCTTCGTGGCCGGGGCGGCCCGACGGGTCGGCGTCGACCCGGGCCGCCCGTTCCCGTTCGCGGTCAAGGGGACGTTCGCAAAGGTCGCGTTCCACGTCGTCAACAAGACCGACGACGAGCCCCACAGCCGCCAGACGCACGACAAGGTGAAGGTCCACTTCACGGCCGAGCGGGTCGCCGCGAAGCTGGTGGGGTTCTATTCGGACCGCCACCACGGCGTGTTCACGCACCACGGCACCAACGTCCACGTCCACGTGATCACCGACGACGGGAAGCGGTCCGGCCACGTCGAGTCGCTGCGGCTCGGTCCCGGTTCGGTCCTGCTCTTGCCGCGGTCGTGATCGCGGCGGCCGGGCCCGGCAGCGGTCCGCCGGTGGCGCGTGCTAACCCGCCGCTGCACTGGACCGCGGCCGCGGAGCGTCACCGTAGCCCGTGTGGTCGTCGCCGCGGCCGGTGAATGGCCCCACGTCCGCTGTCCCGCGTGGGGCGATCACCGATGCGGGTTTACGCGCCGCCCAAACCGGGGTGAGGCGGGGCGGCCGGGCGGGTACCGGGACCGGCGATCGGCGGAAGGGCGTCTCCCCGTGGGACCACTGATGACCAAAGGCTTACCACTTTGCTTGGCCGCACTAGCCTCGATCGTGGCATGCGGCCCGACGGTGGCGTCGGCCGAACCCCTCGCCAAACCCAATCCCCCCAATGTGGTCGTCATCCTCGCCGACGACCTCGGGTACGGCGACGTCGCGTGCTACAACCCGGACCGGGGCAAGATCCCCACGCCGCACATCGACCGGCTCGCGGCCGGCGGCATGCGGTTCACCGACGCGCACGCCAGCTCGGCCGTCTGCTCGCCCAGCCGCTACACCCTGCTCACCGGCCGGTACCACTGGCGGACCCGGCTCCAGTCCGGGGTCATCAACGCGTTCGGGCAGCCGCTGATCGCCCCGGACCGGCTCACGCTGCCGGCCCTGCTCAAGCGGCACGGCT
>JAUJNJ010000081.1 GCA_030448225.1 Phycisphaerae bacterium
CGCATCATCTTGTCGATGATTCGCTCGTCATACACGCCCTGCCGCAGCACCTGATAGCCGTCGGCCTTCGCCTTGAGCATCGTCGACGGCTTGGACAGGCGGGTGGGGCCGGCGTCGAGGATGAGGTCGACCTTGCCGTCGAGTTCCGCCGCCGCCCGCTCGGCCGACCACCCGGGCCGCTCGACCCGCCGGCGACGGTGAGGGCGACGGGGCCGGCGATCTCCTCGAGCAGGTCGGCCGCCACGAGGTGGTCCGGGCAGCGGAGCGTGACGGCGCCGCCCGCGTCGTACAGGTCGCCCTGCGACGTTGAGCGTGCGGCCGACCGACTGCCGCGTCTCGGCCGGCACGTCGAACACGAGCGACACCGGCCCGGCCACAGCTTCGTCATCATCCGCCGGCCGTACTCGCTGACGGTCGACAAATCGAGGTACTTGGCGGCGTCGTCGCGGCGGGCGAGGTGTACGGTGAACGGGCGCGTCGCGTCGCCGCCGCGCAGGTCGACGAGGCGCTGGCGGGCCTTGGGGTGGTCGAGCAGGCCGGCGGCCCCATAGACCGTCTCGGTCGGCAGCACGACGAGGCCGCCGCCGCGCAGGATCTCCTGCGCGCGGAGGATCTGCCCGTCGTAATCGGCTGCGTCGAAGATCGGGACGATCGGTGCCGGCATGGGTGTAAAGGATATATGAGGCGAGGATTGCGGGGTGTCAAGCCGACGACGGGGCGACGCGCGCGGCGACGTCGTCCCGCGCCGCGCCGCCGCCTACAATGCGGCGAATCGCAGGCGCCCGCCTCCGGGGGCGCGACCGGAAAACCTGATGCCGCACGACCACCCCGACCGCCTCCGCCTGCCCGCGTCCTGTTCGACATGGACGGCACGCTCACCGAGCCGATGCTCGACTTCCCGCGCATCAAGGCCGAGATGGGCATCGGCACCCCCGATCCTCGAGGCAGCACGAGATGCCGCCGACGACGGCGGGCGGCCGAGGCCATCCTGCTGCGTCACGAGGAGCGGGCGGCCGAGGCGTCGACGCTCAACCCCGGATGCGATGCGGCTGCTCGAACTCGTGAAGGAACTCCGCCTCCGCACCGCGCTCATCACCCGCAACAGCCGCCAGAGCGTGACGACGGTGCTCCCGCCGCACGCGCTCTCGCTCGACGTGCTCATCGCGCGCGAAGACGCCCGACCGAAGCCGGACCCGCAGGCCCTGCACCGCGCCCTGCCGCGAGTTGGGCGGCGTCGACGGCTGACGCTTGGATGGTCGGCGACGGGCAGTACGATATCGAGGCGGCGATCGCGGCGGCGTCGCGAGCGTCTGGCTCAGCCACGGCCGGGCGAAGCCGTTCGCGGCCGAGCCGTGGCGGACGCTGCGGGACCTTGATGAACTTTCCACCCTCCTGCTGCGCTGCACCCGATGACCTGCCGACCGGCGGCTGCCCTACGTTCGCCGCCGGCCGGTGTCCTGATCTGCTGGAGAATGCCACCCATGAACCGCATTCCGCAATCCGTTGCTGCCCCTGCTCGTCCTCGTCGGCTGTGCCGGCGCGGGCGACGCGGCCCCCGCCGATCCCGCCGGCGCTGACCGCCGCCGTTTCACCGGCGACCGGGCCCGCTGTCGCCAGAATCGGACGTCGATCAGGTCCTCGACGCGCTCGACGCCCGTGGCGATGGGCTCCGGGAGTTCAGCGCCGAGGTCACGCTGAAGGAGGAGGACAACGTCGGCCTCTCCAACACGCGACCCGCAACGTCTGGTACCAGCAACCGGCGAGGGCGAGGCGCCATGCGCGTCTCGTTCGACCAGCGCGACGACGGCAACCGCGTCTTCCCCCGAAAAGGTCGAGTACGTGCTCGACGGCGAGTTGGCTCATCGACCGCGACTACAAGCGCAAGACCGAGATCAAGCGGCAGGTGCTGCGTCCGGGCGAGAAGATCAACCTCCTCAAGCTCGGCGAGGGCCCGTTCCCGCTGCCGATCGGCCAGGACAAGGCCGAGGTGAAAAAGCTGTTCGACGTGACGAAGGAAAAGCTGCTGAAGGACGACCCGCAGGGGACGGTGCACGTGAAGCTCGTGCCGAAGCCGGGGACGCAGTTGCGAAGAAGTTCAGCGCGATCGACGTGGGTCGACCGCGGAACAATTTCCCCCGCCGGATCGACACCGCCGACGCCGGCGAGAACAACTTCCGCACGACGATCCTCGACGACGTCCGCGTGAACCCCGACCCCGGCCTGACCGACAAGGAGTTCCAACTCCCGCCGGTGAACGACGCGGAGTGGGAGCGCACACCGAGCCCTACGTCGACTGATCTCCCCGCCATTCGACCGGCCGGGGGCGGTCCTTGAATCGATCCGGCTGCGGCTCGCGCTTGCCGGGCGAGCCGCAACATCAGGACGTAGACAATCACGACCGCCGTGAACGAACTGTCCCGGGTTCGCGGCCGCAACTGCCTGCGGCTCGCCGACAGAAGCATCCCGGCGATCACCAGCACCGTCGACCACCATGCCGAGGAAGAATCGCGATGGCGTGGGCGGTGACGACATCTCGCGGCGGGCGAATATCTCGGTCGCCGTGGGCGCCACTTCCACGCAGTCCGCAGGCGCGAGGGCCGTGCACATGAACGTCATCGGTGATCGTTTGCTCGCAGGATCGTCACGCCGAACAGGTACTGTGGCCGAGCGTGTCGTCAACGACGTCCGTCTCAGATCGACGGGCCGAGCCTCCCGAACCAATCGTCACGCGTGTGCTGCCGTGCTGGAACGTCGATAGCGGAACGGCAAGCCGCCCACTGGCGACGTACGGATGGGAAGTCGCCGTCCACTCCAGTGGGTCGATGGTTCATGCCCACGACGATCCGTGTCGGCCTCATGCGACGATGTTGGTGAGTTGCTGGCCGAGCCGTTCCACGGGGCGTTGCACTTCCTGGCTCTGTCCCAACCGCCAGCGGCGTAAGCGGGTGAATGCGGCGGCGCGTGCATGCCGCATCAATGTCCTCGGGTTCGAGGCTTTACGATCTCCGCGTTCGCCTGTAGGACTTGCGAGGATCGATTTAGGACGTGAGGGGCGAGGACGGGCTCGATTAGCACTAAAGCAAAAGCGAGACCGGGTCGACGTCCACCGCGATGCGGTCCCCCTTCGCCAGGCCGCCCTTCTCGCGGACGTCGGCGAGGACGCGGCTGGAGCAGGGCCGGCGTGGTGGAGGTCATCACGACCTGATTGCGGAAGTAGCCGGCGATCCGGCTGATCGCGCAGGGCATCGGGCCCTTCATCACGACGGCGCGCCGGCACGTTCGCGCACGACGGCGTCGCCGAGCAGGCGCCACCTGCTCCGACCGCTTGTGCAGTTTCTCCGGCTCCTGGTCGCGGAGGATCACGCGCACCATCCGCGCGAACGGCGGCAGGCCGACCTCGCGGCGTTGTTTGAGCTCGCCCCTGGCGAAGCCGACGAAGTCCTGGCGGATGGCGGCCTGGATGGCGGTGTCGTCGGGGAGGAAGGTCTGGAGCACCACCCGCCCCGCCGCGTCGCCCCGGCCGGCGCGGCCGGCGACCTGGGTGATGAGCTGGAACGTCCGCTCGGCGGCGCGGAAGTCGGGCAGGGCCAGCGCGGTGTCGCCGCTGATCACGCCGACGAGCGTGACGTTCGGGTAGTCCAGGCCCTTGGCGATCATCTGCGTCCCGAGCATCACCTGCACCTCGCCGCGCGCGAAGCGGCCGAGCAGGGCCTCGTAGTCCTTGCCGCGCATCGAGTCGCTGTCGACGCGGGCGAACCGCAGGTCGGGGAACTTGCGGGCGATCTCCTCCTCCACCCGCTGCGTGCCGAGGCCGAAGAGGCTGAGCTTCTTCCCGCACGCCGGGCACTTCTGCGGCAGCGGGTTGACGGCCAGCAGTAGTGGCAAGGAAGCTGGCCGGTGTGCAACCCCTCCTCGAGCGACGCCGAGTGGCCTTCGCCCCCGCCGATCGGTGGTAGGTCATCGTCGCGTCGCAGAAGCGGCACTGCACGACGTTCGTGCACGACGAGCAGTAGACGAAGTTGGAGTACCCAGCGCCGGTTCAGCAGCAGGATCGCCTGCCGGCCCGAATCGACGGTCGTGCGCAGCAGGTGTTCCAGCCGCTGCGAGAGCAGGTGACGCCACCGCGGAAGCGGTTCTCGACCTTCATGTCGACGAGTTCGACGTGCGGCATCGACAGCCCGCGCACGCGGGCCGGCAGCGTGAGCAGGTGGTACGACGGCGGCCCCGCCGCCCGCCGCCGGCGCGCGACGTACGGCAGCACGGCCGACTCCTCCGCCGTCGCGTCGCCAGCGGACGTTCGTGCCCGAGGATCACCGGCGACGGCGGCGACGGCGGCTTCGCTGATGCTACGCCGCCGGTCTGACCCTTCGTCGCTCCGTCGCTCCGTCGCTCCGTCGCTTCCCGCCCCCTTCCCCTCCGTCGCCGACACCCGCGCGTACATCTCCAGCGACGGCGTCGCGGCTGCCGAGCAGCACGGGCACGCCCTCGAGCTGCGCCCGCTTGATCGCGACGTCGCGGCCGTGGTAGCGCGCGGGGCGGTGTCCTGCTTGTAGCTCGCCTCGTGCTCCTCGTCGACGACGATCACGCCGAGGTCCGGCAGCGGCGCGAAGACCGCCGACCGCGCGCCGACGACGACCTGCGCCTGCCCCGTCGCGATCATCTGCCAGAACCGGTGCCGCTGCGTCGCGGTCAGCCCGCTGTGCAGGATCGCCACGCCCTTGAAGCGGGCCGTGAACCGCCGGACCGTCTGCGGCGTGAGCGCGATCTCCGGCACGAGCACGATCGCGCGGCTTGCCGCTGCACCACCTCGCGGATGCAGCGCAGGTACACCTCGGTCTTGCCGCTGCCGGTGACGCCGAGCAGCAGGTTCACGGAGAACCCGCCGCCGGTCATGCGCGGCAGCAGTTCGTCGAACACCTTCTGCTGGTGTTCGTTGAGCGGGTGGTCGGGCTCGGGCAGGCGGTCGGGCTCGGGGTCGATCGGCGGGCGCGGAAGGTCGACCTCCGGCGTCACGGTGATCAGCCCGAGGCGGATGAGCTTCCGCACCGTCGCCGGGGTGGTGCCGGCCTCGCCGGCGAGCCGTTGAGTTCGATCGCGGCGTCGGGTTCGAGTTGCAGCAGGCGGGCGACGACGGCGCGCGCCCGGAGCCTTCGTCTTCTCCAGCATCGTTTGCGCCAGTTCCCGGTCCTGCGCGAGGCGCACCATCTGCTGGTACCCGACGCCGATGCGCTTCTTCACCGCCGACGGGATGATCGATTCGAGGACGGTGCCGAGCGGGCAGCAGTAGTACCGGCTCATCCACCGGCCGAGTTCCATGAGCTTCGGCGGGACGAGGACGCGCTCGTCGTCGATGTCGAAGAGGCGCTTGATCTTCGGGTAGGCGCTGGTGTCGTGGATCGAGACGACGTAGCCGTGGGTCGGGCGGTTGTTGCGGCCGAGCGGGACGCGGACGCGCTGGCCGACGCGCAACGTCGGCAGCAGGCGCGGCGGGATGCCGTAGTCGAGTTCGCGGTCCACGCTCTGCTCGAGCGCGACGCCGGCGAACGGGCCCTCCGCGCGCATCTCCGCCGGCGGATCGGGCGGCGGGCGAAGGTCGGGGAACAGCGTCTGCATCCTTCTCCGTCGGAACCGGCCGGCCGCGGCCGCCGCCACAACCCAACGTCGCGTGGCGAGCGGTGCCGGTTTGCGATATCGTCGGAGGCCGCGCGGGCCCCGCATCGCCGCCGCGCCCGACGCGGTGCTGCGCCGGACCGGTCCGATCGGCTATTCTATGACAGCTTCAAGAGTTAGGCAATCGTTAGGACCCAATGGCGACGGCGCCCCCGCCGAATCGGCGGCAAACCCGGCCGCGCCGGACCGTGGGGCGACGACCGAGGTGGGGGCGGGCTCATACTACCGCGTCCGCCTGCTCCTGGCGGCGGCGGCGGCGGTGGCGGCGTTCCTGTTCTGGCTCGCGGCCGGCTGGCTCGGCGTGCCCCACTTCCGCGGGTACGAGGCGAGCCTGCTGACCCAGCCGTCGGCGGTGGTGGGGCTCGCGACGACGGCCATCCTGATCGTCGCCTCGACCGCGATCGGCAGCCTCATCGCCGGATCGGTTCGCTTCGACGCGGGGCTCTTCGCCGCGGCGCTCGGCATGACGGTCCTCACGCTCCGCGGCGGGCCGAGCCGGTACGTCGTTCAAACGTTCGACACCCCCGCCGGCTATTTAATCCTCGCGGTCGAGACGATCCTGATCTTCGCGTTCATCGGCCTGGCGTGGTACGGCCTGTGGGTGCTGCACCGCCGCGGGCAGTTGCTCGGCGACGTCTCGCGCGACGGGATCGCCGACGCACAAACCACGCTCGGCGACAAGATGTTCGCCGCCGCCACGCAGGCCGTCGTGACCGGGATCGTCGTGACCCTGCTGGCGCGGACCGACGAGAAGAAGCAGGTCCTCGCGGCCGTCGGCATCGCGTCGCTCGTGGGGGCGATGGCGGCGTACGCGCTCGCGCCGGTGCAGCGCAGCATCTGGTACTGGGGCGGCGTGATGGCCGTCGCCGTCTTCGGCTACGCCACCGCCTCAATCGGCGGCACCGATGGCCCGTGGCACGACGGTCCCAGCGGCACGCTCGCCGGCCTCGCCCGCCCCCTGCCGCTCGACTACGCCAGCGTCGGCACCGCCGGCGCCATCCTGGGCTACTGGTTCGGCCGGCGCGGCCAGCGCACGCGCGAGGAAGCGAGTGCCGCGGGAGCGGCGTAGCCGAACCGGCCCCTGACCTCGAGGCTGCGGCGTGAGCAGCGAAGCCGAGTCACCGACGGCCGCCCTTGCGTACGCGACGGAACGCATCCTGCGCCCGCGGCGGCCGACGTACGGTTTCCGGATCATCTGGATTTCGGTGGTCTTCATCGGGATGGGCGTATATGTACTCCCGGGTGTTCCGCTGCTCGGCCTACTCGCGATCGCGATCGGCGGCACGTTCGCGTCGTTCCCGCTCGTGAACTTTCTGCCGGGCGTCACGTTCCTTCGGCTCGGCACCGAGGGTTTCACCGTCCATGGACTGCATCACACGCAGACGTACTTGTGGGAGTCAGTGGGCCCGTTCATCGTGGAAGCCGTTCGCTCGACGGACGGATACCCCGAAACCGTCGTTTCGTTCACGTCTGCCGTCGATCCGGCAATGAAGGCAAAAACCCGCGCCGAGCGTCGGCGGATCCCGAAGAACGGCGGCGTCATACGGAAGCCGCCGTTTCGCATTACGCTTTGGGCCGACACCTATGATCTGACGCCGGTCGCGCTTGCCGCGATCATGAACGAATGGCGGGATTGGTACGGCGGCCCGAGCCGAGGTCGGCCGTTGCCCAAACACCCGGCCCGGCCATAGCATACAACCACCATGAGCACCGGCCCCGCGACCCCCCTGCCGTCCGTTCCCGACCCGCGCGGCCACTTCGGCGCCTACGGGGGCGTCTACGTGCCCGAGACGCTCGTGTCGGCCCTGGAGGAACTGGAGACCGAGTACAAGAAGGCGCAGGCCGACCCAACGTTCCGCCGCGACTTCGAGCACTACCTGCGCGAGTTCGTCGGCCGGCCCAGCCGGTTCTATTACGCCAAGCGGCTGACGGAAAAACTCGGCGGGGCCAAGATCTACCTCAAGCGCGAGGACCTCAACCACACGGGTGCGCACAAGATCAACAACACGATCGGCCAGGCGCTGCTCACCGTGCGGATGGGGAAGAAGCGCGTCATCGCCGAGACCGGCGCCGGCCAGCACGGCGTGGCCACGGCGACGGTCGCCGCTTTGTTCGACCTTCAGTGCGACGTCTACATGGGCGCCGAGGACGTTCGGCGGCAGAACCTCAACGTCTTCCGCATGAAGCTCATGGGCGCCAACGTGATCGAGGTTCAGAGCGGCAGCAAGACGCTGAAGGACGCGGCTGAACGAGAGGCGGCGCGACTGGATGGGATCGGTCGAGAAGACGCATTACATCATCGGCTCGGTCGCCGGGCCGCACCCGTTCCCGCAGATGGTGCGACTTCCAGTCGTGCATCGGTCAGGAGTCGCGCCAGCAGTGCATCGAGGCCGAGGACGACTTCCGGACGTCGTGATCGCCTGCGTCGGCGGCGGCTCGAACGCGGCCGGCATCTTCCACCCGTTCTGCGGCGACAAGGAGGTGCGCCTCATCGGCGTCGAGGCGGGCGGGCGGCTCGACCGCGCTCGGCCAGCACGCGGCCACGCTCTCGCTCGGCAAGCCGGGCGTGCTGCACGGGTCGATGTCGTACGTGTTGCAGGACGACGACGGCCAGACCGCCGACGTCCACTCCGTCTCGGCCGGCTTCGACTACCCCGGCGTCGGCCCGGAGCACGCGTACTGGAAGGACTCGGGCCGCGTCGACTACGTCAGCATCACCGACGCCGAGGCGGCTCGACGCGTTCAAGATGCTGGCCCGCCTCGAGGGCATCCTCCCCGCCCTCGAGCCCGCCCCCGCGATCGCCGACGCGGTCAAGCGCGCTCCCACGCTCGGCAAGGACAAGCTCGTCCTGATCAACCTCTCCGGCCGCGGCGACAAGGACTGCCAGCAAGTCGCCCGGCTGCTGGGGTCGTGACCGTTTCGTCGGCCGCTCCACGGTATACTGAGCCCATGGCCCGCGCCGCCGCGTCACAACTTCCTGCCGCGCGCGATCCGGCGCCTCGACCGCGAATCACTTTCAAGGAATTCCTGCGGTGGGACGGTGAGAACCAGCACGTCGAGTGGGTGAACGGGGAAGTCGTGCCCATGGCGCCGGTGACGGACGAGCACAGCCTCACCGTCGGATTTCTGCTGACCCTCCTGAGCCAGTTTTGTGAGGTTGACGAACTCGGCACCGTCCTCTTCGCCCCCTTTCAAATGAAGCTCGGACCGAAACTGCCGAGCCGGGTGCCGGACATCTTGTTCGTTTCGAAAAAGAATGCTCGGGGACTGAAGAAGTTGTACGTCGACGGGCCGGCGGACCTCGTGGTCGAAGTCATCAGCCCGGGCAGCCGCGGCGTCGACCGGGGCGATAAGTTTTACGAGTACGAGCAAGGGGGCGTGCGCGAATACTGGCTGATCGACCCGGAGCGGAAGCAGGCCGAGTTCTACCACCGCGGGCGCGACGGGATCTACCGCCCTTCTACTGTGCCGGACGACGGCGTTTACCGTAGCGTCGTCCTGAAGGGTTTGTCGCTCAAAGTCGACTGGCTCTGGCAGCGGCCGCTGCCGCCGCTCCTGAGCATCTTGAAGGCGTGGGGGATTATCTGAAAGTTGCGGACGCGGTGAACGCGCCGTTTGGCCGGTGCGCCTGCGAGCCGCGTCTCGTGGCCCCTCGGCGATGCTGCGGCACGCCGCGAGCCTGTCGCCGCCGCGCAACCCGGACGGCCAAGCCGCAAGCGGCAGGTCGGTTGCCTCGGCACGGTCGATATCCGGTTTGCACCCACTGATCGGAGCCCGCCCTTGAGCGTCCGCGTCCTCAGCACCGAGCAGCACGTCGTCAACATGTACATGCGGATGCCGTTCCGCTTCGGCATCGTCACGCTGACCGCGTTGCCGCACCTGTTCCTCACCGCGGAGGTGGAGGTCAACGGCCGGCGCGCGACGGGGGTGGCGGCGGATCATCTGGCGCTGAAATGGTTCACGAAGGACCCGCAGACGCACGTGCGGGATGACCTGGAAGACATGCGCAAGGTCATCGACTCGGCGTGCGCGATCGCCGCCGGCACCGGCCGGCACCGGACGGTCTTCGACTGGTGGCTGCACACCTACCAGGCGCAGGCGGCGTGGGCGGGCGGGTGGTCGTACCCGCCGCTGCTGTCGCACTTCGGGACGAGCCTCGTCGAGCGTGCGGTGATCGACGCGTTCTGCCGGGCCGAGGGCACGACGTTCGGCGAATCGCTGCGGCGAGACGACTTCGGCGTCCGGCTCGATGCGGTCCACCCGGAACTGGCCGGCCGCGAGCCTCGCGACCTGCTCCCCGCCGCGCCGCTGCGGTCGCTGATCGCCCGCCACACGGTCGGCCTTACCGACCCGATCACGGACGCCGACGTCACCGACGCCGACCGCGTGAGCGACGGCCTGCCGCAGTCGCTCGAAGCGTGCATCCGCGCGTACGGGCTGACGCACTTCAAGATCAAGCTCGGCGGCGACGGCGGGCACGACCTCGACCGCCTCCGCCGGATCGCCTACGTGCTCGAACGGGAGACCGGGGGCTCCTACGCGTTCACGCTGGACGCGAACGAGAACTTCAAGACCGTCGAGCCGTTCCGCGACCTGTGGGGCCGCCTCGTGGAAGACCCGTCGCTCACGTCGTTCCTGTCGCGGCTGATCTTCGTAGAGCAACCGCTTCACCGCGATGTGGCGATGACCGGCGCCGTCGGCGCCGCGTTCGCCGCTTGGCCGCAGCGGCCGCCGATCATCATCGACGAGTCGGATGCGACGGTCACCACGGCCCGCGAGGCGCTCTCGCTCGGCTACGCTGGCACGAGCCACAAGAACTGCAAGGGCGTGTTCAAAGGCCTGATGAACGCCTGCCTCATGGAACACCGCCGGCGCTCCGGCCCCGGCGGCGCCTACCTGATGAGCGCCGAAGACCTCTCCAACGTCGGCCCGATCGCCCTCCTTCAAGACCTGTCGGCCGTCGCGAACTTCGGCATCGACCACGTCGAGCGCAACGGCCATCACTACTTCAAGGGGCTGACGGTCGTTCCCCAGGACGTGCAGGACGCGGTTCTGGCCGCCCACCCCGACCTGTACCGTCGCCACGACGCCGGGTTCCCCACCCTGGCGATCCGCGCCGGCAAGATCAACGTCGGCAGCGTCGTCGACCACGGCTTCGGGCCGACCTTCGAGTTCGACCCGACCCGGTTCATGCCGAGGAGCGCCTGGTCGTTCGACACGCTCGGCATCGGCTGACCGTGCAGCACCGAGCGTCCCGTCTTTCAGACAGTTCGGTCGCGGCATGTTCGCCGTCCACGAAAACGCCTGACCGCACTTGATAGCCGCAGGCGTAAGCCAGAGGTCCCTAGTACGGGACTTCCGTAAACGGTTCGCCGGCAAGCGAAGGAGTAACCGAGACGCCTGCTCCGGGCGGTCGTGAGGTCTACATGGCGTACCTTGACCCGTCTCCGAGCGGCCGTATCATCGCCCGCTCACCGCTCATGCAATCAACCACACCACCGGCGGCTCGCCCGCCCTCCCGCAGCATCGCCGAGGCCTTCGCCGAGACGCGTCGCCGGGGGCGCATCGGCCTCGTGCCGTTCATCCCGGCCGGTTACCCGGACCTCGCCACGACCGGCGCCGCGCTCCCCGCGCTCGAGGCGGCCGGCGCGAGCGTGATCGAGATCGGCATCCCCTACTCCGACCCCGTCGCCGACGGGCCGATCATCCAGGAGGCGTTCAACGTCGCGCTGGCGAGCCGGATGAAGGTCGGCGACGTCTTCCGCACCGTCGCCGCCGCCCGGTCGACGGTGGGCCTGCCGTTGGTGTCGATGGTCAGCTACAGCGTCGTTTTCCGGTACGGCCTCGCCCGATTCGTGGCCGACGCGAAGGCCGCCGGGTTCGACGGGCTGATCCTGCCCGACCTCCCGCCGCCGGAGGCCGACGCAACGTGCGACGTCGTCCGGGCGGGCGGGCTCGACACGATCCTGCTCGTCGCCCCGACCACCACGCCGCAGCGCCGCAAGGAGATCGTCCGCCTCAGCAGCGGCTTCGTTTATTACCTCTCAATTTCGGGTATCACCGGCGAGCGCGACCAACTGCCGGCCGATCTGGCAGACAACGTGCGCCGCTTGAAAGACATGACCGACCGGCCCGTCTGCGTCGGCTTCGGCATCTCGGCCGCCCGACACGTCGCCCAGCTTGAGGGCGTCGCCGACGGGGCGATCGTCGGCAGCGGCCTCGTCAGGCGGATGAAATCCCACGCCGGGGAAGGTCCGGAAAGGCTGGCCGAGGTGGCGGGCACGTACGCGCGCGAACTGCTTCACCCGGCCGCCGGCTGAAAAACCAATAGCCGATCGGTATCATTCGGCCTTGTCGCCACTTAGAAAGTTTGGACACTTGGGGCGGCTGCACCGGTCCTGCCGCGGTGCGACCGGCGCGGAGGGCGGTCGGTAAGACCCGCCACAGTTTTTTCTCGGATTGCGCTAACCGGCCTCTGGCTACAGTGTCCATCCTATGGAGGAGAAGGCGACCGATCCTGCCGACCCCCGGGGTACCGGCTCGCCTTCGCCGACCGATGGGGCGCTCGTCGAGCGGACGCTGGGAGGCGATCGCACATCGTTCGACGAGCTGATCCGGCGGTACCAGCGCCAGGCGGTTGCGGTTTCATATCGGCTGCTCGGCAACAGTCACGACGCGTTAGAGGTCTCGCAAGACGCCTTTCTGAAAGCGTTTAGCAGCCTCGCCACCCTTCAGAAGCCCGAGGCGTTCGGCGGGTGGCTGATGCGGATCGTCTCGAACCTGTCGCTGAACTTTCGTCGCAGCCGCAAGACGCGGTCGCAGCTCCCGCTCGACGACCTGCTCGGGCCGGCCGATTCGCAACAGGTCGACACCGCCGGCGGCGGCAGCGACTCGATGACTCAGAGCGGTGACCCAGTCCGCAGGCTCGAGAGCGAAGAGATGGGCCGGCGGCTTCAGCAGGCGCTGGGGCAGCTCCCGGAAAAGCAGCGACGGCGATCATCATGTTCACCATTGATGAGATGCCGCAAAAGCAGGTCGCCGAGGCGCTGAACTGCAGCGTCGAGGCCGTGAAGTGGCACGTGTTCCAGGGACGCAAAAAATTGAGGGAACTGCTCAAAGAACATATGTGAGACGCGCGTCGCGACACTTGCACGCGCGGGCCGTCTATGTGAAAGAATAGCAGCGGGCGTCGGCGGACGCCGGGACGTGAGGGACGATGACTCAGGACGAACTCGAATTCTCGATCAGCCGGTACCTCGACGGCGACCTCGCGATCGCCGAGCGGTCCGCGCTGGAGGCGCGCCTCGAGCGCGATCCGGACGCGCGCGCGCTGCTCGACGAGTACCGCGACATCGATGCCAACCTGAAGTCGATGCCGCTCCCTGGCGTCCGCTGGGACGCGTTCGCCGCGCACGTTTCCGCCGCCGTGGGCGAGCTCGACGAGCCGGTGCAGTCGTACAAGATCGGCGGCGGGTTCGGCCTCCGCCGCTGGGCAGCCGCGGCGGCCGCGGTCATCGTGGGCGCCGGCGTGGCGTTCCTCGCGATGCGGCCGCAGGGCACGAACGTCGAGCGCGACACGGTGGTTTCGGCGGACCCGCCCGCGCAGGTGATTCGCATCGTCAACGCCGACGCCGCCCCGTCGCCGCAGACGGCCGCCGCGCCGATCGTCGTCGCGATTGGCCCGTCCGACCGCGTCCGAACGACTTCCACGCTCCGGCACTACGCCCGTGACGTGATCTCGCGCCCGTCGCAGGTCCTCATTGCCAGCCGCGCCCGCCCGGTGCAAGATACGGCCGCCGGCCCCTTCTGACCGCACCGGTCTCGGTGCCCGGCCCGGGGGCGGCCGCGACCGACCGTGGTCGCCTCACGACAACACCGACCCGCTCGACGCCGACCCGCATGGAGTGCCCGATGCGCCGTTTCCCCGTTGCCGCCGCCGCCGCCGCCGTCCTGACGCTCGCGCTCTGTTCGACAGGCCTAACTCCAGTCGTCGCCCGCGCGCAGGACAGTTCCGCCCTCATCAACGAAGCGCTCGACAAGCCGGTGAAGCTGGCGATCGACACGGAACTGCCCAACGCGATGCAGGGGATCGCACGCGAAACCGGCGTGCGCATCGACGCCGACCGCGCCGTGTGGGACCTGCTGCCCTGGGGCGAGCAGACGAAGGTGACGGCCACGATCGAGAACCAGACGCTCCGCGAGGCGCTGGCCGCCATCGCGCGCAAGCTCGGCCTGGAGACGGTGCTGCGGGAGCAGGCCGTCGAGCTGCGGCCGACGCCGGCGCTGTTGCGGCTCGGTCGGCGGTCGACCGTGCAGGAACTGCAGGCGCTGGACCTGCTCAACTCGACCCCGATCGCCCTGCCCAGCGCCCGCCCGACCGTGCGCCAGCTCGTCGACGCGGTCGACGGGAAGCTGCTCGAGCTGAAGTCGGCGTTCGCCGTCGAGTTCCGCCCGGGCGACACGGTCAAGCCCGAGCAGCCGGTCTCGGTGCCGCGCAACGCGACGATGGGCGAGGCGCTGGAGTCGCTGGCGAAGGACACGGGTCTCACGTGGTACCCGTGGGGCGACAGCATCGTCGTCGTGCCGAAGGAGACGCAGGTCCGCAACCAGCTCGGCAAGACGATCACCGTGCGCTACAACGGCGTCGACGTCAGCCAGGTGCTGACCGAGCTGGCGCAATACAGCGGCGTCGAGTTCTCGGTCGAGCCGGGCGCGGTGCAGCGGGTGTCGCCGGAGTTCCGCAACATCACGCTCGTGCTCGACAACGCCAGCGTGCGCGAGGCGCTGGAGAGCATCGCCGGGTTCACCGGCCTCGGCTACCTCGTGAACGCCAAGGGCGTGTACGTCTGGAACCAGAACGCCACGCCCGCCGCCGGCGCCGGCCTGGCGCAGGAGCGGGCGATCGGGATGATCCAACTCGACAACGGGATGAACCTGTTCATCCGCCCGTCCGACCTCGACGCCGACCTCCAGCAGTACCTCGAACACCGCCGCAAGCTGGAGGTCGAGAAGCTGCGCGAGATGATGAAGGAACAAGGCTTCAAGCCCACCCCTGCCACGCAGCCCACCCAACCGAGCAAGCCCGCGGCCGCCGCGGATGCGGAGAGGGACCTGTAGAGACCAGATGTTCCTCCGCGGGCACAGTCTCTATCGTTGCGGGCGGCCGTCCCGCTTCGGCCCATCCCTCTACCGCTGCGCCTCCGCGAACGAGAGCACCTGTTGGAAGGGCACCATCGCCAGCGCCCCGAACGACCGGTGGCGCGGCAGCTTGGCCCGCGTCGCCGAGGGCGAGGTGAGCGCGCACAAGAACCGCGCGACCTGCCGCGGCGACGCCAGTGCCGCCCCGCCGTCGGTACGCACCGATCGAACGAGCGCCGCCTCGCGCTCGCCCAGCGGCGGCGCGTGCCTCGCCGGAAGCGTTCCCGGCCGCACGCCTTCGCACCAGCCGCAGTGGCCGCAGTCGGCGGGCAGGTCTTCGCCGAAGTAGCGGAGCAGGAAGCGGGTGCGGCATCCGTCGTGCTCGACGTAGGAGACGATCTGCGTCAGACGCTCGACGTCGCGCCGCTCGCGCTCGGCGAACCGCTCGCTCAGCGAGGCGGCCAGCGCCGCACGATCCACGTCCGGCTGCCTCAGCCGATACCCCTGCCGCAGCCCGGCCACCTGTAGCGTCATGTCGCCCTGTCCCTCGAGGTGGTTGAGGGCCGCGACGATGCGCTCGCGCGGCTCGCCGGTGGCGCGCACGACGCGGGCGAGGTCGAGCTTGAACCACGTCCGCCCCTTCTCCGCCTGCGCCAGCACGCCGCGAAGGAACTTGGCGCGGGGGGCGTCGTACCCGGCGAGGATCTCCGCCGACGGCCGCCGCGGCTGGAACTTGTACTCGCCGTAGAACGGGCCGGTTCCGTCGATCACGCCGTCGAGCTCGAGGTACGTCAGCACGGTCTCGACCACGAGCGGGCGGATGTCGTGGGTGCCGGACAGCTCGTAGGTGGAGACGTCGAACGCGTCGCCGCCGCCGAGCAACTCGTCGAGGAGCGACGCCACCGCCTCGGGCGTGGGCGTGTCGCCGAAGGTGAAGTTCTCGAGCACGGTCACGTCGTCGCCGCACGCGAGGGTCTCGCACGTGCTCGGCCGCCCGTCGCGGCCGGCACGGCCGATCTCCTGCGCGTAGTTCTCGAGCGTCTTGGGCAGGTTGTAGTGGTAGACGCCGCGGATGTCGGACTTGTCGATCCCCATGCCGAACGCGATCGTCGCGACCACGATCGCGTCGGGCGACGACATGAACGCGTCCTGCACGGCGTGGCGCGTGTCGGCGTCGAGGCCGGCGTGGTAGGCCGTCGCCGGCAGCCCGGCGTCGGCCAGGGCGGCGGCGACCTCCTCAGCCGTCTTCTGGAGCGTCACGTAGACGATCGTGGGCCCGCGCGCCCGGTCGCGCAGCCGCCCCAGCAGCAGGGGGAACCGTTCGTCGGCCGCCACCGGCGTGACGTGGAGCGTGAGGTTCGGGCGGTGAAAGTCGGTGCGCACGACGTCGGCCTCATCGACGTCGAACGCGCGGGCGATGTCGGCGGCGACCGACGGTGTGGCGGTGGCCGTCAGCGCCAGCACGCGCTCGACGCCGAGCTCCCGGCTGAGCTTCGCGAGCTTCAAATAGTCGGGGCGGAAGTTGTGGCCCCACTCGCTGATGCAGTGCGCCTCGTCGACCGCCATCATCGACAGCTTCAGCCGCCGCAGCAGTTGCACGAAGCGCTCGCTGCCGAGCCGCTCGGGCGCGACGTAGAGCATCTTCAGCCGGCCGGAGTTGATGTCGGCGTAGACCTGCCGGGCCTCGTCGCTCGTGACGCTCGAGTCGAGCCGGGCGGCGGCGACGCCCTTGCTCGTGAGGAAGTCGATCTGGTCCTTCATCAGCGCGATCAGCGGCGAGATGACGAGCGTCAGACCGTCGAGCAGGAGGGCCGGGAGCTGATAGCAAAGGCTCTTGCCGCCGCCGGTGGGGAAGATCGCCAGCACCGATCGCCCCGCGAGCAGCTTC
Source organism: Phycisphaerae bacterium (assembly GCA_030448225.1). The sequence continues at coordinate 16,698 of JAUJNJ010000081.1, forward strand.
GCGACGGCCGCGCCCTGTCCCTCGCGAAAGGCGGGGAAGCCGAAGACGGACTTCAGGGTATCGGTCGCGGACTCGGGCGGAGTTTCGGGCATGGCACGTTCCCTCGGCAAGTTTCGCGCGGCTCAGGGTCTGGAATCGGCGAACACCACGGCGAACGTCCGCCGGAGTGACGGGTCGGCGCGGGCGTCGACGATCCGTGCCACTCGTTCCCGCACGCCGGGATCCCTGCCGAACATCGCCGCCGCCTCGAGCGCGGCGGCGGCGGCGGGAGGCGGCGCCGACGGCAACGCCGCGAGGAGGTACTCGAGGGCCTCGGTCGATCGCGACGCCCCGAGTGCCAGCAGCAACGTTCGTTTCGCTTCGTCGTCTTCGGCCCGATCGGCCGCCGCGGTCAGGATCGAGACGGCGGCGGCGTGGCGGCACTCGGCCAGTGCGAACGCGGCCGCCGCGGCGGCGGCGGTGCCGGCGCGGTCATTCTCCAGGAATGAGGCGACGAGCGACAGCGACCGCTCCGGGTCGAGCCGGAGCAGGCCCGCCATGCACTCGCCGAGCACGTCGCCGGCCTCGCCCTCGGCGGCACCCGTCAGCAGTTTGAGCCGCAGCACCCACGCCGCCCCCTCGCCGCCGACGGCCGACAGCCCCTGCGCCCCCGCCACCCGCGCGGGCACCTCGGGGTCGGCCAGCAGGTTCACGAGTTCCACGTGCGCCTCCGGGTGGCGCATCGCCAGCAGGCCCAGCCCGCAGTAGCCGCGGAGCGGGCCCGCGGAGTCGGTGGGCCGGCCGTGTTCGGGGGCGCCGTCGAACTGCCGGTGCCGCAGGCCAGCCAGGAAGACAGTAGGCGTCGCGGCCTGAAGCTCCAGCAGCGCGCGGACGACGGCGATCATGCCGACGCACTGCGCGTCGCGCTTCGCCGGCGCCTCTATCAGGCGGTCGAACGTCGCGACTAGGTCAGGCCTGTGCCTGTCGAGCCGGCGATCGGAAATGATTGCGGCCGCCTTGGCCACCGCGACGTTCCAGCGCGATTGCAGCGATGCTCGCAAGCGATCCGTGGCGTCTGGCGCAGACGGGTCGCGCTGCACTGCTGACAGCGCATCCAACGTCTGTTCCAAGGTCGGTTGTTTCGCCATTGGAGTGAGTGGAGCTTGGGATCGTACGCGATAAACCCGCGGCAGAGCGCGGCCCTTGGGGCGGCGGCTAAAAGGGGGCGGACGTGGAAGTGACGTCGATTATCGCTCCCAGCATGGAACGTCTTATTTCGCGAGCGTCGCCACGAGTCGCCACACGAGGTGAGGCGAGAGGGGGCGCGGCTGCTTTTTGTTGAACGCGTCGACGAGCGCGTCGAAGCGGGGCGAATACGGCAGGCGGTCGCGCTTGCCGACGTCGTCGCCGAGCAGTCGCCGCAGTTCGGCGGCCGCCTCGGGTGCGATCTCCGGGGGCTTCGACCGCGCCTCGCCGAGCTTCGCCAGCGCGCCGCGCTTGCGGAGGTTGAGCAGGTGGCGCCACGTCTCCTGACGCGTTGGCTTGGGGTCGTCAAAGGCGGTCACGTACGGCTTGTAGATCCCCTCGAAGTGCGGCGTGTAGGGCAGATCGTCGGCGGTGCGGGCGGTCTTCTCGTAGAGCTGCGCGAGCAAATCGTTCTTCGGCTTGAGCTTCGTCTCGACGCCGGCGAACAGCCCGCCGGTGCCCGCCGACCGCGCGTCCTCGATCACGGCCTTGCCCCCCGCCTCGGCCGTGCGGTCGAGCAGGAGGATCACGTTGCCGAACGGGTCTTTCGCCGCAGCGCGGTAGCCGCGCGACACCGGGGCCGGCGCGCTCGTGAACTGAAGCTTCAGGGCGACGCGCCGCTTGTAGAGGTCGCGCACGTCGTCGACGAGGTAGTAGGCGGCCTCGGCGGGCAGGTCGGGGTCGGTGTGGAGCACGAGTTCGGTCGCGTCGTCCTGGAGGCGGAAGCTGGCGATCTTCTGCTCCTGGCGGACGAGGCGCAGGCCCAGCACGTCGCGGTAGTAGCTCACCGCGCTTTGCAGGTTGGGCACGCGGAGGATGAGTCGGTCGACCTTCCGGAGCATGGCGGGCCCAAGGCGCCGGCGGGCGTCATGTTTCGGGCGTCAGGAGCGGCGTCGACGCGCTCAGCGCTCGTCCGACCGCGGCGTGCGGTCGGCGGCGGCGGCCGGGTCCTCGTCGGTCTCGAGGTCGTGCTGCTCCTTCGCGGTCGCGCGTGGTACCCGCCGCGGAGGACGAACACGCCAGCCACGAGGTTCCAGAACATCTGCACGAGGCGGATCGACATCGTCAGCACGAACGCCTGGCTGATCGTGGCCAGCGCTTCGTGAGCTGCACAGCGAAGAACTCCATCACGCCCGCCCCTGCGGCGAGATCGGCACCGCCCCGACGAGCCGCGACCACCGGCACGACCACCCAGTAGTAGAACGGCTTGAGCGGGAGGCCGAACGCCATGCCCGCGAAGGTGGCCGAGAGGATCGAGATCGCGTGCACCGGGAACGACAGCATCACCGCGCCCAGCACCGGCACCGGCCGCCCGCCGAGCACCTCCATCGCCTCCACCGCCTTGGCCACCTGCGCCTGCATCGGCAGGCGCTTCAGGACGAACGACAGGCCGCTCACCCTGCGGAGCGTGCGGTTGTAGAAGACGACCATCCCCACCGCCACCCCGGCCAGCAGCACGCCCGACGCCACCGCCACCCGGCGGCACTCCTCCACGTCCCATTGGTAGGCGGCCATGATCCCGCCGAGGATGATCAGCGCGAGCAGGCCGATGACGCGGTCGACGAGCACGGTCATCACCGCCCGCGTCCGCAGCGGCGTGTGCTTGGAGGCGTAGTACGCCTTGATCAGGTCCCCGCCGGTCGTGCCGGGCATGAACGAGTTGTAGAACGCGCCGACCATGTTGATCACGAGCGCGCGACGCAGGCTGATGTCGATCTTCAGCATGCGGAGCAGGATGTGCCACCGCATGCTCGTCAGCAGGTAGCTCACCGGCAGCACCAGCAGCTGCGCTGCCAGGAACGTGCGGTCGGCCCCGCACCATGCGTCAGCCCGACCTCGACGTACGGCGAGGCGACCTCCAGGTCCTGCGGCCCGACGATCTGGTCCGGCCGCACGAGGATGCCCTGCTCGGTCACCGGGTCTTCCACGACGAGTTCGCGAACCGCGCGGACGCCGTTACCAATCGCCGCCCCCGGCTTCACCGCCAGCAGCTTCAGCGAGCGGGCCCCGTCGCCGCCCTCCTGCCGCACGTCAACCGATCGCCGGTCTGGCCGGACCCAAAGCTCGCCGCGGGGGACCGTCCGCGTTGCCCCGCCGTCCCGCCGCGCGATGATGAACGTCGCGTCCTGCTCGCCGGGTTTGCCGAGCACGCGGACGTATTCGGGCAGCTTCGTCGTGGGGTCGAGGACCAGGACGCGGTCGGTGAAGTTGATGTTGCTGACGACCCACCACGCCGAGGGCGGCGATGCCCCAGCGGACGGTGAACTTCAGCCGATTCTTCGTCTTGTCCGTCATGTCCGAAGCCGTGGCCAATGACGCCCTCCGAGGAAGGTCGCGATCGTAAGACGCGCGGTCGTCGCCGCTGCGCCGAAAACGCGAACGGTCGGTGCCCCGGCCGTGGGCACCCGTCGTCCGGTAATGTATCGGCAGTTGGCGGGGATGCACAGCGGCCGCGCGCCTCCGTGCCAGTGCTGCCGGGCCGGAGGCGGCAGAATGCAGGCGTGATTAATAAGGAACTACGTCGTGGGCGGTTTTCGCAGCTCGTGAGCCAGTCGACGCGGATTCGCTTGCACGTCGCGACGCCGCTCGCGGAGGCCGCGAACCCGCAAGCGGCGGCCGTGCCACTTCCCGGTCAGGCGACACATCGCACCCCGACTCGGCCCACCTCCCGCTCGCACGTGTGCATGAAAGGGGAGCAGAGACCAGTCTCGCTGCCGCGGGGAACTGCCTCGCCCCACCGTCGCCCATGGAGATGCCGCATTCTGCTGTAGCATCCTCACCCCACGCCCGGCCGTGGAACGGGCCGCCGGCGGCCCATCGGATCCTGATATGCAGACCATCGCCTCCCAACTCGACGCCGCCTTCCGGGCCGCCATCGCCGCCGCCTTCGGCTTCGACGCCGACCCGCTCATCGGCCCTGCCCAAAACGAGAAGTTCGGCGACTACCAGGCCAACGCCGCCATGGGCCTCGCCAAGCTGGTCGCCGAGCCGCACGGGGCAGAAGACCAACCCACGCGCGGTGGCCGAGCAGATCAAGGCGAAGCTCGCGCTGGGCGAGATGGCGACCGAGGTGAGCATCGCCGGGCCCGGGTTCATCAACGTGCGATTGTCACCGGCATGGCTGGCCGCAGGCGAAGGCCGTGGCGGCCGACCTGCAGCGCCTCGGCGTCGAGCGCTGCCGCAGCCACGCACCGTCGTGATCGACTACTCCGGCCCCAACGTCGCCAAGCAGATGCACGTCGGCCACCTCCGCAGCACGATCATCGGCGACGCCTGCGCTCGGGTGCTGGAACTGGCGGGACACCGTGGTGCGGCAGAACCACATCGGCGACTTCGGCACGCAGTTCGGGATGCTCATCCACCACCTGCGCGCTCGACGGGCCAGGCGGACGCGGCTCTGTCGATCGAGGATCTCGACCGCTATTACAAAGAAGCAACCGAGCGGTTCCGTGCAAATGCCGGCTTCAAGGAGACGGCCCGAAAGACCGTCGTCGAGCTACAATCCGGCGAGGCGGACGCCGTCGCGCTCTGGACCCGGATGAAGGTCGAGACGCACCGGCACTACACCGAAATTTACCGCCAGCTCAACGTCACGCTGACCGACGCCGACGAGCGGGCCGAGTCGTTCTACCGCGACCGGCTCCAGCCGACCGTCGACCAACTTCTCGCGGCACTGCCCATCACGCCGGGCGCGTACACGGGCGAAGGCCCGACCGCGACGGCGGCCGCCGTGGTGGAAGAGGATGAAGACGCGACCACCACGGACGCCGGGGCGGCGAAGGAGGCGGCCGACGAGCCTGGAGAACTGGACGGTCCAGAAGCCGTTCGCGACGGTTTCCGGCGGCGCGACGTGCGTGTTCCTGCCCGGCTACGCCGGCCGCGACGGCAACCCCGTGCCGATCATCGTCCAGAAGAGCGACGGCGGGTTCCCCTACTCCGCCACCGACCTCGCTGCCCTCTACTTCCGCGTCCAGGAACCCAAGCCGACGCCGGCGGAGCATGCGCCGCTGAAGACCGACTGGCGCGCCGACCGGGTCATCTACTTCACCGACTCCCGGCAGGCGCACCACTTCGCGATGGTCTTCGCCGCGTTCCGCCGCCGGTGGGCCTCCGCGCCCCGCGGGCGGCGGGTGAGGCGCGCTCGAACACGCTCCGTTCGGGGCGATGCTGGGCGAGGACGGCAAACCGATCAAGACCCGCTCCGGCGACAACGTGAAGCTGCGTGACCTGCTGGTGGAGGCGGAGGAGCGGGGCGCTGAAGGTCGTGACCGAAAGAGCCCCGGAGCTGCCCGAGGAGCAGCGCACGTCGATCGCTCTGGCGTAGTGGGCATCGGCGGAATCAAGTACGCCGACCTGTCGAAGGACCGGACGAGCGACTACCTCTTCGACTGGGACAAGATGCTCTCGCTCGAGGGGAACACCGCCCCGTACCTGCAGTACGCTCACGCGGATCTGCTCGATCTTCAGGCGGGCGGCCGAACGCGGCATCACCTCCACCGGCGGCGACCTGCTGCTGGAGTCGCCTTACGAACTGGCGTTGGTCAAGCAGATTCTGCGACTGGGCGAGGTGGTCGACGCGGTGGGCCAAGACCTGAAGCCCCACCTCCTGTGCGTACCTCTACGACCTGGCCACGAAGTTCAGCGGCTTCTTCGTGAATTGCCCGGTGCTTCAAAGCGAAGACCTCGGTGCGATCGAGCCGCCTGCAATTGTGCCAGCTGACCGCGCACGATGGCGATGGGTTTAGACCTGCTCGGGATCGAGCATCCGGACCAGATGTGAGACGGAGTGGCGGGCCCCTGACCGCGCGTAGGCTCAGTAACCCCGGAGGTACTTCAGGTTCTAGGCCTGCGTGTCCGCCGGAGAACCGGAAGGCGATCACATCGAGGGGGTCGGACGGGCGAACGCGCTGGGGCAGCGTGGTGACGCGGTGAGCATCCAAAGACGGGCCCCAGTCAGACGCTTACGCCGCGACCGCGACGCCAGCGCCTGGAAGAACTCGACGTGCCGCGCCGAGTCGTCCACGAACTCGATCGCCATGGCCAGGCTCTGTTCCTGCTGCAGCGGGTAGTACCACGTCGCGCCTCGCCACATCGACGACCCCAAGCGCCACCGGGCTCGATCGCCGTTGACGACGGTCGCCGCGGGGCGGGCCGAAGACGGCGGCCACGGTGTTGCGGCTCGCGCCGACGACGCGCCGGCGAGCAGTGGCAGGACTCGGTCTTCGTCGGGCGGGCGAACTGGCGGCGCTTGCCCTTGGGGCGGCGACGCCGACGCTCCGCTGCATCCGGCGGAAGTGCGCGCCCGGGCGACAGCACGCCCGTCTACCATCCCCGCGAGCGTTGTGGCTATCCAGAGCGCGAGTTGCTGAAGTCGCGCACGGCCGATGTGGACGGCGACAGGCGGGCGTCCTGGCCGACGGCTTCACGCCGCCTGCGCGCCGAGTGAACCTGTTTCATCTGCGAGATCCTCTGTGCCGCGGCAGACTGGAGCCCCACCCTGATCATTATCGGCCCTTGGCGGCGACTCGCTTTACAAATCCATTGGCCGCGCCGGTCTGGAGCCCGCCCACACAACAAGCGGCAGCGTGCCCTTCGGGCCTGCGGCAAAACGATGTCCGGCTGCCCATCGTTGCCGCCGACCGGAGAGGCGAAAGCCACGCGTCGCTACTTCTCGCCGGCGAGCGTGAAGCGGTGGCCGAAGTGCCGGGCGTATCTGGCGTAACGGAGGCCGGCCCGACGCGCAGTCGGAGCACCTGGCTTCGTGAACGCGCCCTTCACGCCGCGCGCGTCGTGGCGGACCATCGGGCTGGCCAGGAGCGTGAAGAGCGTGATCCACGCGTAGCGCGGGCAAGTTGCGGAGGATGTCGGCGGCGACGATCCCCCGCCGGGCCACGCGGCTCATCTCCGACAGGACGCGGGCGGCGTCGGCTTCGTCGAGGTGATGAAGGAACATCGCGGTGTGGACGTAATCGAAGCTGCCGTCGGCGAACGGGAGGCCTGCGCCGCGTCGGCCCGCAGGAGCGTTAGAGCGCGGGTCGGCTCTCCTCGGCCGCGATGCGGAGCGTCTGCGGGTGCAGGTCGACGCGACGACTTCACGTTCAGCTCCCCGCTTCGTCGCGCCCACGCCAGGATCGCCCGCGGGATGTCGGCCGACCCGGTGGCGACGTCGAGGATGCGGATCGTCTCGCCCGGCCGCCACGCCCGGCTCCACTTCTTGAACTGCCGCAGCGACACGCCGGTGTAGCGAAGGACGTTGTTGATCCGGCGGATGTAGACGAGGCTCCGCCGTAGCGCCGCGGCGTCGGCGTCGGGGCGGTCCATCCACTCGGGCCCGCGGCGCGCTGGCGAAGGAACAGGGGCATGCCCTACTTCCCGAACTTTTCCTTCCACTGCCGCAGGAGGTCGAACGCCGCGACGGGGGTGAGCTGATCAACGTCGACGACCGCCAGCGCTTTGGCAAGTTCCTTCGCCGGATCGGCGAAGAGTTGCAGTTGGACGCCGTCGTCGGCCTTGCGGTTCTTCGCCGCGCGGTTGTGGCCGACGTGGTGGACCGCGAGTTCCGACAGGAGTTGCCGCGCGCGGTCGAGGACCTGCTTCGGCACGCCGGCGAGCCGGGCGACGTGGATGCCGTAGCTCCGGTCGGTGCCGCCCTCGACGATGCGGTGCAGGAAGATCACCTGGTCCTCCCACTCCCGCACGGCCACGTTGAGGTTCCGCACGCCGCGGAACCGCTGGGCGAGGTCCGTCAGTTCGTGGTAATGCGTGGCAAAAAGCGTGCGACAGCGGACCGTGCTGGCGATGTGCTCGGCGATCGCCCACGCGAGCGACAGGCCGTCGAGCGTGCTCGTGCCGCGGCCGATCTCGTCGAGGATCACAAGGCTGCGGTCGGTCGCGTTGTTGAGGATGTTCGCCGTCTCGGTCATCTCGACCATGAACGTCGACTGCCCGCGGTGCAGTTCGTCACTCGCGCCGATGCGGGTGAACAATCGGTCTGCGATGCCGACGGTGGCGCTCTTGGCGGGGACGTAACTGCCGAGCTGCGCCATCAGCGTGATCAGCGCGACCTGCCGGATGTACGTGCTCTTGCCGGCCATGTTGGGGCCGGTGATGAGGCCGAGCGTGTCGTCGGCGTCGAAGCGGGTGTCGTTGGCGACGAACTCGCTGCCGAGCTGGATGTCGAGCACCGGGTGCCGGCCGTCGACGATCTCCAGCACGCGCTCCTCGGTCACCGCCGGGCGGCAGTACCGCCGCTCCTGTGCCAGCAGCGCCAGCCCCGCCAGCACGTCGACGCGCGCGATCGACAGCGCCAGTTCCTGGAACGCCGGCACGTGCGGCAGCAGGGCTTGCCGGACGCGCTCGAACAGTTGCTGCTCGAGGGCGACCGATCGGTCGTACGCGCCCAGCGCCTCGTCCTCGAACTTCTTCAGTTCGTCGGTGATGTACCGCTCGGCGTTCTTCACCGTCTGCTTGCGGATCCACTCGGCCGGCGCCTTCGCCTTGTGCGTCTCGGTCACCTCGATGTAGTAGCCGAACACCTTGTTGAAGCCGACGCGGAGCGACGGGATGCCGCTGTCGGCCGCGAGTTTCGCCTGGTAACTCGCGAGCCACTGCTGGCTGTTCGTGCCCATGTCGCGGAGGCGGTCGAGCTCCGGGTCGAACCCGGCCGCGATCACGCCCCCCTCGCGCAGGTGCGGCGCCGGGTCGGGCTTGATCGCGCCGGCGACGAACTTCGCCTGCTCGGCGACGAACGCCCGCTGCGCGCCGAGTTCCGGCGCCACGTCGTCCGGCCGGCCGATCGCGCGGAGCTGGTCGAGGAGCTTCGGCAGCGACGTCAGGCACTTGCCGAGGCCTGCCAGGTCCCGCGGGCCGACGCGCCCCACCGCGATGCGCGAGACGATGCGCTCGATGTCGCAGACCCCCTCCAGCGTCTCGATCACCCCCTTCAGCGCCTGCGGCGCCTCGACGAACGCCGTGATCGCCGCCTGCCGGGCCAGGATGTGCTCGAGGTCGCGCAGCGGCGTGCGGAGCCACTGCCGCAGCAGCCGGCCGCCCATGCTCGTGCGGGTGCGGTCGATCGCCGAGAGGAGCGTGCCGTCGGTTTCGCCGGAGCGGACGGTGCGGTCGATCTCCATGCTACGCCAGCTCGACGGGTCGATCGCGAGGTAGTCTTCGACGACGTGCCGCCGCAGCGGGCGGATGTGGGCGAGGCCGGTCTTCTGCGTCTCCTCGAGGTACGTCAGCACCGCCGCGGCCGCCAGGACGGCGGGGTCGTCGTCGGCGAAGCCGAACCCGCCGGCGGTGCGCGTCTGCCACTGCCGATGCACCTGTTCGCGCGCGTGGTGCGGCGTGAACTGCCACCCGGGCCGGGCCGTCACCGCCCGCACGCCCAGCTTCTCGATCCGCCCCGCCACGTCGTGCGGCCGCCCCGACGGCAGTTCCGGCACGAGCACCTCGGCCGGCCGCAGGCGGGCGATCTCGTCGAGGATCTGCCCCTCGGAGCCACTCGTCGCCACGCACGCGCCGGTCGAGAGCTCGACCCAGCAAAGCCCCGCGCGGTAGCCGTCCGCCTTGCTGATCCCCAGCGCGACCGACGCGAGGTAGTTGTCGCTCCGCCCGTCGAGGAGCGGGTCGTCGGTAAGCGTGCCCGGCGTCATCAGCCGGACGACCTCGCGCTTCACGAGGCCCTTGGCCAGGGCCGCGTCCTCGGTCTGCTCGCAGAGCGCCACCTTGTGCCCCGCCGCGATCATCTTTCGCAGGTAGTTCTCGACCGCGTGGAACGGCACCCCCGCCATCGGGATCGCGTCCTCCGCCCCGAGTCCGCCGCGGCTTCGACTGGTGAGGGTGACGCCGAGCGTCTTGGCCGCGATTTGCGCGTCCTCCCAGAACATCTCGTAGAAGTCGCCCATCCGGAAGAACAGGACGTAGCCGGGATACTGGGCCTTGAACTGCTGGTACTGTCGCATTGCCGGCGACAGTTGGGGCTGGGCTTTTTCGCCGCCCGACTTCGGCGCGCCCGAAGACTTCACCGCTTCCGGGGCGGTCTTCGGTTCGGTCGGAGTTGGGGGGGCAGCGTCGTGCATGGGGCGGATTATGAAGGTACTGGCCGACCCAAACCTTTACCAGAAACGACCGGCCCCGAACCACCCCGACCGCCCCCGGTGTGAGCGCGACCCGTGAGATGCGCGGACCGGTGGCGCCGCTTCGCGTTTTCGCGACTGATGTAGGCAGGAGGAAACGCCTCGGCCTGCGAAACCGCGAAGCGCCGTCGTCGGACCGAGCGGGGTTTTCCGTTTACCTCTCCCCCATCGGTTTTCGCCCTCACGGGATGGTAAAGGGAATCGGTTACACTCCCTCCATGCGCCCCTCACCGCTTTCCCTCGTCGTAGCCGCTCTCGTTGTCGCCGCCTGCCCGATCGTCGTGACCGCCGAGACCGTCACCGTCGCGACGTACAACATCGAGCACTTCGAGAACCACTTTGAGGCGCACCGCCTCCGCCGGGGGCTTCGGCACAGTTGGCTTCATCCACCCGGAACAGCACCTCGCCACACCCCGCCGCTGTGCGCTCGGGCCGCGAGGGTCGCTTCGCGTCGTCCCGACTGGCTAACCCGGGGGGATACGACTGTGCCTGCGAAACCGCGAAGCGACTCCCGCGGCCAACCCATTCCCGGCCTTGCGATTCCGACACGGTTTTCCCCCTCGCCTGATGCCTAACCGGTTCGGTTACACTCCGCCCATGCGCCTGACACCGCTTTCCTCCTCGTCGTCCTCGTGGTCGCATGTTCGATCGTCGCGACCGCCGAGACGGTCACGATCGCGACGTACAACATCGAGCACTTCGAGAGCCACTTCGAGGCGCCCACCGCCTGCGCCGGGGGCT
>JAUJNJ010000344.1 GCA_030448225.1 Phycisphaerae bacterium
GGTGAGGCGGCCGGGTGGTTCGGGTCGTAGTGGGTGAGCAGCAGCAGCGCGTCGGAGGCCCGGTCGATGCCCTGCTTGAGCAGCATCGCGTTGGCGCCGGCGGCGACGTTGCGCATCCCCTCGTGGACGATCGCCTGGGCGAGCACCGTCGCGGTGGTGGTGCCGTCGCCGGCGACGTCGTTGGTCTTGGTCGCCGCCTGCTTGAGGAGCTGGGCGCCCATGTTCGCGAAGTGGTCGTCGAGCTCGATCTCCTTGGCGACCGTGACGCCGTCGTGGGTCACCGTCGGCGCCCCCCACTTCTTGTCGAGGGCGACGTTGCGCCCCTTGGGGCCGAGCGTCGTCTTGACCGCGTTCGCCAAGACGTCGACGCCCTCCTTGAGCGACTGGCGCGCCTGCGTGTTGAACTCCAGAACCTTAGCCACTGTTCCTCCTCCTATGCGGATGCGGGGACCTGAATCTCAGTTCTCGGTCCGTGTTACTCGGTGACGACGGCGAGGATGTCCTTCTCGGAGAGGATGAGCAGGTCCTCGTCCTCGAGCTTGAACTCGGTGCCGGCGTACTTGGCGAAGAGCACCTCGTCGCCGACCGTGACGTCCATCTCGATCCGGTCGCCGTCGTCATCGCGGCGGCCCTTCCCGGCGGCGATGACGGTGCCCCGCTGCGGCTTCTCCTTCGCGGTGTCCGGCAGGACGAGGCCGCTCTTGGTCATCTCTTCCCGCTCGGCCGGCTTGACGACCACGCGGTCGCCGAGCGGATGCAGCTTGGACGCGACCGCCGTGCCGTTGGTCTTGGTCTTCGCCATCGGTCTGTGCACCTCCTGCGTCACGAGCGAGTGATTCGCCCGCCGGCGCGCGGCCGGGAGGCCGAACGTCCGACGTGCGTCAGCGGGACGTATTCTAGGCAACGGCCTGGCACTCTTCAAGGGAGAGTGCCAATGGGCTACTCGAGGACTGTAGGAGGTGGCGGAGGGAGCCGCGACGAGCCGCGCTCGCCGACGACCGGGACAGGCCCGGGCAGCGACCAGTGCGGCGCGTGGTCATGGTTGCCACCGCTCCTCACCCGGCCTCCGGCCACCGGCCGCGGAGGCGGAAGGGCTCGTCGCCGTCGTCGCTCACTTGGGTGGGCTCTGATCGAGGGCGGTGACAACCGCCGATCGCGGCGACCTGTCGGAGGGAGGGGGCGCGTCCCAACCGCTGCCGGCGAGGCGCGCGCCGCTCAGCCGCGCGCCGCCCGCTCCCCGGGCCGCGGGAAGTTGACGCAGGCCCACCGGCCGAAGTACCGGCGGGCCGCGGTATCGTACGCCTCGGCGGCCTCTTCTGGCGTGTCGAAGTCGCCGAGGTAGCGGCGCCGCCGGTCGACGGTGATCTGGGCGAGCCACCGCCGGCCGTTCGGGCGCGCGGCAACGCCCTTGTAGCCGGCCCGGTTCTTCGGGGTCATCCGGCTCGAGCGGTTGACCTCGGCGTCCGTGGCCGACCAGATGTTGGCCCGCCGGCAGTTCAGTCGGTCGCCGTCCCGGAACGTCGCCCGCTGCCCCGGCCCGAGGTCGAGGACCAGCCGGGCGAGGTACGTCGTCCGGCCATCGATCCGCGCAAAGGCGTGGCCGTAGCGGTTGACTGACCACATGTGCGGCAGAACCGGCGCGGCGTCCTCCGGATCGACGACGGCGTACCCGCCGGTGCTCAGCGGCACCCGCACGAACGTCGGCGTCACGATCGCGGGCGGTCGCGGTCGGGGACGGTGCCGGCCCGTAGCGTTCGTCTCCTGCGCATTGCTTCTCTTCATCCCGGATCGTCCTTCCTAGTCGATGCACGACGCGTTTACGCGTAAACGTGTGATCGCGGACGGCGGTCAATCCGCCGCCCGACCCGTCTCCGGACTAGGCCCCCCCTTCTCGCGTTTTCGCGTTGTCGCGTTCCGTATCAGCGTCAACCCGACGCCACGACTCGGCGGGACGACCGGCGGTCTGCTCGACCCGTTTTTCCGCCCACCCCTCGGCTTCCAGCGCGGCGAGGGCCTCGGCGATCGCGTCGCGGGTGTAAT
>JAUJNJ010000345.1 GCA_030448225.1 Phycisphaerae bacterium
TCAGAGCCGCCCGCGGCCCCGGTGGAGCTGGGTTCGGACGGGCAGGTCACTTGGCGTGCAGACTGGCGCGGACGCAACCTGGTGCATAACCCCGAGCCTGCCCGGCCGCACAAGCGGCGCTGCGGCCCGTCGGTTTTCAATCACTTCAAAGTCGACGGCGTGCTCCGCCCCGAGGACCGCCCGGCCTACGAGGCGATGATCCAGCGGCCGGACGTCACCCACCAGCAGTGCCACGAATGGCTGCTCGCCCGCGGCTACGTCGTGTGCCGCGGCGCGGTCGGCCGGCACCGCCGCGAGTTCTTCAAGAAGACCGAATCCGTCCGCGACGCCGCCCGGCTCGCCACCCACTTCACCGCCATCGCCCGCGAGCACGGCCCCGTCACCCTCGCCGAAGCCGCCGCCGCCCGGTACGAGCAGCTTTTCATGCAGAAGTTGTTCAAGACCGACGACACCGCCCCGGACCTGGGCCCCAAGGACTGGATCGATCTGGGCAAGGCGACCGCCGGCATGGTCGCCACGCGCAAGGAGTTGGAAGCGATGCGGGAAGGCTTCGAGGACCGCGCCAAGCGTGCGGCCGCGGAACTGGAGAAGGCCCGGAACGGCAACGCCGCCGGCGAGGACGTGGTGGACCGGGTGAAGCGGATCCTGGGGGTGTGACGGATGAAGCCGCCTCCGGCAAGCCGCCGCGGAGAAAGCGGGTGAACAGGGCCTTGTGGCCGATGCCCATGCGGACGGCCGTCTCGATCGTCCGGCGGATCTTGTCGCCGGAGCTGACTGACGTAATACAGCCTCTTCGTCGATTAAGCGTCCTGTCCGTGCCGGCACTCCGAGCCGGAACTTATGGTATCTTGGGCGTTGATGAGGCCCACCGTGTATATCTAGACCACGGTCGTCAGCTACCTGACTGCTCGGCCGAGCCGCGACATCGTCCGACTGTCGCACGAGATGCTGACGCGTCAATGGTGGAACTCGCATCGAGTTGCGTTCGAGCTCTACGTGTCCGATTTCGTCATCGAAGAGGCGTCGCGCGGGGATCCCGCCGCGGCTGCCGAACGGTTGAACGCACTGTCCGGCATCCCGTTGTTGCCAGTCGACGCAGCGACGGGCGACCTTGCCGAACGCCTTGCGTCGGCGCTGGCTCTTCCGTCGCGGGCCCGGCTCGACGCGGCTCATCTCGCCATCACGTCCGTCCACGGCGTGTCGTTCCTGCTCACGTGGAACTGCAAGCACCTCGCCAACGGCGTGTTGGCGGATAAAATCGATCGAACGTGCGCGGATGCCGGTTTCAAGGCGCCGCGTATCCTGACGCCCGAACTGCTGATGGAGTCGCCATGATCGACTACGACAAAACCGACGACGACTCGATCGTGGCCGAAGTCCGCCGTGTGCGGGAGGAGATCGCCGCCGACTTTGGATACGATCTTCGGACGATCTGCGAAGCCATGCGGCAGCGCCAAGCGCTACCCGCCGCCGGCCGCCGCTATGCCGTCCCGCCACCGGTCCATCCCCTCACGCCCGGCACCACTCATCCGGATAAGAAAGTCGGATGAATCCGCCGGCAAGCAGCCGATCGTCCTGCACACCGCTTCGACGTCCCCGCCGCGGAGAAAGCCGGTGAACAGGGTCTTGCGGCCGGTGCCCATGCCGGCCGCCGTCTCGATCACCGGCGGGTCATGCCGCCAGCGCCGGCCAACGGTTCGTCATTCTTTTGCTTTACCTCGGAATGTCCCTTTTCTCCTTCCTACTTTCCAAGTCTTGACAGGGCTTCCCGAATGCGCTGCCGCGTCGGCCCGACGCCGTCGTGGGCATCGTCCTCGTCACGGACGCCTTGGAACGTGCCCAGGATGTACTCGACATCGTCGTCCGCGAGGCCGTAGAGGCGAAAGTACGCGGCGTCGAGCTCGGCGCGCAGGTCGGCCCGCTCGGCCTCCTTCCACTTGACGACGCCGGGCTTAAACCCGGCGGCTTCGGCCAGCGGCCGCATGTCGTCGCTCGTGCACGTCAGCCTCAGCACCCGCTCACTCACCCACGCCTCCA
>JAUJNJ010000346.1 GCA_030448225.1 Phycisphaerae bacterium
CCCCTCCTGACGGCCGACCTCGTGTGCGCGTACCTCGACGAGCTGGCCTCGTCGGTCAGCGGCTTCTTCGTGATTTGCCCGGTGCTTCAAAGTGAAGACCCGGTCCGATCGAGCCGCCTGCAATTGTGCCAGCTGACCGCGCGCACGATGGCGATGGGTTTAGACCTGCTCGGGATCGAGCATCCGGACCAGATGTGAGACGGAGTGGCGGGCCCCTGACCGCGCGTAGGCTCAGTAACCCCCGGAGGTACTTCAGGTTCTAGGCCCGCGTGTCCGCCGGAGAACCGGCGCGATCACATCGAGGGGGTCGGACGGGCGGGAACGCGCTGGGGCAGCGTGGTGACGCGGTGAGCATCCAAAGACGGGCCCCAGTCAGACGCTTACGCCGCGACCGCGACGCCAGGCGCCTGGAAGAACTCGACGTGCCGCGCCGAGTCGTCCACGAACTCGATCGCCATGGCCAGGCTCTGTTCCTGCTGCAGCGGGTAGTACCACGTCTGCGCCTGCCACATCGACGACCCGGCGCTACCGGGCTCGATCGCGCCGTTGACGACGGCCGCGCGGGGCGGGCCGAAGACGGCGGCCACGGTGTTGCGGCTCGTGCCGACGATCGCGCCGGCGAGCAGTGGCAGGGACTCGGTCTTCGTCGGGCGGGCGAACTGGCGGCGCTTGCCCTTGGGGGCGGCGACGCCGACGCTCCGCTGCATCCGGCGGAAGTGCGGCGCCCGGGCGACAAGCACGCCCGTCACCATCCCCGCGAGCGTTGCGGCCATCCAGAGCGCGAGTTGGCCGAAGTCGCGCACGGCCGATGTGGACGGCGACAGGCGGGCGTCCTGGCCGACGGTTTCACGCCGCTCGTGCGCCGAGTGAACCTGTTTCATCTGCGAGATCCTCTCTGTGCCGCGGCAGACTGGAGCCCCACCTCTGATCATTATCGGCCCTTGGCGGCGACCGCTTTACAAATCCGGGCCGCGCCGGTCTGGAGCCCGCCCACACAACAAGCGGCAGCGTGCCCTTCGGGCCTGCGGCAAAACGATGTCCGGGAGCGCCCATCGTTGGCGCCGACCGGAGAGGCGAAAGCCACGCGTCGCTACTTCTCGCCGGCGAGCGTGAAGCGGTGGCCGAAGTGCCGGGCGTATCTGGCGTAACGGAGGCCGGCCCGGTCGCGCAGTCGGAGCACCTCGGGCTTCGTGAACGCGCCCTTCACGCTCGTGCGCGCGTCGTGGCGGACCATCGGGCTGGCCAGGAGCGTGAAGAGCGTGATCCACGCGTAGGCGCGGCCGTTGCGGAGGATGTCGGCGGCGACGATCCCCCGCCGGGCCACGCGGCTCATCTCCGACAGGACGCGGGCGGCGTCGGCTTCGTCGAGGTGATGAAGGAACATCGCGGTGTGGACGTAATCGAAGCTGCCGTCGGCGAACGGGAGGCTCAGCGCGTCGGCCCGCAGGAGCGTTAGGCGCGGGTCGGCCCCCTCCTCGGCCGCGATGCGGAGCGTCTGCGGGTGCAGGTCGACGCCGACGACTTTCACGTTCAGCCCCCGCTTCGTCGCCCACGCCAGGATCGCCCGCGGGATGTCGGCCGACCCGGTGGCGACGTCGAGGATGCGGATCGTCTCGCCCGGCCGCCACGCCCGGCTCCACTTCTTGAACTGCCGCAGCGACACGCCGGTGTAGCGAAGGACGTTGTTGATCCGGCGGATGTAGACGAGGCTCCGCCGCAGCGCCTCGGCGTCGGCGTCGGGGCGGTCCATCCACTCGGGCTCGCGGCGGCGCTGGCGAAGGAACAGGGGCATCCGGGGGAATGGTAGGAGCAACGACGGCGACGCGGCGGTCCGGGCGTAGAAGCAAACCGGTGTCCGCTCCGACGGAACCGACGGTTCAAGACTCGCCGCCCGCCGGGCCGCGGCCAGAAGGGCGGGATCACGGCAAGCACGACGCGGCGGACGCCCGAGTCACTTTCCGAACTTTTCCTTCCACTGCCGCAGGAGGTCGAACGCCGCGACGGGCGTGAGCTGATCGACGTCGACGACCGCC
>JAUJNJ010000347.1 GCA_030448225.1 Phycisphaerae bacterium
CCGTTGGCCGGGTCGCCCTGGCGGCCGACGACGAGCAGCTTGCCGTCGGCGAGCGACGCGGTCGCCTCGGCCACGAACCCGGTGTTCACCGGGCTGCCGTTGCTGAAGCCGGCGTCGATCACCGGCTGCGGGGCCGGTACCTTCACGGAGAACGTGGTGGCCAGCGGCTCGGCGGGGGCGTTGCCGGCCGCGTCGCGCACCTCGCCGGGCTGAAGGGTGACGGTGTAGAGGCCGTTGTCCGCGTGGTCCCAGGCCGAGCCGGGGGCGGCCAGCGTGTAGACGGCCGTGATCTTGTCGCTGTCCTTCCGCGGCTCGATGCTCACGCCGACGACCGCGACCTGCGCGCGCTCCGGGCCGGCGACGACCAGGTCGGACACGCCGATGCTCGACGCGGCGACCTTCTCGGCGTCCTCGTAGGTGACGGTGACCGTCTGCGGCCGGCTGCCGGCCGCGTCCACCGTCGCGATCGGGGCGATCGCGGCCGACGGGGCCGCGGTGTCCGACGGCGGCGGAGGTGGCGGCGGCACGGGAGGCGGTGCCGGGGGCGGAGCCGGCGGGGGGGCGGGCGGCGGCTCGGGCGGCACCGCCGGCGGTTCGATCGCCACCTCGGTCTTACCGGTCACCGCGACGGCACCGTCATCATCATCGCCGTCGTCCTTGCTGTTGCGGTTGCCGTTGCCCGCCACGTCCGATACGACGTTCTCGTTCACTCGGACGGTGTACACCCCGTTGTCCGCCGCGTCCCACGTGCCGCCGATGGCCTCGAACGTGTAAACCGCCTCGTACGACTCGGCCTCGCCGGCGTTCGCGTCGGGCGGGACGACGGTGGCGGGGAGCAGGGTGCCATCCGGCGCGGTCACGACGATGTCGTCGTTCCCGAGGGTGGTCAGGTCGAGCGCGCCGCCCAGGTCGAGGTACCGGACTCGGACCGTCCCGGTCGTGCCGCCGGCGACCTTAATCGGGTCGGCCTCCACCACCGATGCCGTCGGCGCGGTGAGGTCGGGCAGGGGAGGCGTGTTGGTCGGAACTTCAGGCTCCGCCCCGTGATCGTGGCCGGCGTGGAGCAACTGACGGGCTTCCAGCGTTTCGACGGTCGATCGGGCGGTCCGGATCACGGCGTGAGGCACCGTGGCCCGGATGTTGGCAGCAGCGGTTGACCGTACGCGGCTCGAGATGAATGACTTCAGGCCCATGGTGTCTGGTTTCCTCGTCCTAACCTGCCGGCGACGCGATGACCGCACGTCCACCCGGCGCTCCGAACCCAGCCTTTGCGACGCGCAGGTTGCGCTGTACGACGCGGTGCGTGCGCCCCGTCTGCGAATCCCGTGACGAGCGTCGCCTCCGCGACGCGCGTTCCTGAACCCTGTTGTGAGAAGTCCTGAATTGACGGTGGGCTTGCCTCGCGGATTTCGGACCGCGGCACCGTCGATAAAAGGGTAGCGGCCGTGGCAACACTTCGAAAAGCCAAAACCCTTACTGCACTGAAAGAAATCGGCGTTACCTGAGCATGGTCACCAAGGTGATCATACCCCGGTTCAGGCCGCCGGCAAACCCAACTTAAGCGCCCTCTACAGTCCTATAAACATCTCCTGTCAAGGTGGGAAAGCTGGTGCAGGCCGGACTAGTTGGCTCGGCCGTGGTCGGGCTTCGAACGTGCCCCGGCCCACGGGGTACTATCGGCTGCGGCCTGCCTTTCCCGCCGGCCACACTCCTACCCAGAACCATACTGACCAAGGAAAGCCGATTAGGAGAGGTACAGACGCACGGCTGATTGCCCCCGCCACGTCGCCGCCGGTATCGGCATGTTCGCCTTCTGTCCGGTCGGTCTCACTTCGTTACGGCGGCCGCCACGTTCGCCCGGTTGGCACCGCACCGAACGTGACGTTCCGCGGATGTCGCTGAACCGTCCCGCGCGGCCGCCGCCTCCACCCCCGGCCGGCCCGTTGGGTTGGCGTCACAACCCGGAGGTGGTCATGTCCATTGCGATGCGCGTCGTCGCGTCAACGGTTCTCGCCTGCGCCGCGCCCGCCTT
>JAUJNJ010000348.1 GCA_030448225.1 Phycisphaerae bacterium
CGCCTCCCCCTCGCCGCCCGCGACGTCGACGCCGGACGTGACCAACGTCGCGCCCCCCGCGTTGTACAACGTCAACGGCCCCGTGGTCGAGGGGCAGGCGGCCCCGGTGCGGTTCGACGCCATCACGGACGCGCCGGGCGACATGGCCGAGGGGCTGCGGTACAGCTACGACTTCAACGGCGACGGCGACTTCACGGACGCCGACGACGTGCTCGACGGTCCCGACCCGGTCGCCTTCCACAGCTTCCCCGACCAGGGCACCTACGCCGTCCGCGGGCGGGTCGCCGACGGCGACGGCGGGTCGAGTGCCTACGCGCTCGCGGTCAACGTCGCGCACGACGCGCCCGACGTGACCGTGCAGGGCCCGAGCACCGGGCGGCGCAACCGGGCCAACGCATTCCGCTTCATCGCCACCGACACCGGCACGCTCGACCAGCGGGGCACGTTCACCTACTCCGTCGACTGGACCGGCGACGGCCGCGTCGATCGGACCCTCACCGGCGGCTCATCGCTCGACACGAGCTACACGTACAAGGCGGCCGGCACCTACCGCATTGGCGTCACCGCCCGCGACAAGGACGGCGTCAGCGGCCCGACGACCTATTTCACGATCCGCATCACGTAAACCCCTGCGTTGCGGCGGCCCCGGGCGGGGCACTATCCTGCTCCCAAGCCGGGGCCGATCGTCGCGCGGTAACTGGCCACGGCACGCGCCGGTATTTGTCATCGGGCTGCAAGCCCGCGTTGCCCATGCGAACCGACATCGCCGAGAACCTGTTCACGGTTGCGGGGCTCCTCACGCGCGACGAGTGTCGGCGGCTCATCGATCAGGGTGAGGGCATGGGTTTCGAGGCGGCCTCCGTTGCCATGGCCGCCGGCCCGCGGATGATGACCAGCGTCCGCAACAACGACCGCGTGACGTTTGACGACCCCGCCCTGGCCGAATGGCTGTGGCAGCGGGCACGGCCGCACGTCCCGGCGACGCTGGGCGGGTCGGTGGCCGCGGGCCTTAACGAGCGCCTGCGGTTCTACCGGTACGACGCGTCTCAAAAATTCAACGCCCACCGCGACGGGGTGGTCGAGCGGTCCCCGACCGAGCGGAGCCGCCTCACCTTCATGGTGTACCTCAACGACGGCGTCGAGGGCGGGCAGACCGTGTTCTACTCCGAGGAGCGGGCGGCCGGACTGCGCAAAGTGGTCGCCTCAATCGACCCGCGGATCGGCACGGGGTTGTTCTTCGCCCACGAGTGGTGGCACGAGGGTGCGAAGGTCGTATTCGGGCGCAAGTACGTCCTGCGGACCGACGTCATGTATCGCGACCGCGCCTGATCGCCGCGGGCAACCCGCCCGCGGCACGGCCGGCGGTAGGGCCGCCTGCCGCAGCGGATCGCCGCAGCGGTTCAACTCCCGGTGATTCGAGAAAGTGCCGGGCGCGGCCCGCGCCGCCGAGCCATGTTACCTTATGCGGCGGCGGACACCTTCATGAACAACGGACAGCGTGTGATCGTGGCGATTGGTGCGACGTTGCTGGCGCTGAACGCGTTGTTCCCCCGGCGGCAGGAGGTCGGCGGACCTGCGACGGACCGGACGTTTCTGCTGTCCCCCACGTGGGCGAAGCGTTACGTCCGCGAACACCCGTTCGTTCCGGTTCAGGTGGACTTGGGGATGCTGGTGGCAGGCTCCGTCCAAGGGCGAGGCGCCCATGCCACGACGAAGAAACTCGGCGGGGCGACCATGCCGCGATAGAACGGCGACACATGAATGACCTGATCTGGCTCAACGGCGAAACGATCCCCCTGGCCGACGCCCGCATCGGCGTCGAGGACCGCGGCTTCCAGTTTGCCGACGGCGTGTACGAGGTCATCCGCCTCTACGACGGCAAGCCGTTCACCCTGGCCGAGCATCTCGACCGCCTGCGCAAAAGTGCCGCCGGCATCCAGCTCGCCGTGCCGCTGACGCCGGACGCGCTGGCCGCCGAGGTCCGCAAGTTCATCCCGCGCACCGGCGCTTTCGACGGGATGATCTACCTCCA
>JAUJNJ010000349.1 GCA_030448225.1 Phycisphaerae bacterium
TTCGCCCGACCCGCACTACCCGGCGTTCTTCGTCGAGCAGGTCGCCGCCGGCATCGAGCGGGCGGCGAAGGACCGGCGGCCGGTGCATGTGGGCTGGACGGTCGTGAAGAACTGGGACCAGACGCACTGCCGGCAGTGGATCTACCGCCCGGACCGGATGTTCGCCGACCCGTTCGGCGACGTGACGGTGCGCGTCAACATGCACCCGGGGTGGCAGAACCCCAACGTGATCGGGCCGTCCGGGCCGGTGGACCCGGACCTGTCGCTGCTCGCCTTCCGCACGCCGGACGGCAAGCCGGTGGCGCTGCTGGCGAACTACTCGATGCACTACTACGGCGCCGACCCGATCTCGCCGGACTACATGGGGCTGTTCAGCGAAAAGGCCGAGGCGCTGATCGCGCCGGGCGACGACGCGTTCATGGTCGCGATGTCGCAGGGCACGGCCGGCGACAAGCACTGGATGGAGTACGGCAAGCCCGCCCGCCACGACGGCATCGAGCGCTACACCGAGGACATGGTGAAGCTCGCGCACGCGGCTTACAAGAAGATCGAGTACCGCCCGGACGTGACTCTGGCGATGGCCGAGTCGCTCCTGAAGCTGCGGGTCCGCGAGCCGGACGAGAAACGCCTGGCGTGGGCGCGCGAGGTGATGAAGGGCGTGGGCGACCGGGCGCCGAAGACGCACGCGGAGGTGTACGCGCGCGAGGCGATCTACCTGCACGAGAAGCCCGAGGAGGAGCTCAAGCTCCAGGCCATCCGCATCGGCGACCTCGGGCTCGCAGCCATCCCCAACGAGGTGTTCGCGCTGACGGGGCTGAAGATCAAGGCCCAGAGCCCGCTGCCGCACACGGTGAACCTCTACCTGGCCAACGGCGCTCACGGCTACATCCCGCCGGCCGAGCTTCACCCGCTCGGCGGGTACACGACGTGGCCGGCCCGGTCGGCGGGGCTGGAGGTCGGCGCGGAGCAGAAGATTTCCGACGAGCTGGTCGGCCTGCTGGAGAAGGTGGCGGAAAAGCCGCGTAAGCCGCGGGTCGACACGCACGGGGCGTACGCGAAGGCGGTGCTGGAATCCAAGCCTGTCGCCTACTGGCGGCTGAACGAGTGGGGCGGGCCCGCCGCCGGTGACGCGGCCGGGGGCAACGTTTCCGCCGCACACGAGACCGGCGTGTTGTTCTACCTCGAAGGCCCCGACTCCCCCGCTTTCAGCGGCCCAGACGTGATCAACCGCGCCCCCCACTTCGCCGGCGGGCGCATGACGGCCGACGCCAAGGGTCTCGGCCACATTTACAGCGTGGCGTTCTGGTTCTGGAACGGCTTGGCCAATGAGGCTCGGCCGGTGACCGCCTACCTCGTCTCCCGCGGCCCCGACGGGGACACCGACGCCGCCGTCGACCACCTCGGCGCCGGCGGCACCGAGGGCCGCGACGCGCAGGGTAAGCTGTTCGTCTACAACGGCAACCGGCTCAGCGGGTCGCTCGCCGGGCGCACCGTGATCCAGCCCAAGACCTGGAATCACGTGGTGTACGTGCGCGACGGCGCCCGCGTGGCCGTCTACCTCAATGGCGCGACCGAGCCGGAACTCGCCGGCGACCTGGAACCGGGCTGCCCACCGAACGTCACGCAGTTCTTCTTCGGCGGCCGCAACGACCGCCTGTTCGGCTTGGAGGGCCGGCTGGATGAGATCGCGCTCTACGACCGTGCCCTCGGCGGCGAGGAGGCCGCGGCGCAGTTCAAGCTCGCCGGGGATCAGCCGAATCGCTGAGCGGGATTCGGCGCGCGTATGACCTGTCATCCCGTCGGGAGCGGTAGCGACCGGCGGGTTCGCGGGGCGGGCGACGCGTGCCCGCGGTCCACGGCAGAGGGATTCTTGTCCGCTAAGGACGCGAAGGGGCGCGAAGAAGAGAGGAAGAGGATGGAGGATCGAGAATGGAGCGCGGCAGGAGATGCCTCACGACTGCTCTACCCTCCATGCCCTATTCTCCGTCCTTGCATTCGCATTTTCTTCGCGTCCCTTCGCGACCTTAG
>JAUJNJ010000082.1 GCA_030448225.1 Phycisphaerae bacterium
GGCCGGTCGCGAGGCGATTGTTCGGCGCCGCCGAGCGGAGCGTGGCGAGCCCGGTTCGCCGGCCGCTGACGCCGAAGAAGCGGTGCGACACGTCCAGGACCTCGAACTGGCGCAGCGGGAACGGCTCGTCGTCGCGGACGCGGGCCAGCACGCGAGCGTTGTCCGCCCGTCTCACGATGATTGACACGGGTGACGTGCCGGTGTTGTAGAGCGTGTTGATCGGGACGTGCAGGACGAACGTCTTCGGCTGCGCGCCGAGCGTGCCGACGTACTGCCGCACGCGCATCCCGTGGACCACGTCGTGAGCCGAGGCGATTTCCACGATCGCGTCGGGGCCGTCCGGGTCGGCCAGCGTGATGAACACCGGCGACCAGCGCCCCATCCGGACCGTGCCCTCCCAGCCGACCTCGAGGTCGAGGCGCGTCTTCGCCGCGACGTCGGCGCAGCAGAAGCCGGCGACCAGCAACAGGGCGATCAATCCGATTCGTCTTCGCATCCGGGGCCCGCCCCCTTCGGTTGGACGCCCGGAAGTGTACCACCCGCGCCCGCCGCGCCAAAGACGTCCCGTACGTACAGACGGAAGGGCGGCGAAAGGGTTTCATGCGCGAGACGGGACCGTCGCCCGGGAGCGCGGCACGCGAGCAGCCGCCTTCCACGTCGGGATGTCGCCAGGGCGGCACCGGTTTATGAACCGATGGGGGGCGGGGCAGCGTATCATTAGGCGGCGGGTGCGGCTTGACGTGGCAACCGTCCGATAGTGAGAATGTGCCCTGCTGCGGCCCCGCATGACGAACAGGCGGACTCGACAGGTTCTGGCGGTGATGGCGGTCACGACGGCGCTCTGCGCCGATCGCGTGGCGGTCGCCGCCCCCGCCGCGCGTCCGCCTGTCGCGCAACTCGCCGGCCAGCTCGTCGACCGTTTGACGCAGAGCTTCCGCCGGACGGTGGCCGTCGCGGTCCCGCTGCGGCCCGAGCGTCGGGTAGCTGATCGCAGCAGCATCGTCCGCCCGCGCCAGGTGGCCTCGGTCGCCCTCGCCCACCCGTCCGTCTCCGCCTTCCAGTTCCGGCTCCCGCCCCCGCTGGTCTGACTTTCACGATTTGCGAGCGCTGCGTTCTCGGCCGGCCGGGCCCTCCGGGCCGTCGCGAAACGTTGTTGGCGTTCGTCGTTCCGCTCGTTGAATTCGTCCTCCCGCGTTTGATTCGAGGTTTCCCATGTCCGCCAGCGTAGGCAAGTTTCTCACGAAGATTTTCGGCAGCCGCAACGACCGCCTGCTGAAGCGTTACCGCCGGATCGCCGACGGGGTCACCGCCATGGAGCCGCAGGTCCAGGCGATGACCGACGACCAACTGCGCGCCCGAACCGCCGAGTTGCGCGAGGGGTTCAAGCAGAAGAAGCTCCGCGCCGAGGACGTTATGCCCGAGGCGTTCGCGATCCTCCGCGAGTCGATGGACCGCCACATCGGCATCCGCGAGATCTTCAACCCCGAGCAGAACTTCGACCCCGACCAGCTCGACGACGAGATGCTCGAGGCGTACGACTCGGTGCAGCAGCGGATGATCCAGAGCGGGGAGTCGTGGCAGCGCGTGGCGATCCCGCACAAGATCTACGCCGCCGTCCGCAAGCTCTACCCCGAGAGCCGCCCGCCGTTCCGCGCCCGCCCGTTCGACGTGCAGCTGATCGGCGGGCTCGTGCTGAGCGAGGGGAAGATCGCCGAGATGGCGACGGGCGAGGGCAAGACGTTCGTCGCGCCGATCGCGTGCTACATGCGCGTGCTGCAGGGGTACCACTGCCACGTCGTGACCGTGAACGACTACCTGGCCCGCCGCGACGCCAACTGGGTTCGGCCGGCGTTCGAGAACCTCGGGCTGTCGGTCGGGTTCATCCAGGCGGAGTTCGAGCCGGGCAGCGACAAGCGCCGCGCGCAGTACGAGTGCAACATCACGTACGGCACCAACAGCGAGTTCGGGTTCGACTACCTGCGCGACAACATGAAGGTGTCGGCCGCCGAGCAGGTGCAGGGCCCGCTGGACTTCGCGATCGTCGACGAGGTCGACAACATCCTGATCGACGAGGCCCGCACGCCGCTGATCATCAGCGGCGCCGCACACGACGACGCGCCGAAGTACCGGGCGGCCGACATCGTCGCCCGCCGGGTGATCGAGTTGAACAAGCCGTGGGACGCCGTCGAGAAGGAGGTCGGCGCGGCGAAGCGCGGGATCAAGGCCGCCGAGGGGACGAGGACAAGTCTAAGGGTAAGGAAGACAAGGAGAAGGCCCGCCAGCGCAAGGCCGAGGCG
This sequence comes from Phycisphaerae bacterium, assembly GCA_030448225.1. The sequence continues at coordinate 2,298 of JAUJNJ010000082.1, forward strand.
CAGAAGCGGCTCGAGGAGGCCGAGCGCAGAAGGAGGGGCTGACGCAGTACTACGAGGTGGAGCTCGACCGCAAGAGCGTGCACCTCACGCACGAGGGCATCGCCGCGGCGCAGGAGGCCGCGGGCGTCGGCAGCTTCTTCGTCGGCAACAACATGGAGTGGCCGCACCTGATGGAGCGATCGATGCGGGCCCGCGTCGTCTACGAGCGCGACAAGGATTACGTCGTCGAGCGTGGGGCAGCGGACCGGCGACATGGAGGTGGTGATCGTCGACGAGTACACCGGCCGCAAGATGGTGGGGCGGCGCGGTCGGACGGGCTGCACCAGGCGATCGAGGCCAAGGAGCGGGTGCCGATCAAGCAGGAGACGCAGACGCTGGCGACGATCACGCTGCAGAACTTCTTCAAGCTCTACCGCCAGCTCGCCGGCATGACCGGCACGGCCCAGACCGAGGCCGAGGAGTTCGCCAAGATCTACTCGCTGGAGGTCGTGACGATCCCGACCAACCGCCAGGTGGTCCGCGAGGACTTCGACGACCGCGTTTACCGCAAGGAGCCCGAGAAGTGGACGGCCCTGATCGAGGAGATCAAGGAGGTCAGCGACAAGGGCCGCCCGGTGCTCGTCGGCACGACGAGCGTCGAGAAGAGCGAGATGATCTCCAACCTGCTGACCCGCAAGTACGGGATCCGCCACGAGGTGCTCAACGCCAAGCAGCACGAGCGCGAGGCGCACATCGTGGCGCTGGCCGGCCAGCAGCACCGGAACGCGCACGAGGAGACGGTCGGCAACGTCACGATCGCCACGAACATGGCCGGCCGCGGCACCGACATCAAGCTGTCGCCCGAGTCGTTCAAGGCCGGCGGGCTGCACGTGATCGGCACCGAGCGGCACACGGCCCGCCGGATCGACAACCAGCTCCGCGGCCGCGGCGGGCGGCAGGGCGACCCCGGGTCCAGCCGCTTCTACGTCAGCCTCGAAGACGACCTGATGAAGATGTTCGCCGGCGACTGGACGATCAAGGTCCTCGGCTGGCTGGGCATGGAGGAGGGGATGGAGATCGAGCACCCGTCGATCACCAAGGGGATCATCCGCGCCCAGAAGAAGGTCGAGGAGCGGAACTTCCTGGCGCGCAAGAACCTGCTCGAGTACGACGAGGTGATGGACCGCCAGCGCACGACGTTCTACGGGATGCGCCAGCGCGTGCTCGAGGGCCGCGAGGTCGACGCGGTGATCTGGGAGATGATCGGCGACTCGACCCGCGACGCGGTCGACAAGTACGTCACGCAGGACTTCGTCGCCGCCAACGTCGTCGAGTGGGCGAAGACGAACTTCGAGGTCGCGATCGAGGCCAACGACCTGCGCGGCATGCGGCGGATCGAGGACCTCGAGGAGTACATCAAGGGCCAGGCCCGCGTGGAGGCCGAGGGGAACATCTCGGCGACGCTCGGCGAGTTCATGGGCGAGGACATCTCCGACGACCCCTCCGAGTGGGACACCAAGGGCCTGTCGAGCTGGGCGATGAGCCGCTTCCAGGTCAGCCTCCCCCAGAGCCAGATCCGCAAGATGACGGCCAAGGAGGTCGAGGAGCGGCTGAAGGACGCGGCGCTGGAGCAGATCGAGAACCGCAACGTCGACGGCCTGGTCCGCTACCTCGAGCCGATGTTCGCCGAGACCGAGCTGGCCGGGTGGGCCAAGAGCAAGTTCTCGATCGAGATCAGCCCGGAAGAGTTCCTCGAGGGCGACGGCAAGGACGCGCGCGGCCGCACCGCCCGCAAGGCCGCCGACGCGATCGTGGAGCTCATCGAGGCCCGGGCCCGCGAGGCCTACACCCGCCGTGAGATCGAGTACCCGGTCGACCACATGCTCACGTACGTCTTCGGCGGCGACGAGGCGAGCCTCGACAACGTCTACGCGGCCGACTACGTGAAGGGGTGGGCCCGCGCGAAGTTCGGCAAGGAGTTGGGCGTCGATCACATCCGCGGGATGTCGTTCCGCAAGCTGCGCGACGAGTTGATCGGCTACCAGGAGAAGTTCCTCCGGGGCGACGCGCTGGCGCAGGACATCGACCGCCTCGTGCAGAAGGCCGGCGACGATCCCGCGGCGTTGGCCGCGGCGTACCAGGAGCGGTTCGGCGTGCGTCTGACGGCGACCGAGCTGCAGGAGGAACTGGAAGGCGGCAGCGGCCCGGACGACGCGGCTGAGGACGCGGGCTTCGACGACGCGCCCGCCGCCCCGCGGACGCCGCGCGACGTGCTGCTGACCCGGGCCCGCCGGTTCCTGCGGCAGGAGCTGACGGACCTCGAGCAGTTCGTCCTGATCCAGATCTTCGACCAGAGCTGGAAGGACCACCTTTACGCGATGGACATGCTCAAGGGCGGCATCGGCCTCACCGCCTTCGCCGAAAAGGACCCGCGCGTCGCGTTCAAGAAGGAGGGCTTCCGCTACTTCGAGGAGATGATGCAGGGCGTGCGCGACAAGGTCACCGACCTGATCTTCCGCGCCCGCCTCGGCCGCTCCGAGCCGCAGGCGAAGAGCGCCTACCGCGAGACGTCGGCCGTCCACGAGGACGCCGGCGGGTACGGCGTGGGCGAGAACGTCCGCGCCACCGCCGCCGACGTCGACCCGCAGGCGATGGCCGGCGGCGCCGCCGCCACCGCCGAGGAAGGCGCGGCCGCCGAGGGCGGGGACGGCGAATCGAAGGTCAAGACGATCGTCCGCGACGCCCCCCGCGTCGGCCGCAACGACCTGTGCCCCTGCGGCAGCGGCAAGAAGTACAAGAAATGCCACGGCGTCGGCGTCGCGTGACGATCACGCGGTAACTCCCAGACGGATGAAATGCCCGGCCATGACGAGTGGCCGGGCTGTTTTGGCGACCTTTCGCCGAGACAGGTGCACGCGGTGACTGAAAAACGGCGGGGCCGACGCGCCAACGGCGAGCGATCGCGATGTTCGAAGCGTGGACGCAGGCGCGGTCGGGACTCCGTCGATTTACCTTTTTTCGTAAACGTGTTTCCGCACGCCGGAGGAGGATCCGCCCCGTGCGAGACCCTGCACGGTCTCTCAAGCGGTCCGATTGCCTCGCGTGTCGGTGACGAAATTCGCAGCTCGGGAGCGCGCGTGGGACTCCAGCGAAGTGCTGTCGAGCGAATGTCGATGTCGCAGTAGGAGGCTTTGGCGATGCGGGTGCTTCGGCGGCACGAGGTGCCGCATCTACACGACGACGTCGTCTTCCGCGAGTCAGTCCTCCCGCGCGCGTCTTCGCGCTCCTCCTGCTGGCAGCGGGCATCGGCTTGATCCCGGCGGCGGTTGCAGGCGGGTCGGGTTGGTTGTGGCTCCCGGGGTCGCTCAACCTGTTGCTGCTCCTACTGCTCGGCGGCGACCTTCGCGCGACGCGCGGCGGGAGAACTGGGTGCTGCGGGTCGGCCGGCGGGCGGCGTACGTGCAGTTCCGGTCGTACGGAAACTGGCGGGCCGGCGGACGACCCGGTGGTGGTGGAACTGCCGGCGGGCGAGGTCGCGTCCGTCCGCGTCGTTCGCGAACGGCGGACGACGCCGGGCGAACTGGAACCGGACGCGCGCGCGAGTTCCTCACCTACCTCGAGATCGCCACGACCCACCCGCACCTGCGCCCAACTGCAGGCGTGGCTGGCCGCCGAGGCGGCGGCCGGCCGCCGGCGGGTGGTGGAAGTCCAAGACTCACCACGCGCGCTCCGGGTGACGACCGCAGGCTTCATTCGCCTCGCGTGGCGCGGCGGCGGGTCGCACGTCACGCCGGGGGGCGGAACGGGCGGCCGCCGCGTTGTCTCGGCACCTGGGCGTGCGTGCTGCCGGCGGGCCGCACCGCCAGCGACTACACCCGACCCGCCGCCGACGACGCGCGGCGATGGAGCACCTCGTCTGGAACTGGCGGAGCAGGGGACGTCATCGGCGGTGCGTGCCGCCCGGCGTCGATACGGCATGTCCCTCGCCGACGCCAGACCTTCGTGGACGAGCTGCCGAAACCAACCGGCCGCGGCCGTCACAACGTCACACGCGGGTGTCGAGGCGTCGGACCAACACTCGACCGCGCGACCGTCGACGTAGCCGCTCGCGAAACGATGAGGCAAAGAAAACGGCCGGCTGCGCTTTGCCAAGCGTCGCCGGCCGTACGATGGATCGTGTTGAAGTAGCTGTCGCCGCTCATCGGAGCGCATGTTCACAACGCGAGGTGACCGCCGCGTCTTCCGCCTCGAAACCGTGTGCCGCGTCGACAAAGTCGCGGGCAGCGACGGCGGTAGACGCAGGCCCGCACGTCGATCCTGGCGGAAGCGGCCGTCGAACCGCAGTGCCAGCGGTGGCCGGGACTTCCACTCCACCTTCGGCGCGTCGCCCCACAGGCCGTCGAGGTCGTAGAACATCCGCGACTCCTGGCTGAAGATGTGGACGACGACGTCGAAGAAGTCGACCCGCGATCCAATTGCCCGCGGCGTCGTCACCCGCGGCGGTGGAGGGCGGCGTGATCGAGCGGCTCGCCGATCTCCTCGAGCTCGTCGGCGACGGCCTTCATCTGCCGCGGACTGGTGCCGGTGCCGAGCACGAGGTAATCCGTGACGGGCGAGATGCCCCGCACGTCGAGGATCACCGTTGTGGCACCGCGTGTTGGCGGCCAGCCGGGCCGCCTCGATGGCGAAGTGGCGGGCGGAGTCCTGTTGTTGCTGCTGGGCCGCCTCGCCTTTCCCTTTCATCAGTCTCGTAGCGATAGCTCACCTCCTGAATGGGCCCGCGACGCGCACGGCTACAGGTAGTTCTGTACCCGGCGGCCGGTACGAAAGCTAGTGCAAAGCTTATGCCCCCGTGTCTGCCGCTCGGATCAGGATTTACCCATTCATAGGACGTCCGACTGCGGCTGAAGTTCGCGGCTGAGACGGCTATCTGACGGCCGCGTATCGGCGGCAATCGGTTTCAAGCAGCGCGAATGATGTGGCGGCAATACCAGCCTGGAGCGGCGCTATTCGTGGTCGGTTCGGTCGGCCCGCGGGAATCCGTCGCGGGCGCTGTGATGTCGCCGCGGCAGCCAGCCCAGCCAGCGCGGGCGGCAAGCAAGGATGCCTTCGCTTCGTAGTCAGGAGCGACTCGGCACTCGGAGTCGGAAAAATCGGCGACCGGTCCAGTCTCCCGCGATACGTCTAGATGATGATCGCGGGAGGCATTCGGGGCGATCGAGAGCCGTACTCAACCCCCGATCAGGCTCAGCCTCACTTCCGCGCGGCGGTTGTACGTTTCGTACTCGGTGCGGTCTTCGAGGTGCTCGTCGTACTCGGCCTTGGTCTTCTTGATGAAGTCGCGGGCGGCCACGAGGATCTCGTGGCGGCGGGCGGCGGAGAGCATCCCGATTGAGAGGCGGTCGGTGCCGCCGAACGTCGCCTTCACCACGTCCTCGCCCATGTAGTACTTCAGGACGATGAGTTCCCCGAACTCCTTCGCTTTGCTGTACGAGGCGCCGGGCCGCGTCGAGGGCGCTCCCGCTCCGTCGGGTTCGGGCTCGCCGCGGCCTTGAGGTAGTCGCGGTCGGCGGCGGCCATGTGCTCCATGAGCGACAGCGTCTCGAGGTGCGACTGGTAGATGAGGCAGCTGTCGAAGTAGATCGGATCGCTGAGGTGCCGGTCGTACTCCGCCCGCGACGCGGCCGTCAGCCGGGCGACCGCGTCGTACGCGTACAGTGCCGCCGGGAGCTGCGGCGTTGGCGAACGGGCGGTCGGGCCCGATGGGGGCGGACGCCAGTTCCATCGGCAGGCGGCTCCGGCGGCACCCGGCAGGCCGTACAGGAGCAACTCGGACCGGCGGCCGCGCTCCCCACTCCTCCTCGGACCACTGTTTGAGCTCGAGCCCGGGGCGGCTGTCGACGACCGATTCGCTCCTTCAAGCGGCTTCTGCTTGCCGACCGTCATCACGACCTGCGCCCCGCTTCGCGTAGTTGTACGCCAGCGCGTAGGTCGAGATGCCGTACAGGTACGGCTGGAACTGCTCGAGGTACTGGAGTTCGGCCCCGGAATTCCAGTCCGCGCTGCTCGACGCCCGCCGGCCGCTGGCGGTTGCCGGCGAGCAGGGCGGGCAGGATGCGCATGTCCGGCCCGAGCAGCGGGTCGATCGCCGCCGCTGCACGTTGCGGCTCGCGCTTTCGGCGCGGCGACCTCGCGGGGCATCGTGTCCTCGCGGACGCGGCGGCGGTAGTACGACTTCTCGACCTGCATCGTGCCAGCCTGTTCGAGTACCATCGCCATCTGGTGCAGGATGTTCACGTTGTCCAGCGCGAGCGGTCGACGTCCTTCATGTCGAGCGCGTCGAGGATGGCGGCGTAGCGGTTGGGCAGGCTCGCCATCTGAACGCTGATGTTGTAGGCCTTGTTCCAGATCTGGAACAGGTGGACCGTGTCGAACTCCGGCTGGAGCAGGCGGATCCACTCGACCTTCGTGTCGAAGTCCTCGAGGTTCTTGTCGACCTTCTGGTTCTCGCTCGTCGACCAGAGGACCATCACCAGCGGCCCGCGCAGCCCGCCGAGCAGCAGGGCCAGCGCGAAGCTGTTCATGCTCCCCAGCGCCGGACCGCGGCGCGGCAGTTGCCGGGGGCGGCCGACGTCCTGCCGTTGGTACTCGGCCGCACCGCTGCGGGCGAGGCCGGACGCGACGAGCGACGAGCATCACCGCGACGATCGGCAGGCGCCGCCCGTGCCCGCGCGGGTGGGGCGCGGCGGCGGCTGGGCGTCGCCGTAGGCGCGCGCGGCCGGCGGGGGTCGGTCGTGACGGGCGGTTGTTCGTCGTGCGACGGTGGTCACGGCATACCTCCTTGCGCTTCAGGAACACGTAGGCGAGCACGATCATCGGCACGCCGTAACCCAGCAGCACGCCCAGCCCCTGGAACATCTTGGCCGGCGGGATGCTGATGCCGCGCCTTCGATGTCCTCGGTGACGGAGAACTTCGAGATGTCCGGCAGGAACGCGGACATCACCTTCAGGATCTGCGTCAGCCAGTTGACGCCAGTCCGCACGATCCCGGCACCGGTCGGGTCATCCAGCCCCAGCCCCTGCGTCACCTCCGCCCAGGCCCGACCCGGCGGCGTCCTGCACCTGTGATACGCCCCAGTGGCCGAGCAGGATCACGAGCGTGAGGACGACCGCGATCGGCCAGGACAGGAACGTGCTGCAGAAGAACACGCTGATCACGATGACGAGGATCGCCATGAACCAGAGCGTCAGCAGGCTCTTGACCAGGTTGAATGCGAAGCTGCGGTCGGCGGTGACGAGGGTGACCGAGCTCGGCTGCAGGCCGAACCACTGCCCGTTCTCCGTTGCCCGGACGAACACGTCGAACTGTCCGCCGGTGACGTACTCCGGCCGGGACGCGGACGTAGGCGATGCGGTCGTTTCCGGGACGAACAGGATCGGCCTCCTGGACGCTTCCGGTGTTGGCGTCGCGGACCTGCAGGCTCATGCGCACGACGTTCTCGCCCTCGGCGGTGTAATCGATCGAGCTCGCCGTCGACGCGCGCGCACCTCGACCGTCGCCATGCCGTCCTGCGCCTCAGGGGCCTCAGCGCCGGCGTAGTGGTAGACGGCGACGGTGCCGCCGCGCGTCGGCGCCGGCCGAGGATCTGCATGCCGTGGCGGCCCTGGTTGCCATGAAGACCGGCCCTGGCCGGCCCGGCGGCCGAGGGCTGGCCGAGCGAACCGGCCGCGGCCGTCGCGTCGGCGTCGCGGGCGACCGGCTTGATCATCGCCACCTGCTGGCCCACTCGCGTCGACCGCGACGAGCACGGTCGGCGTCGGGCCGACGAGGAACTCGACCGACGGCGTGATCGGGAAGACGGTCACGAAAAACCGCCCGGCGCTGATGATCGCATCGATCGCGGGCCCCGTGAGGAACGCCGCGCGGGCTTCGGCTGGTCGCCGCCGGGCGGGGAGGTCGGCGCTCTTGCCGCCGTTGATCTGGTCCTGCCTCGACGAGGCGGTTCTGGTTGCGGTCGAGCAGTTGACCTGAACCCAGGGATCGGCCGCGGCTTGGCCGCCGGCCGGTGCAGTGCGGCGCCGGCGGGCAGAGCCGGCCCCTCGACCGGCGAGGCGGGGGCGGCCCTCGAGCGGGAGGCGGAGGTCCTCGATCTGCTCGGCCTCGTCCTCGGTCGGCTCGCGGCGCTCGCAGCCGATCGTGTTGATCACGAACAGCCCGCCGCCCTTGCTCACCGCGTCGGCGACGATCGCGGCCTCGTCGTCGGTGAGGTCGAACGCCAACGCGTAGTACTGCGACGTCGAGCCCGGCGATGCGGCGGGGGGCGTTGGGGTCGACCGGCGGCGGGGCGGCCATCACCTGCATCGAGTCCGCAAGTCCCATCGACTTCGTGCCGAGCAGGCCGGCGCGCTGTAGTACTCGAACATCGGGCGGGCCGCGGGGTCGATGGTGTCGTTGGCGAGCGCGACCGGATCCCGGACACCACCTCGCCTCGCGGAGCTTGAGGTACGCGAACGAGAACACGCCCATGATCAGCAGGATCGCGGCCGAAACGCGGGCGAAGCCGACGATCTTGCCGAGCACGATCTCGAGCCGGGTGGTGGGCTTGGTCACGACCGTGTAGATGACGCGGTTCTCGATCTCCTTCGGCAGGCTCGTGCAGGCGAGGATGATCGTGGTCGACGATCACGACGACGCCGGTCGCGAACAGGCAGACCTTCGTCGCCTGGCGGATGTCGTCGAGCGGGTCGACCGCCTTCTGGAATCCGGCGACGACGATCACGCCGAGGATCGCCAGCGGCGTGATCCACAAGACCCGTCGGCGGATCGATTCCTGAAAGCTGACGCCGGAGATGGCCTCCACACGCGCGTCGGGCTGAGTCGCAGCAGGTCGGAGAGGCCGACCGTCGAACAGTCCGACGACGATGACGAGCGCCCAGGATCCAGGCGAGGTTGCCGGTGATGAAATCGGTGAGTCCGGCGGCGAGGAAATTGAGAGGCATGGTTCGCTCCGCGCCGAGAGGGTTAAGAGTGCGCACGCGTCGGTCGGGGCGCCGGTCCCGCGGGCTAGGCCTGCGGCGTGTGGCCGTTGCCCACGGTCGCCGCCGCCGGTGCCGCGGCCGCCGGGGCCGCCGTTACCGCTAGCGCCGGCGGTGCGGGCGTTCTCGCCGATGACCCGCATGAACAGGTCCTCGAGCGTCGTGGTCGGGTGCGTGACCCGAGCGTCGTTGACGCCCATGCGGATGAGGAACTGCCGCAGTTCCTCGATCTGTTGAGGGTCGAGGGTCGAGCTTGCGCTGATCTGCGTGACGTCCTTCACCTGGAGCACGCGCAGGCCACGCACCTCGCCCTGGGCGTCCTTCGCCAGCTCCATCATCTTGCCGCCGAACATGATCGATCCGGTCGCACACGTCCTGCACGTCGGCGAGCAGGTGGCTGCAGAGCAGGACGGTCTTGCCCTGCTCCTTGAGCGAGACGATCAGGTCCTTCATCTCGCGCGTGCCGATCGGGTCGAGGCCGGTCGTCGGCTCGTCGAGCAGGATGAGGTCGGGGTTGTTGATCAGCGCCGCGCCAGGCCGATGCGGCGGGCCATGCCCTCCTCGAATACTCGCGGAGCTGCGCTTGCGGGCCTTGGCGTCGAGGCCGACCACGTCGAGCAGCCTGGGCACCCGCCGCTTCAACTCGCGGCTCGGGATCTTGAACAGACGGCCGTAGAACTTGAGGGTTTCCTCGCCGTTGAGGAAACGGTAGAGGTACGACTCCTCGGGGAGGAAGCCGACCTTCTCGTTCACGCGGGTGCTGCCGGCGGGCTCGCCCATGACCCAAGCGTTGCCGGCGGTGGGGAAGATCAGGCCGAGCAGGAGCTTGATCGTCGTGCTCTTGCCCGAGCCGTTCGGCCCGAGCAGCCGAAGACCTCGCCCTTGCGGATCGCTCGAGGTCGAGGTCGTCGAGCCGCGCGCACCTTGTCGCGGCCCCAGAAGTCCCGGTAGACCTTCGTGAGCGATTCGGCGTGAACGGCTGCGTCGGCGGGAGAAGGCATGGGATTTTAACCGAGGAACGCCAACCCCCATCGAGACGATGCGACCGCGGCCGCAACCGGTGCGGGCCGTTCGCGGGGATCACACGTTCGACCACAAAGTGTGCTTACCGCGAGACCCGGGGCTTCGAGCGGGAACGACGGCGCGCTTCTCGCTGGGCTTCTCGTAGAAGGCGACCCGCTTGATGTCCTTCGTCAGGCCTTCCTTCTCGCACGCCTTCTGAACCGCCGCAGCATCTGTTCGGCGGTCTCGTTCCCTCGCGACTTCACCGAATCATACGCACCAGATCCTTCGAATTTCGATGTAGGCGTCCGACCGTCCGCCAGCCGTGTGGCCCCGCGGCCCGGACAACGCTCCCCCTGCATCGGACCTTTTGCCCGAGGGGAGTGAATCGGCTAGTGTACCGCGACCCGTCGATTGTTCAAGGCGGGCCCGGTTTTCGCACTTGCGTTCGGCCGTCAGGTGGCGGGATCGCGCCTCAGGACGGCTGTCTCGCCCGTGCAACAGCATACGATCACGATCCGCGTGAGGTACCCCGAGGTCGACGCGATGGGTTACCTGCACCACAGCCGGTTCTTCCAGTATTTCGAGATGGGCCGGGTCGAACTCCTGCGCGCGTCCGGCCACGTCTACGCCGACCTGGAACGGCAAGGCGTCTTCTTCGCCGTCATCAAGGCCGAGTGCCGGTACAAGGCCCCGGCCCGGTACGACGATGAACTGACGCTCGTGACCCGCCTGACCAAACAAACCCACGTCCGCATCGACCACACCTACGATCTGCGGCGGGGCGACACGATCCTCGCCGAAGCGAACACGACCATCGCCTGCGTCGGGCGGGACGGGACAGGGCGAAGAAGTCACTGATCGCGTGTCACCGCCGAGTCCTCGGCGTCACGATGACCTGCGACCTCACGCCCGCCAACAGCGTCAGGTGAGGCGCTCCTTCATGGGCGGGACGCCTCCGTCAGCGCGGCGAGCGCCTGAAGGACATCGCCGGTGTCCATCACTTCCCGACCAACCTTCCGCGCGCCGCTCCTGACGCGGCCGCCATCACCATTCTGAACTCCAGGTCCAGGGAGCTTTCCCATGCACCAGCGGTCGTGCAGCGGAACGGGGCATCGCTTACGAGGTTCCGGACGCTCGAAGCCACAACCGCGAAGGACGATCGCTGCGATCCCGACATCGCCCCTCAGCACGGCGGCATCTGTTCGTGATCCATCAGAAGGGCACGGCGGCGAACGCTCTGCGTGCTGCGGGCACCATTCGGGCATCTGGGCGTCCTGACTCGTCAGCCCGCCTGCAGCTTACGTGTCTCTTGTCGCCTTGGCTCCGACGGTCGCCTCGAACTCGCGCCGCGTCCAGCAGTTCCTGGCCTGCGCCCGCGCCTGTGTCGGTGATGCGCTGGCCGCCGATCATCTCGGCGAGCTCCTGCAGACGCTCGGGGCCTTCCATCGTGCGGACCTTCGTCTCGGTCGCGTTCTGGATGACTTCCTTCCGCACGGTGAGGTGCCGGTCGGCGTAGCTCGCGATCTGGGGCAGGTGGGTGATGCACAGCACCTGGTGGTGCTCGGCGAGGTAAGCGCAGCTTGTTGCCGATGATCGAGCCGAGACGGCCGCCGACGTTGGAGTCGATTTCGTCGAAGACCAGAACGTTGATCCGGTCGCTGCTGGCGAGGATTCCTTCAGCCGCGAGCATGATGCGCGAGAACTCGCCGCCCGACGCGATCTTCCGCAGCGGCTGGGCGAGCTGGCCGGGGTTCGTCTGGGCGATGAACTCCACCGGTCGAACCCGCTCGGCGTCGCCGGCAAGCGCGGCCTCGCCCGGCACGACGCCGGTGGCCGGCCCATGCGACGGTGAACTTCGCCTTCTCCATTCCCAGATCGACTGCGCCGCCTTCTCGACGAGCGGCCCGAGCTTCTTCGCCACGACCTGCCGCTTCGCCGACACCGCCGAGCCGCTTCAGGTCGCGCAGCAGGACGTTCATCTGCGTCTGGAGCGTGGCGAGGTTGTCGGCGCGCGCGTTCGAGGTCGGAGATCTTCTGGCCGATCTCCTGGCGGTAGGCGAGCGTGACCTCCACGGCATTGGTTCCGGCCGAGCGGGCGTCGCCGTACTTGTTGACGATGCGCTGGATCGTGTCGAGGCGGTCGGCGACCTCTTCGAGTTCGGCCGGGCCGAGGTCGAGCTTGTCGAGGTGGAGCGCGACAAATCGAACGCCGACTCCTCCACCGCGATCGCCGCGCCGCGGAGGCTCGTCGCCACCGGCTTGAGGTTCCCATCGAGGTCGGACAACTCGGCCAGCACCGACGCGATCATCTTCAGCCGTTCGAGCACCGAGCCGTCGGCTTCGTAGGTTGCCGCCGCGCGGAGCCGGCGTCGGTCTTGAGCTTCTCGAGGTTCGTCAGCACCGTCGAGCGCGCCTCGAGCTCGTCGAACTCGGCGGCGTCGAGTTCGGCGGTGTCGATCTCGTCGGCCTGGAAGCGGTAGAGTTCCAGTTGCTGCCGCGCAGCGTGCGGCTGGCGGTCAACTCCAGCATCTGCTGCTTGGCGCTCGACGACCTTCTGGTATGCCTCGTGGTACTGCCGGCGAAGCGCGTCGAGGCCGCCGAACTGGTCGATGACTCGAGCTGGTTGACGGCTTCAGCAGGTACTGATGGTCGTGCTGGCTGACGTCGACGAGGTGTTCGGCGACCTGCTTCAGCATCGTGAGCGTGATCGGGTTCGCCGTTGAGGCTTCACCGAGCTGCGGCCGCTGGCGTACATCCGCCGGGTGATGAGCAACTCGCCGCCGTCGGCCGTCACCTGCACGTCGGTCGTGCCGCCTCGATCTGCTTCAGCCGGCTGTTGCAGCTCGCACCTCGAACACGCCGCTGACGCGCCCTCGTCAGCGCCGGGGCGCAGCATCTTCCTCGGCGCGCATGCCGAGCAGCACCTCGACGCGCCGATCACGAGGTTCTTGCCCGCGCCGGTCGCGCCGGTGAAGCAGTTGGAGCCCGGACCCGAGCTCGATCCGCACGTCCGAGATGACGGCGAGGTTGGAAATGCAGTTCGCGAAGTGCTGAATCCAGGGATGAAGGCGGAAGGATGAAGGATGAAAAGAGGGCGTAGAGACGAACGGCTTCATCCTTCCGCCTTCATCATTCATCCTTCGATTAGCTCACCTTGCTGCCGGCGGCGACGGCGTCGGAGGGGCTGACGACGATCACGCGTTCGTCGGCGCGCGTCGGTGGCGGCCAGGGAGCATGCCTTGGCTGATCTCGCCGCGCATCTGGCGGGGGCGAGGTTGGCCACGACGATGATCTGCTTGCCGACGAGTTGCTCCGGCTGGAACTTCGGGCGCAGCCCGGGCGAGATCTGCCGCCGCTCGCCGCCGCCCAACTCGATCTGAAGCACGAGCAGCTTGTCCGCGTTCCTCGCGTGGGCGGCACCGAGCACCGTCGCCACGCCGCAGGTCGAGCTTCGCGAAATCGTCGTAGTTGATGGTCGGCGTCGTTTGTGTCGTATCCATGGGTATCGCTCCGGGAGTTTGGGGGAAGTTTAGGTACCGTATGCCGGCCGGCTTCACGCCGGCGAACATTCCGCCGGCGAATGGTCGCGTCTGGTCCGCGCCTTGCGAGTTGTGTGGCGGCACTAACGAAAGGAGCCAACATGATGCGCAACCTGATGTCCGCCGTCGTGATCGCCGGCGCCCTCGTCGTCCCGTTCGCGGGGGGCTGCGAGGAGACGCGGTCGGAGCAGAAGGAGACGAAGGTGAAGGAAGACGGCACCGTCATCCGCAAGAGCGAAACCGTCAAGGAGAACAGCGACGGGAGCGTGACCAAGACCGAGCAGCGCACCGTCGACCGCCCCGACGACAAGGACGGCGAAGTGAAGATCAAGATCGACAACGACTGATCCTCGCCGATTGCCAACAGCATAAGCGCCCCGCCGGATCACCCGCGGGGCGCTCGTTCGTTTGACGACGTTCGATCGCGTCGGCATTAGAGTTCGGCGGTCACGAGGCTCGCGAGTTCCGACCGCTCTTGGCGAGGGTGATGTGCCCGACGATCGACTTGTTCTTCAGCCGTTCGACGAGGTACGACAGCCCGTTGCTGCTGCTGTCGAGGTACGGGCTGTCGATCTGCGTCGCGTCGCCGGTCAGGACGAGCTTCGTCCCCTCGCCCACCCGGCTGGCGATCGTCTTCACCTTCGTGCGGCGTAAGATTCTGGCTCTCGTCCACGATCATGAACTGGTGCGGGATGCTCTGGCCGCGGATGTAGGTCAGCGGCTCGAGCACGACCTGCCCGCTCTCCATGAGCTGCGTGAAGCGCTGCTCTCCTCGACGCTCGACAGCGACGCCGCGTGGCCCTTGTGCTCCGCGTCGGTGCCGAGGCGGTTGGAGAGCAGGTACGACATGTTGTCGAAGATCGGCTGCATCCACGCCGTCAGCTTCTGGTCCTTGTCACCCGGCAGGTAGCCGATGTCGCGGCCGAGCGGCATGATCGGGCGGCACAAGAGCTTCTTGAAGGATTGGTCGTTCAGCACCTTCGTCATCCCCGCCGCGATCGCCAGCAGCGTCTTGCCGGTGCCGGCCGACCCGATGAGCGAGACGAGCTTCACCGAGTCGTCGAGCAGCAGTTCGGTTGCCATCGTCTGCTGGAGGTTCCGCCCCATGATCCCGAACGTCGGGCTGCGGCGGCCCCGCACCGGCGACAGGGTGCCCGGCTCTTGCCGCGGAACCGTCCGAGCGCGGTGTGGTCGGGGTCCGTCTCGTCCTTCAGCAACACGAACTCGTTGGCGACGAGCGGCGTGGCGAGTTCGGCGAAGTCCGGTCGCAGGCCCTTCTCGTTGAACAGCCGGTCGATCGTCTTGCCCGACACGATCACCTCGCGCCAGCCGGTGTAGAGGCGGTCGAAGTCGACCTTCGCGGCCTCGAAGTCCTCGGTGGCGATGCCGAGCCGCGTCGCTCTTGATGCGCGCGTTGATGTCCTTCGTGATGAACACGACGCGCTTGCCCGAGCCGGCGAGCGTCTTGGCCGCAGCAGATGATCCGGTTGTCGGGCGAGTTCCTCGGTGAGGCCGGCACAGAGCTTCTGGTCCTCGTCGAGGATCACGCGGAGCCGGCCCCCGGTCTGGGCGACGTGCACGCCGGCCGACAGGTTCTTCGCTCGCGCAACGAATCGAGGTGGCGGATGACGGTGCGGGCGTTGCGGCCGAGGTCGTCGGTGTTCGTCTTGAACTTGTCGAGTTCCTCCAGCACGTCGAACGGGATGATCACCTCGTTGTCGGCGAACATGAACAGCGCGTTGGGGTTGTGGAGCAAAACGTTGGTATCGACCACGAAGGTCTTGGTGTCGCCGTTATCGGTCATGGTGGTACAGGTGGTCAGTGGTCTGCGGCCGGTGGCCAAGGACGGGGTCAAGAGTCAAGGGTCAAGAGTCAGGTGTCAAGCGTGAGCTGTCGGTCCGAACCTTTGTCCTCAGTAGCGGGCAGCCGCACGGACTTTTGCCTCAACTGATCGTCGCATCGGCGAGTCATCATCCGCGCGGCCGGGCGCAGAACGGAAAGATGTTCGCGAACCGCTGCCACGATGACCCGACCCTTGACCCTTGGCTCCCATGCTCACCTGCTGAAGTTCCGGCCCCGCCTCGTGGAGAAGATCTGGGGCGGCCGCAAGATCGAGACGGTGCTCGGCAAGCCGCTGCCGGCGGGCAAGCCGATCGGCGAGAGCTGGGAACTGTACGACTTCCCACCGGGCGTCGTCGACGGGTCGACCGACTGGGTCAGCAGCGAGGTCGCCAACGGCCCGCTCGCCGGGCGGACGCTCCACTCGCTTATGCGGGAGCACGAAGGCGACCTCCACGGCGACGTCACGCTCTGCGGGCGGGACGGTCAATTCCCGATCCTCATCAAGTTCCTCGACGCGCGGGAGTGACCTCTCGGTGCAGGTCCACCCGCCGCAGAATTACTGCGACGCCAACCCCGGCTCCAGCCTCAAGAGCGAGGCGTGGTACGTCCCTGGCCCACGACCCTGGGCGCCCGCATCCCGAAGGGGCCGCGCAAGGGCGTCACCCGCGAGGCGTTCGAGGCGTCGATCGCGGACGGCACGGTCGAGGACCTCATCGAGAACATCCCCGTGAAGGTCGGCCAGTGCCACTACCTGCCGAGCGGCACGGTCCACGCGCTCGAGCGCCGGGATCCTGGCCGCCGAGGTGCAGACGCCGAGCGACACGACGTTCCGCGTCTACGACTTCAACCGGATCGAGGCCGCCACCGGCAAGCCGCGCAAGCTCCACGTGAAGGAGCGGCGCTCGACTGCATCGACTTCACCGTCAGCGCCGTCGAGGCCGAGCAGGTCCGCAGCCACACCGCCAGCTTCTTCACCACGGTGACCCGGCTGGTGACGTGCCCGTACTTCAAGCTCGAAAAAGTCCGCTTCACCGAGGGCGTGAAGGAAGTGCGCCGTACGACCAGCCCGTCGTCTGGATGATGGTCGAGGGCGAGGCGCCTGACCGTCGACGGCATGAAGGAGCCGACGATCGTCAAGGCGGGCGATACCGTCCTCCTGCCCGCGAAAATGAAGAACCCGATGATCCAGACGATGACGGATTGCGTGTGGCTCGAGGTGACCTTCCACGAACGCCGACGCCGAGCAGCAACGCGACCACCCTGCGCGTTGATCGAGCATCCTTGTTTTAGCCGGCTCGCTTGCGAGCCGCGTCTCAGTGTTCGGTCGGGGGGGATGCCATGCCCAACTTTTGGCGCGTCCCTTCGTGGTCGTAACCATCCTCACCGTCCACCGAGAAACGGCTCGCAAGCGAGCCGGCAAACGGGTGGGCGGAAGGCGACCGTCGTCATCATCGCTGCGAAGGACGAATGGACAGCGCGCGCGCGCGACCGTGGGAGCCCCGCACGATGATCGCCATCGGCCTCGCCATGTCCGCCCTGATCCTCCTCGCCGCCGGCCGGTGGTGGTGTATGTTGGCGAGAGGTCGCGTCCGGCTTTCGCTGCTGGAACTGCAACGCGAACCTCCGCGTCCTCCAGCTCCACATCGATCCCCGCGGCCAGGAGCGCTGCCCCAAGTGCGGCGACCTTCGTCGACGAAGGTTCACGCACGTACCGCTTGCCCCGGTAGTGAGGGATGCCACGCGCGCGGTCGGTCATTCTGTGATTCGGCGATTTCCGCCTTGGGAGAAGCCGGTACGGCAGTCACGGCACAGCGCGACGTGGCGGTCACACTCGACCGGTGTCCCTGACACACCACTCCACAGGTCACGCTTGTAAAGGCAATCTCGCCGAGGCCCGTTCCTTCGATCGCCCCGGCTCCATACACTGTCCACCGTGAAAGAGCCGCATCCAGAAGGTGCTGGCCAACGCCGGCGTGGCGTCGCGGCGGAACGTCGAGGAGATGATCCTCCAGGCCGCGTGTCGGTGAACGGCACGGTCCGCACCGACCTGCCGATCCTCGTCGAGGTCAGCGCGACAAGATCAAGGTCGACGACGAGCCGGTCCGCCTCGGCAAGCCGGAGACGGCCCTGCCGCTACTACTTCCTGATGAACAAGCCCAAGGGCGTGTACAGCACGAACGTGGCGCAGGGCGAGCAGGTGCGGGCGATCGACCTGCTGCCGCCGGACCTGCCCGCCCGCGTCTACCCCGTCGGCCGCCTCGATGCCGACTCCAAGGGGCTGCTGCTGCTGACGAACGACGGCGACCTGACGAACCAGCCTACGCACCCGCGCTACGGCGTGGCCAAGACCTACCGCGCGATGGTCGACGGCTTCGTCTCGCCCGAGACGATCCAGGAACTGGAGAAGGGCGTGTGGATGGCTGACCCGCGGCGGCGGCGGGTTCAAGACCGGCCGCACGCACATCAGGATCTCCAAGCGCACGGCGCGACAAGAGCATCCTGGAGATCACGATCCGCGAGGGCCGCAACCGCCAGGTCCGCCGCATGCTCGCCGCCCTCGGCCACAAGGCGCGCGACCTGACGCGGATCAAGATGGGCCCCCTCACGCTCGAGAAGCCGCGCCTTCGGCCAGTTCCGCCCGCTCACGCCGCGCGAGATCAAGGCCCTGCGCGAAGTGGCCGGTCGGCGAACGAAAGGCGACGACGCCTGCAGCGTCGCGGGCGCCGGCGAAGGCGAAGAAACCGCCGCTCCCCCGCGGCGACCCGTCCCCGCCCGCGGCGGACGCCCGCGGCAAGAGCCCCGCCCCGAAGGCCGCCCTCGCCCGCCGGCGACGCCCTTCGGTCGGCACGGCACCCACCCGGCGGACGAACAGCGAGACGAACCGAAGCCGAGTCGTACCGTCCACGCGTGACGGCCCAGCTCGACTCCGCTTTACGTCGATGCAGCAGGACCGACGATTCCCGCCGCCGCCGTTTCAGAATCGCTGGTGGCCCGCCCGCCCTGGGGCGAGTCACGGTCGTGCGAACTTCACCGCCGTAGGGAGCACATCCCAGTCCCCTCGTTCTCAACGACATGGTCAGGCGCGCCCGGTCGCGTTACGCCCGGTAGGCCGTCGGCTGGAAGCGCTTCGAGCGGGAGCCGCCGGCGAAGACCTCGCCGGCCCGCTGGATCGTGCGGACGTAGTTGTCGAATTCTTGCGAGTTGCGGATCCGCTGGAAGCCGGCCACGCCGACGACGCTGTACCAGTTCGGGTTCTTCGTCCACCCGGCCGGCCGCCTGCTCGACCGTGCATCGCACGCCGTTCTTGTTCAGGAAGGCCGCGGCGTCGGCGGCGGACTTCTGGTCGGGGTAGCTCTGGATGATCACGTAATTGAGGCCGATGCTGCGGCGCGAGTTCACGTCGACGATCGCGTTCGTCGTCGCGGCCGTCCCGGTCCGTACCGCCGCGATCGGGGCGGCGTCGCGGACGGCCGACGGGCGCGGCGGCCTCGGGCGTCGCCGCTGGGCGGTTGGCGATCGCGGCATCGGTGACGGCGGCCCCGCGGCGCGGCGGCGCCGGGGCCGACGTCGAGCACGCCGGCGTGGATCGGGCCGCGCTGCAACTCTTCCGACGACACCGCCGCCAGCGACGCCGGCGCCCGCGCGCCCTGCCGGCCGGTCACGTAGGCCAGGCCGATCAGCACGAGGATCGAGAACCCGAGACGACCGCCGTCGTGAAGCGCATGCGGACGGTCAGCTCCTGGTGGTCGCCGTCGAACCCGAAGTGGAACGCCGGGCGTCGCCGGCGGCCGCGGGGGCGGTCGGGTCGGCGATCGCGTGCGACAAGTCGGCCATCGACACCCGCGCGCCGCCGCCGTCGCCACCGGCACGCTCGGCTCGACGACGGCGAACCCCGGCGCGGTCGTCGCCCGCGGGCGCGCGACCAGAGCGCGGCACGCGCAGCAGCGGGCGGGCGCTGTCGTCGCCGGCGGCCTTGTCGTTGCGGATCACCTCGAAAGGGCGGGGGTGCGCTTGCTCTTGGCCATCCTTGACCTCGTTTTGTTCAGGGCGCACGGGCGCGGTCGCTCGTGCCGCGGGCGTGGCCCTGTATTCTCGGACGGTGCTCCGCACCGCCTGACCTCGATGTCGATCGTCAGCCCAAAGCATCCGATAGATCCACCAGGGCCCTCTCGTTCTGCCCGGGGCCCGGGCGGCGGACGCGGCGCGTAGGCTAAGTTTCACCTACGCCCGGTCAAGCCGATGTGCGACTGGGAAAAAGATATCGTAGGTTTCGATCGTGCGGGGAACGGACGGCGTGCCGCCAGGCCGCCGACCGACGTGCGAATGGCGGACGGACAGTTTCAGTCAACGAAGCAGCAGGAGCGGATGCGCGCCCGATCATGAACCCGGTCCTGGGGCTCGCCGAGGCCGACGGCCCGTCGGCCGGCGGCGGCAAGCGGAAGAAGCGGTCGAAGTTGCCGCACTGGCTCGTCGAGGCCGTCACGCGCGGCTGGCGGCTGATGCGCTGGTGCGTGCGGTGCCTGTTCAGCAAGCTGCTCGCCCGCCGCCGCGCGGACCCGCGTCGAGGACGAGGGACGCCGATCGTGCGGGTTCTGCAAGGGCGTCGCCTACACGCCTGCTGTTCGCGCCGATCCTCGTCGCGCTGACGGCCGCTGCGTTCGTCTTCTCCGCCACGCACCCTGCCGCGGGCGACCGACGCCGACCCGGCGACGGCGGGCCTGCACTACGACGCGGTCAGCTCGCCAGCGCCGACGGCGACCCGCCTCGGCGGGTGGATCGTGCCGGTCGTCGACGCGCGGCAGATCGTCGAGCAGAAGGAGAAGCGCGCGGCAAGCTCCACCCGGCGGTCGTGCTCGTGCACGACTTCGGCCGCACGCCCCAGCAGATGCCGCCGTACCTCGCGCCGCTGCACGACGACGGCGTCGTCACGATGTCGGTCGCGCTCCGCGGGTCCGACCCCGACAGCCGCGTCGGCCAGACGTTCGGCCTGGCGCGCGAGGCCGCCGACGTCGCCGCCGCCGTCGAGGTGCGCCGCGCCGCCCGTTCGTCGACCCCGCCCGCGTCGCGGTCGTCGGCGTCGGCACCGGCGCGACCGCCGCCCTCCGCGCCGCCGCGGCCGACCTGACGATCCGCGTGATGGTGCTGATGGACCCGGCCCGCGACGCCGGCCGTCGCCCGCCGTCGCCCGCAGCGGGCCGGCCTGCGGTGGCCGCAGCCCGGTGGGCGTTCAGTGTCCGCATGGCGTCGACGCCGAGGAGATCGGCTTCACCACGTACAAGGCGATCCTCGCAGCCGCTTCGCCGTGGTGACGACCGGCGACAACGTCGAGCAGATGCGCCACACGCTCCGCGTCGGCCTCGACGAACACGACGGCGCCGAGGCCTCGGCGCGCGCGGTAGTCGCGAACGCCGGACCGATCCCGCCGCTCGTCGGCTTCGCAGATCGACGGCGACGACGTCGAGCCGCGAGGCTCGTCCGGCAACAGTGGCTGCCGATCTTCTTCGGTAGTGGCGGACTCGCGTCGCGGTTGCGCGCAGACGCGACACGCCGGTGCCGTCGGGCGAGTCGCCGCGCGCGTCGACCGCGACGCAGGCGTCGCCACTACATGAATGCGTTTCGGGCGGAGGTTCCCGTCGGCAGAGACTCTGAGAGCACATCAACCTCAGGTGGAGCGTACGAAGCGCAGCGAGCGTCATCCCGAGGAGCGACAGCGACGAGGGGATCCCGGGGCGGAAGGAGGCTTCTCCCCACCCCGAGAGGGGTCGTCGCTACCGCTCGCCTCGGGATCACACGTTACGCTTGGAGTAGACGTGCGGCAAGACGCCCGACGGAGCCTCCCGGTGTGACTGCGGAGCGTCGTGCCTGATTAGCAGTCGTGCGTCGCCGTCCGCGCGAGAAACGCCGTTCGTAGTTCGGGCGTCCCTCACCCGAACGCCACGTCCGCCACGCGGTGGCGGGCGACGGCGGCGAGGAAGATCTCGGCGGCGGGCTTTTTGCCGTCCCAACTGTTCCAGACGATCACCCGCTGGCGATCGGCGGAGACGGCGACGACGCGTTCGGCGGCCGCCGGCGACGACGCGGGGGCCGCGGTGGGGCTGACGTACAGCCCGACGAGGTCGTCGTCGAGGCCGACGCACTCGACCGGCCCGTCGGCGCAGGCGATCAGCAGGGCGCTGTCCGCCGAGCCACGGCAACGACCCGGCCGCCTTCACCCGCCCGGCGCGCGCTCGCGGGTAGTGATCGCGTCGGTCGCGCGGTCCATCGTGCCGATCGTCCCGTCCTCGTGGACGAGGATCAACTCGCGCTCCGCCGGCACGATCGCCACGACGTCGGCGGCGGACGCGCCGGCGGCGGCGGTCATCTCGTCGCCGTCGTCGTTCATCACGTAAATTTGGTTGCCGACGCTGAACGCGACGCGGCCGGCGCGGAGGACGTGCAGGTTCCGCGGGCCCGCCGCCGCGCCGCCCGACGCGCCGCCCATCGAGACCGCGCCCATCGACACCGCGCCGGCCGAGAACGCGGTGGTCGCCGCGACGCCGCGCGTCGCGATGCTCGCGGCCGACGTGGCGTTGCCCGTCGCCGTCGCGAAATGTTCGGCCGTGCGGTACGCGTCGATCGGGCCGGCGAAATTGCCCTCGCCCCACCGCACGATGCCGGCCTCGGCGTGGCTGGCGACGAACCCCAAGCCGCGGCCGAAGTAGACGACGCGGTTGAACCCCAGCGGCGACGTGGTGCCCGGGTCGGCGTACGTCTCGACGGCGCCGAGGTCGTCGCGCGGCACGAGGAAGAACCCGCCCCGCGCGCCGACGAGCAGCACGGCCCGCCCGTTCACATCCGCCGGCTGAACGCTCCGCAGCGGGCCGAGCGCCGGGGGCAGTTCCATCAACTGCGGCTGGGGCGTGGGGTGCGAGAAGTCGATCCGCGCCAGGTGCGGCCCCGCCACGGCCCACAAGTCCTGCGTCGCACGCTCGCGCGTCGAGGCGAGCAGCAAGGTCTGCAAGATGGCGCCGCGATCGGCGGGGCTGACGCGCTGCAGGACGTGGCCGGCCGACAAATCGGGCGACGCGTCGCGGATCGCCTGGAACTGCTTCAACAGTTCGCCCGCCCGCGCGAGGTGCTCGATCTGTCCGGCCGCGTGCTGCTCGGCCGCCGCCCGCTGCATCGACCGCAGGCGCTGCTGGCGGAGCGAGGGGCTCTCGGTCTCGACCTGGAACGGCGGCAGCGTCTCGACGCCGCACGAGAACGCCACCTGCCGCGCCGCCGCCGCCAGCGCCTCGGCGAGGCGCGACTTGCCCGCCTCCTCCAGCAGGTCCGCCGCCTGCGCCTCGCCGGCCACCCGTGCGGCCGCGGCGCGCAGCGCCGGCGCGAAGTGGGCGGCCACGTCGGCCTCGGCGGCGGCGGGGCGGTCGTGCAGCAGCACCTCGGCCAGCATCTGCCGCTCGGTCCGGTCCGGCAGCGCCCGCACGCTGCACGCGAACGCGCACCGCACGTCGTTGCCGTCGGCGGCGGCAAGGTCGGCGATCGTCCACCGCACGCGCAGCGGGCCCGGCCGCAACCGGACCTGGCCGTCGACCCGGCGGGCGAGTTCGTTGTCGAGCAACTGCATGATCAAGTGCCTCCAACCGCCGCCGGCCCGCGAACGGCGGGGGCGCGGACGTCGCCCAATGATAACGTCCAAGATCGCCCGTCATGGGTATAAAAGCGGCGGCGGCGTCGAAGGGTAACGTCGGAGGCTGGCGGGGGATCAGGTGAGCGACAATCAGCACGTGCGCACTGCCGGCCATCACTTGTGACGTTTTGCGCGGACGGCGAGCACGACGCGGAAGCGGGTGCGGGATACGCTTGGCCTGCCGTAGTCGAACGGTATCAGTCGAGAGTGTCCCGAGCGTTCCGCCACGTTCGTGCCTTCACGCTAGGACAGCAATAGCAGGATGGTTGCCCCGCAGAGAAGCGTCACCGCTCCATTTCCCTGTAGGACCAATAGGACCCGTAGAATTTGTCGTGGAGCATTTCCTCGTCTTCGCTCTTCGGGACCAGCGAGAGTCCGAGCCAGACCTTCTCGAAAACCCGCTCGCCATTGACCATCTCGGGAGGATCTGTCACGCCGTCCACCAGGCTAAAGAAATGAAAGAAAGGGTAAGCCGCCGCGTCTTGCACGAGTTTGAGAAGGCCGGAGCGGGCGGCGTCGGTCAAACGCAGCGCTTGCAACGCTTCACACTCCGCTGGGGTCAACTCACCATTCGGCGGGTAGGTCACCCGGGGGACTGAGTTAGGATCGCCTACTTCGCGTAAGGCCAACGCTGCCGACTCCGCGATGCTCCGGTGGATCTCGACGAGCAGCGCAGTACGTGTGGCATTGCTTATCATCGCATTCTCCGTTTCCGGCTAAATCCTGCGAGCGGTCAGCAGGTTCCATTCCCGAACGGCGGATTCCCACGTCCCGACTCAAGTTCGTTTCGCGGTTGAGCCGCGAGCTTTGGCAGGGGTATGCCCCGGGGCGCGTGGTGGCGTTCGCGTGTCTCCTGCGGATCGGGGATGGGTTCAGCGTCGATCCAACCATGCTACGACACGAGCTGGTACGTACGAACGACATGCCGATTTCGGCTGCTCGGATGTGTTCTCCGGGGAACCTGCCGTTCATCGTCTCGTATTACTATGTCGGGCAGGAAGTGATGCGAGAGAGGTTCCCGTCATGCCGTTGAACGTATTGCAGCGCGACCCGCGCATGAAGGATTTGAAGACCGCGCTCCACGAGCGAAGCGCGCCGGCCGCGGAGGCGCTGATCGAGCGCGGGGCAAATGGCGACGTCCGCTGCTTCGCGTGCGGGCACCGGTGTCTCGTGAAGCCGGGGCGGGATGGCGTTTGTCGCGTGCGGTTCAACGAGGGGGGAAGGCTGCTCGTGCCGCACGGGTATGTGGGGGCGTTGGCGTGCGATCCGATCGAGAAGAAGCCGTTCTTCCACGTCATGCCCGGGTCCGACGCGCTGACGTTCGGCATGCTCGGGTGCGACTTCCACTGCGGCTACTGCCAGAACTGGGTCACGAGCCAGATGCTCCGCGACCCCGAGGCCGTTGCGCCGGCGAAGCTGACTACGCCGGAGCAACTCGTGGAACTGGCCGTGCGGCACCGGGCGCCGGTGGTGGCGTCGAGCTACAACGAGCCGCTCATCACGAGCGAGTGGGCGGTCGACGTCTTCAAGGTCGCGAAGCGGCAGGGGCTGCGGTGCGCGTACATCTCCAACGGCAACGCGACGCCGCAGGTGCTGGACTTCATCCGTCCGCACGTCGACGCGTACAAGGTCGACCTCAAGACGTTCAACGGCCGCAACTACCGCATGCTGGGCGGCGTGATGGAGAACGTGACCGACACGATCCGCATGCTGAAGGAGCGCGGCTTCTGGGTCGAGATCGTCACGCTCGTCGTCCCCGGCTTCAGCGACGACCCGGACGAGTCGAAGCGCATGGCCGACTTCATCGCGTCGGTCGACCCGCTCATGCCGTGGCACATGACGGCGTTCCACCCCGACTACAAGATGACCGATGGCTACCGCAGCACGACCGCCGACGACCTCATGCGAATCGTCGAGCACGGCCAGGCGGCGGGGCTGAAATACCTCTACCCGGGCAACCTGCCGGGCCGCGTGGGGGAGTGGGAGAACACCCGCTGCCACCACTGCAACGCGACGGTGATCCGCCGGCAGGGGTTCCTCGTTCTGGAGAACCGCGTCGGCCCCGACGGCGCGTGCCACAAGTGCGGCAAAACTCTCCCCGGCATCTGGGGCCCACCCTCCGGCCACGGCGACGGGTGCGTTCGGCCGCTGATCTGAGCGAGGCCGGTGCGGGGGGGGGCGAGGAGGTGGTGGGGTAGTGGTGTGGTGGGGGGGGGGGGGGGGGGCCGGGGGGTCGCCCCACCCCCCCCGCCCCCCCCCCCCCCCCCCCCCCCCCCCCCCCCCCCCCCCCC
>JAUJNJ010000350.1 GCA_030448225.1 Phycisphaerae bacterium
GTTCGACGTGGGCGAGGGGGAGGAGCTGAAGGCGTTCACGACGGCCGGCTTCCTCGGCAGCGAGTACGGGCCGTTCAACATCCCCTTCCCGCACGACGCGACGGCCGCCGTGCGCCCGCCGGGCGGCATGACGCCGGGGCGGTTCGAAGACCGGAACAAGGCGTACAAGCGCCTGCTCGAAGCCGGCCCCGTCGGGCGGCACGGCAGCGCGTACCAGCGCGAGTCGTTCCTGCGGGCGGCGGACCACGCGCACCGGCTGCTCAGCTCCCCCGCCGCCAAGGCGTTCGACTTGTCGCTCGAGCCGAAGGAGAGCTTGCAGAAGTACCTGCCGCCCGGCGTCGACCCGGACAAGCTGGCGGGCGACGACGCGATGACCTCCCGCTTCGGCCTGGGGTGCCTGCTCGCGCGCCGGCTCGCGGAAGTGGGCGCGCGGTTCATCGAGGTGACGACCGAGTACATCCCGTTCCTCAACTGGGACACGCACGAGAACGGCCACACGCGGCTGGTGCGGATGAAGCAGATCATCGACGGCCCGATCGCGCAGCTCGTGCTCGACCTGGAGCAGCGCGGCCTGCTCGACCGGACGCTGATCGTGCTGGCCAGCGAGTTCAGCCGGGACATCATGATCGAGGGGGTGGACGGCACCCGCCCGGAGGACCGCAACAGCCCCCCGCCGCCGGAGAAGATCCCCGACGTCCGCTTCTACGGGATGCACCGCCACTTTACGCAGGCCGGCACGGTGCTGATGTTCGGCGGCGGGATGAAGAAGGGGCACGTCTACGGCGCCACGGCCGACGAGCGGCCCTGCCGGGTCGTGAAGGACCCGATGCCGATCGAAGATTTGCACGCGACGATCTACCGCGCGATGGGCATCTCGCCGAAGCTGAGCTACCTCGTCGAGCAGCGCCCCTTCTACGTCACCCACGACGGCAAGGGCAAGCCGGTGACGGACCTCTTCGCGTAGGGCGTCAACGCGGGGAAAGAAGCGCGCCGCCCTCCGGGCGGTCGCTAGAAGGGGAGAGATTTGGATCCGCTGCAACGGTTTAGCGGATCGTGCCCGCGGGGGCGTCGAGCACTTGGGAGTTGGACAGCGCGTCGCCGAAGTTCTTGAAGTCCTTGTAGGTCCAGACGACCTTCTTGTCGCGGGTGATTTCGACGAGCTGGGGGTTGTCGGGGCCGGCGTGGCAGTTGCCGATGACGATGTTGCCGTCGGGGTGGACTTCGAGCGTGGTCACCCAGGCGAGGGTGATGCCGGGCAAATCCTTCTGGTGGACTTCCCACACGATCTTCTTCTCCGGCGTCACCTCGATGACGCTATGGCCGTTACCGGTGCCGATGAGGGTGTTGCCGTTGGGGAGGCGCAGGGCGCTGAAGACGGCGTTGCCGAACGACTCGGGGCCGTGCCCGCCGGCGGGCTGCTTGCCGAAGAGGGGGACTTGGTAATCCCACACCACCGCGCCGGCCGGGTCGTACTCGCGCACGGCCCCGTCGCCCTCGTGGGCGACGAGGTAGTTGCCGTTGTCGAGCTTGCGGACGAGGCGGGTGTCGCGGTGCGGGTCGGGCCTGGCGACCTTCAGCTTGACCTCGCGCATGATCTTGCCCGCGCCGTTCACCTCGATGAGCCGCCCGGGGCCGGACTCGGCGACGAGGGTCAGGCCGTCGGGCAGGCGCTGGAACGCGTGCACCTCGACCTTCCTGCCCTCGTTGCCGTTCATCTTCGCCGCGTCGTACTCCCAGACGACCTTGTTGTTCCGCGGGTCGACCTCCACCAGGTGGGTCATCGACCGCTGGAACAGGACGTTGCCGTCGGGCAGGCGGTGCAAATCGTGGATGCCCTCGACCGGGTACGACCACTCGGGCTCCAGGCTCTCGGGGTCGACCACTGCGATCTTCCTGGTCGAATAATCCGCGGCGAGGACGCGGGCGTGCTTGTGGGGCGACGATTCGCCGGGTTCGGCCGCGGGCGCGGGCGACGCGAACCCGCACGAGGCGAGCGCCACGACCAAAACGATTCGGATTGCCGA
>JAUJNJ010000351.1 GCA_030448225.1 Phycisphaerae bacterium
TTAGCCGACCGCATCAAGCTGTTGAGGAAACGCTCCCCATGCGACGACCGACCCTCACCGTCCTTCTCTCCGCCGCCGCGACCGCCGGCCTCTCCGCCGCCGCCGCCCTGCCGCTGTTGGCCGGCGACTGGCCGACGTGGGGCCGTGACGGGTCGCGGAACATGGTCTCGCCCGAGACGAACCTCCCAGACGCAATCGAGGTCGGCAAGACCGACGACGGCGAGGTCGACGTCGCCAGGAGCAAGCAGGTCGCGTGGGTGGCCAAGCTCGGGTCGCAGACGTACGGCAACCCGGTGATCGCCGGCGGCAAGGTGTACGTCGGGACGACCAACGCCAACCCGCGGGACGAGAAGTACCAGGGCGACTACGGCATCCTCTACTGCCTCGACGAGCGGACCGGGAAGCTGGCCTGGCAACTGGCCGCCCCGAAGCTGCCGGCCGGGCGGAACGTGGACTGGGAGGAGTGCGGCATCTGCTCGTCGCCGGCCGTCGACGGCGACCGCGTGTACGTCGTCACCAACCGGTGCGAGGTGCTCGCGCTCGACACGAACGGCCTGGCCAACGGCAACGACGGGCTGGCCGACGAGGCCCAGTACACGGCCGGCCCGGGCAACCCGTCGATCGACCAGGGGCCGACGGACGCCGACGTCGTCTGGCGGTACGACATGCGGCACGAGTTGGGCGTGTACCCGCACTTCCAGGCGGCCAGCAACCCGCTCGTCGTCGGCGACCGGGTGTACGTCGTGACCAGCAACGGCGTCGACTGGACCGACAAGCACGTCCCGGCCCCGTACGCCCCGGCCCTGATCTGCCTGGACAAGAAGACCGGCAAGCTGCTCGGCCAGGAGCGGAGCGGCATCAGCGGCCGCACGTTCTACTGCAACTGGTCGGCCCCGGCGTTCGGCGAGTTGGGCGGCAAGCCGACCGTCGTCTTCGGCGGCGGCGACGGGTTCCTCTACGGCTTCGACCCGGTGCCCGACGCGGCCGGCACGTTGCCGGAATTGTGGCGGATCGACTGCAACCCGCCGGAGTACCGCCGGGCGGACGGCAAGCCGCTGAAGTACCGGGACGCCAAAGGCCCGAGCGAGATCATCGCCACGCCGGTGATCGTGAACGGCCGGGTGTACGTGCCGATCGGGCAGGACCCGGAGCACGGGACCGGCCCCGGCGCGATGAACTGCATCGCGGTCGAGCCCAAGGCCGGCAAGCCGATGCCGACGGTGGTCTGGCGGAACACGGGCGTCGGCCGGACGATGTCGACGCCTGCCGTGGCGAACGGGCTGGTGTTCGTGCCCGAGCTGGCCGGGATCATCCACTGCCTGGACGCCGCGACCGGCAAGGACGTGTGGCGGCACGACGCCGAGTCGAACGTCTGGGGCTCGGCCCTGGTGGCCGACGGCAAGGCGTACGTCGGGAACGAGTCCGGCGAGCTGCTCGTGCTGGCGGCCGGGCGGGAGAAGCGGCTGGTGACGCCCAAGCCGATCGATGTGGGCGGCCCGGTCTTCTCGTCCCCGATCGTGGCGAACGGCGTCCTGTACGTCGCGACCGGCACGCACCTGTACGCGATGAAGAAGTGAGGTGATGATCCGTCGCGCGTGATCCGGTAGTGCAGAGGACTTGTCCGCGCCGATCCATGTCCCTCCCTTGTTTAGCCGCTGGACCGAAGGTCCGCCTCGGTCGGGCATCGCGGGGAGCGACGGAGCGAAGCTCCGTTTGACGGAGCTGCGCTACGTCCGGGGCGACACGCCCCGGCTCTGAGGATTCGTAGCGGCGTGTTTGCCGCGGAGGGACCGCCCGACGCCCTACTCGTGCCCCGTTCGATGTTCCCGCTCGGAGACCCGACCGTGACCGTTCAGACGAAACGCCCCCTTCGCCTCGCGTTGCTCAAGCTGTCGACCGCCGCCCTGCTGACGGCAGGTCTGCCGGCGGCCGGGCTGCTCGGCGACACCACTGCCAAACCGCCGGCCGGACCGTACGCGACCGACCTGTCGAAGATGCCGCCCGGCAAGCCGCCGGACGAGC
>JAUJNJ010000352.1 GCA_030448225.1 Phycisphaerae bacterium
CCGGCCGGGCAGTCCCCGCGCTCCAACAGATCGAGCCACTCGTCGCGCGTACGTCCGACGAACGCGTCCGCGAGCAGCTCGCGAATCCAGCCGCGATTCTCCGACCGGGCCAGCCGGTTCGGCACGCCGCCAATCCGCCCGTCGGCGAAGAGGTCGCCGACGCCGAGCACCTTGAAGGCGTTGGCCTGGAACTTGGGCGTCAGTGCGGCCAGGAAGAGCCACGCGCCGTCCTTGCACCGATAGGTCATGTAGGTGGGGTGGCGGCCCCCCGGTCCGACGTCGGTCGGCAGCGGCGGCTGGGCCGGATCGATGACGAACGACAGCGGGCTGCACGCCATCGTTCGCGTCGATGCCGAGACGCGCGCGGTGCAGGCGTTTCCGCTGCCGGCCGACGCCGGCTTCGCCAACCTCAACACCGCGGCCTTCGACGACGCCGGCACCCTGTGGTTCACCGGCCAGGGCGGCATCGTCGGCGCGGTCGACCTGGCGAGCAGCGAGGTCCGGGTCGTGCCCGCCCCCCGCGGTCGCGGTCCCTACGGCATCGACGCCACGCCGGCGGGCGACGTCTACTTCGTGTCCCTCGCCGGAAGCTACCTCGGCCGGATCGAGGAAGCGAGCGATGGGGGGCAGCGAGCGATCGCGATCGACGTGATCGATCCGCCGACCCCGGACGCCGGGACGCGCCGCGTCTGGAGCGATTCGGCCGGCGTCCTCTGGGTCAGCGAGTGGAACGCCGGCCAGGTCGGCCGCTTCGACCCGGCGACCGGGGGGTGGCGGGAGTGGCGCCTGCCGGGCGAGGCGCCGCAGGCCTACGCCGTCTACGTCGACGAGCGCGACGACGTCTGGCTGAGCGATTTCGGCGCGAACGCCCTGGTCCGCTTCGATCCCGACACCGAAACGTTCGCCACCCTCCCCTTGCCCGATCCCGACGCCGCCGTCCGCCAGATCCTCGGCCGCCCCGGCGAGGTCTGGGGCGCCGAGTCGGGCGCCGACAAGCTGGTGGTCGTCCGCGATGCGTGTGGGTAGCGCGGGCCGAGACCGCGACCGACCGATGACCCGTCGTCCGGGCGGGGTGCTCGGTCCGGCGTGCCAATCGCGACGCGATTCCGAGCCTGGGCCAGATTGCGGTACTCCAGGTTTCGCTTGGAGGGGGGGTGATAGATGCCCTTACGGGACGGGTGCGTTCGTCACCACTTGGAAACCGGTTTCCGTCAGCACGAACTGGAATCGACGGCCATTCGCTTGGGCGTCGGCATAATGGTGAAGAATGTGCCGCCACTCAGCCCGAAGCCGCTCAACGGAGCGGTTTTCCCGTACCTGAAGGACGATTTGCCCCGCCCCGGCTTCGAACTGGCGGCGCTGCTCTCCTGTGAGGAGCCGAGAGAATCGCCGGAAATGCCGGTCGTGAGTGATCAGGATGAGGCCCTCAGAGTTTGCGATGAAGGCAATGACATTGTCGGGGGCGCCGGCACCGGTTGTGTCGCGGACGCGCAATACTTCGTAGCCGAGCTCGACCAAAAAGGCGAGCACGGCATCCTGAACGTTCTGGTCGAGGAGGAAGCGGAGCGGCGCCACCATCTGCTTGGCGTCGTCAGGCAGCGCTCAAGCCGCGGAGGCGCCGTTCATGATCGATCGCAGCGGCGATGTCGGCTTCGGTGAGGTCGGGATACGCCTGCCGAATTTCCGCCGCATCTGCGCCGTCTTCGTAGAAATGCCAGACGGCGGAGGTGGGGATGCGGGTGCCGGCCAAGCGCCACGCGTTCCCAAGCACGTAACGTTGCCGAACAACCCTGCCGATGTCCTCCGGTCGCCGTTCGGTGAAGCGGGAAGCCTCCTGTTCGGTGGCACGTGCGATCTCTTCGATATCAATTGGCAGGATCGCTTGACCCGGCGGGATGGCGGTCAGCCAGTCGTCGGTTTCGGGATTGCGAAAAACAACACGGCCACGGAGAACACCGAAGCGGAGCGCGGCCCACGGGTCGTGATGGTCGGGATACGTCTCGCGGAGGAACGCGCCGGTGC
>JAUJNJ010000353.1 GCA_030448225.1 Phycisphaerae bacterium
GAGCTCGTTGTCCGGGTCGTCGCCCGGGTCGACGGCCACCGTTACACGGTCCCAAGCCAAGCTTGCGGCGAGCGACCACCGCGTCTCGGCCTTCTTGTCGAGGGGCTGGAACCGGTACGCCGCCACGCCCCTGGTCTTCCAAATGTCGGCGTCGCGGTCGAAGTCGCGGAGGTAACTAAGCGTGGCCGGCTCGGCCTTCTCCCGCTCGACGTCGAGGTCCTCCGGCTTCTGCCGGAGGAGGAACTGCCCCTCTGCTTGTTCGCCCGCGGGTTGCGGGACCACCACGGGTTTGAAGTCCCGCCGGATCTCTCGGACGGTGACCGTCGACCCCGCCCGCTGCGCCTTAAGGTCGAACTCCGCCAAATCGTCGGCGACCCGGGCGTCGACCTTGGCTTCGAACGTTGCCTTATAGCTGGCGTGCTCCGCGTCATCAATGAAGTTGTTCTCGTCCGCGTCGGCCTCCTGCGTGACCTGGTACCGGGCCCGGGCACGGGCGTACGCCTTGAACTCGTCCCGGCTCACCCCGTTGCCGTTCGTGTCGAACTTCGCCGGGTCGACCCCTTTGGGTTCGGCGGCCACAACCACGCCGGCCGTGTGGCCGGACGCGGCTGACACGAGGGCGAGGAGGGCGAGCGTTCGCGATGGCCACTTCCTGTTCATGGCGTCGGCTCCTTGTGCTCGTCGGGCATGGTGTCCCACACCAGATCGCGGAGGTCGCGGACCGTCTTCACCCGCGGGTCGCCGACCTGGTTGATGGTCAGGTGTACCCCCACGTCCTCGAACCGCTCGTTCAGGAACGGCGTCAGCCCCTCGATGCCGGCCTGCGTGAATCGGAGCGGCGCGTCCCGGAGTACGTGCTGGGCCATCACGTCTGCCGGGTTTCGGGCGGTGCCGGCAACCACCTCCTTGGTCCGGATCAGCACCTGCGGACGGGTCAACCTGACCGCTGTCGCCTCGACGCCCACGGCGAACGTCTCGGGCTCGGCCAGTGCCTGGGCCGTGGCGGCGGCGGCGGGTACCCCGCCGCTCGTCTCGATGCGGACGGGGCCTCCCGCCCCGCTCGGGGCGATGTAGATGTTGATGTTGATCGTCACGCCTGCGGGCGGCGCTTGGGCAGCGCCTGCCGGATTCGCCCCTGGGATGGCGGCCATGTGTGTATCCTTTCTCCGCGATCGGGTAGGCACGATGCCGCCGTCGTGCGGCCACCGGCTGGGCCAAGCGGGTTGGGGGGCGGAAAAGCCGCCGCGGCGATCGCAGCGGTTGTGATGTGTTCCCCGTGGACCGGGAGCTGCCCGTGTCCTGCCGAAGCCTCGCTCCCCGGCTCGACACCCGGCATCGTGAGTTCGGAACGTGCGGCATCATGCGCAAGCGTCCCTGCTAGCACAAGAATCACCTAAACAGGTTACACCCAACGTACGTTGGTGCCGGAACAAACGTGGGGGTGTCGGTAGGCAGGCCGGTGCCCGCGGCACGGCGGCCATGGCCGGTCCGGTGGCTCGCGACCATGAACGCCTGCCGCGACCGCGGGTCGGCCAGGGTCACGGGTGTATTGGTGGATCGGGATGTGGGCGCACCCGCGGGCGGCGGGCCGGCACGGACGGCGGTACAGGGTGGGCGGCTGTCGATGAGCGGGAAGTCGGCCGGCGTGCCGCGGTAAATCGCTCTCCACACAGCCGGGGTCGCAACCGTCGAGCGACAAACTGCCGATGCCGCCGGGCTCTCGCACCTATCGGCCCCGTTCACGAGCTGCACGACAAGGCCGAGCACCCCGGCGCGGTCCGAGCCCACTCGGGCCGGCGGCCGACACGGCCGGCTCCACGACAGGCGGCCCGCTCCGCCGCGACGCGGGTCGTGCTAGTTCCCCGTCGTCAGCACCACCCGGAACCGCGCCTTGCCGCTCAACATCCAGTCGTACGCCTCGGCCGCCCGCTCGAGCGGGTACGGCTCGTTCATCGACCGCACGTTCGTCCGGCGGCTGAAGTTCAGCGTGTCCTCGGAGTCGACCGACGTGCCGGAGTACC
>JAUJNJ010000083.1 GCA_030448225.1 Phycisphaerae bacterium
GAGGTCACGCCGTTCGAGCTCGGCCGCTACCTCCCGGTGCTGTGACGGCCGTGGCCCGGGCTCTAGTCATAACCCACTCGGCCAGCGAGGGCGTGGGCAACGTCGGCGCGTGGCTGGAGGCCAGCGGCGTCGGCCTGGAGGTCGTCGAGCCGTGGAACGGTGACGAGGTGCCCGCGGACCCGTCCTCGTACGACGCCCTGGTCGTCATGGGCGGGCCGCAGCAGGCGTACGACGACACGTCGGCTACGTGGCTGCGCGCGACGAAGGACCTGATGCGGCAGGCGGTGGCCGATCGGGTGCCGACCCTCGGCGTCTGCCTCGGCGGCCAGCTGCTCGCGGAGGCAACCGGCGGACGCGTCGAGAAGGGTGCGGACGGGGTCGAGGCCGGGGCACGCCTCGTCTCGAAGCGCGACGCGGCGTGGGAGGATGAGCTGTTCACCGACGTGCCGTTCACGCCGACGGTGGTCCAGTGGCACGACGACGCGATCGTGCAGCTGCCGCCGGGCGCGGTGCACCTGGCGAGCAGCCCGCGCAACGCGCACCAGGCGTTCCGCATCGGCGACCTCTTCGCGTGACGGAAGTTATGCGGCCCGCCCAGCAACTCGGTCACACGCGCACCCGCGTCCGCGACCGCTACGCGCTCATGCCGCTGGAGGGCTTCCCCGCGTCGCGCCTGCCGACCTGGCCGGACGCGCAGGTGAAGGTGCTGGCGTCGCCAGCGCTGGGGGCGCAATTCGTGCAGTACCTCATCGAACTGCCGGCCGGCCGGCGCGGCCACTTCGCGCCCGATCACGAAGTCGAGACGTTTTTCTTCGTCGCGAGCGGGTCGGGCTTCTTCACGAACGGCGCCGGCATCAAGATGAGCATGGGGGAGGGCCACTTCGGCCTCGTCCCGCCCGGCGAAGCCGTCCACGTGATCGCGAACGATGCGGTCTCGCTGCTGGTGTTGCGCAAGCGCTACGAGCCGGCCGCGGGCGTCGAGGTGTTCGAGGGCGTGTACGGGCACGAGTTGGAAGTGAAGAAGGCGGCGTGGGCCGACAATCCCCACTCGCTCCTCCAGACGCTCATCCCCGACGAGGTCCGATACGACCTCGCGATGAACATCTTCACGTTCGACCCCGGCCACGGCCTGCCGATCGTCGAGACCCACGTGATGGAGCACGGCCTCTACTTCCTCGAAGGCAAGGGCCTCTACTACCTCGGCGACGAGTGGATGGAGGTCGAACGCGACGACTTCATCTGGATGGGTCCGTACTGCCCGCAGAGTTTTTACGCGACCGGGCCCACGCCGTCGCGCTACCTGTACTACAAGAACGTGAATCGCGAGCCCGGATGGAGATAGCGATGGACGAGAAGATTTACCGAGACGCCGACGTCGACGAGACGGTCCTTAAGGGCAGGACGATCGCCGTGATCGGGTACGGCATTCAGGGCAAGGCGCAGGCGGCCAACGCGCGCGACGGGGGCTTCAACGTCATCATCGGCTGCCGCGGGAAGGATCAGGGGAGCGCAAGCCGGGAACAGGCGAAGGCCGACGGGTTCGAGGCGATGAGCGTGGCCGACGCGACGAAGCGGGCCGACGTGCTGCTGATCGAACTGGCCGACCCGGTGCAGCCGGCCGTCTATAAGGCGGAGATCGCGCCGCACCTGCGGGCGGGGCAGACGCTCTGCTTCTGCCACGGGTTCAGCGTGTTGTACGGCCAGATCCAGCCGCCGCGGGACGTGAACGTCGTGCTGTACGTGCCCAACGCGCCCGGCGCCTTCGTGCGCTCGAAGTATCTTAAAGGCGAGGGCGTCTACGGCTGCGTCAGCGTCGACCACGACGCGACCGGCGACGCGATGAAGATCGTGCTGGCCATCTCCAAGGCCGTCGGCAGCACTCGCGCCGGCGTCGTGGAGATGACGTTCCAGCACGAGACCGAGGGGGACAACTTCGAGGAACAGATCCTCTACGGCGGCGCGATCCACCTCCTGCGGGCGTGCTTCGAGACGATGGTCGAGAACGGCTACCCGCCGAGCTTCGCGTACGCCAAGGCCGTCCGCAGTCTGCGGAGCGTGATCGACGTGATGGACGAACACGGCATCGAGGATTACCTCACGAGTCGCTGCAGCCGCACGGCGGAATTCGCGGTGCGCACCCGCGGCCCGCGGGTGGTGAACGTCGACGAGGTCCGCAAAATCTTCGCCGAGACCGAGGCCGGCATCTTCGCGCGGGACTGGATGCAGGAGTGGGCGCTGGGCATGCCGCAACTCCACCGCCTCCGCC
Source organism: Phycisphaerae bacterium (assembly GCA_030448225.1). Next base: position 2,267 of record JAUJNJ010000083.1, read on the forward strand.
GCACGGCCCGCGAGAGCGAGATGGAGCAGACCGGCGCCGAGTGGCGGGAGGAGTTCGGCAAGTGACGATCATATCTCGCACGCCCGGCCGGCGTGCGGGCAAAATTGTCCTTCGCCAGACGTTCCGGTCATGCCGATCTCGCCCGACCGCATCCTCGCCGACATCGACGCGATCGCCGCGTTTAGCGAATCGCCGCCTTCGGTCGGCCACAGTCGACCGACTTTCAGCGTCGCGTGGCGACAGGCGCGGGACTACGTCGTCGCCGAGGCGGCGCGGGCCGGTTGCGCCAGCCGCGTCGACGCGTTCGGCAACGTCCACCTCCGCCACGCGGCCCTCCCGCCGGACGCGCGGGTGTGGCTGAGCGGGTCGCACCTGGACTCGGTCCCGACCGGCGGAAAGTACGACGGCGTCGTCGGCGTCGTCTGCCCGCTCGAAGTACTCCGCGCCGCGCACGCGGCGGGACGCCACGACCTGCCGCTCGAACTGATCCTGTTCGCCGAAGAGGAGGGCACCACGTTCGGCCTCGGCATGATCGGCAGCCGCGCCTGGACCGGCGCGCTGGCGGCCGAGCACCTGCGGCAGTTCAAGAACCGCGACGGCCTCGACTACATTCAAGCCGGCGCCCCCCACGGCGTCCGGCCGGAGGCGTTCGACGCGGAGCGGATCGATTCGTCCCGGTACAGGGGACTGATCGAGGTTCACGTCGAGCAGGGGCCGGCGATGTGGGAGGCGGGCGTGCCGCTGGCCGTCGTAACCGCGGTCGCCGGCCGGCGGCAATACCGCGGCAAGTTCATGGGCACGCCCAACCACGCCGGTAGCACGCCGATGAACTTTCGCGCCGACGCCCTGGCGGGCGTGGCGTCGGTCGTCACGTTCGTGGAGTCGATGGCGCGGGACCTGTCGCCGCAGACGGTGGCGACGGTCGGGCGGGTCGAGTGCGAACCGAACGCGATCAACGTGATCCCCGGCACCGTCCGGTTCACCGTCGACCTGCGTTCGCCGGACGACCGCCTCCTGGCCGTCGGTCATGAGCGGCTCGAGCGAATGGTGATCGAGGCATGTACGGCACGAAGGCTCGCGTTCGACTTCCTGATGACGGAGGACCAGCCGGGCGTCGCACTAGATCGCGGCGTATGCGACGTTCTCCGCCGGGCGGCCGGTGGGACGATCCCAGGGACCGTCAGCGGCGCGCTGCACGACGCGGCCGTGCTGGCTCCGATCCTGCCGACCGCGATGATGTTCGTCGCCAGCAAGGGGGGGATCAGCCACAACCCGGCGGAGTTCAGCCGCGCCGAGGACATCGCCGCCGCCGCCCGGGTGCTCGCCGTCGCGGTGGAAGAAGGGGAGGTCGCGTGAGCGGCGGCGGCCGAATCAGCCTCGCCTCGCTGAACGCGGCCGGCCGCGACGTGTTCGTCGCTGCCTGCGGGCACGCCTTCGAGCACTCGCCATGGGTCGCCGAACGCGCGTGGGCGCGGCGGCCGTTCGCGTCCGTCTTGCAGTTGCACGCGGCGATGTGCGACGTCGTGCAGGCGGCGACGGCGGACGAGCAGCTCGCGCTCATCCGCGCCCACCCCGACCTCGTCGGCCGCCTCGCCCGCGAGCATCGGCTGACGCGCGAGTCGGTGGCCGAGCAGGCCGCGGCGGGCCTCGACGCGCTCCCGGCCGACGAGGCGGCTGCGTTCGAGAAATACAACGCGGCCTACCGCGAGCGCTTCGGCTTCCCGTTCGTCATCTGCGCGCGGCAGAACCGAACCGACGCCATCCTCGCCGCGTTCCCGCGCCGCCTGGCCAACGATCGGGCGGCCGAGATCGACGCCGCCCTCGGCGAGATCGCCCAGATCGCACGGCTCCGCCTCGCGGACGTCGTGTCGGAGGATTGATTCGCGATGTCAAACGTTCTGACGCACAACGCGTACGGCAAGAGCCGCGTCCGGCTGACGAAGGTCGTGCGCAACGGGCCGGTCCACGATTTGTTCGAGATCGACGCGGCCGTCGAGCTGGAGGGGAAGTTCGCGGCGGCCTACCAGCAGGGCGACAACCGCGCGGTGATCGCGACCGACTCGATCAAGAACACGGTGTACGTGCTGGCGAAGGAACACCGCTTCGCCACGGTCGAGGCGTTCGCCGCGATCATCGCCCGCCACTTCGCGGAGCTGTACCCGCAGGTGAGCCGGGCGACCGCCGAGCTGACGCAGTCGACGTGGCGGCGCATCGACGTGAACGGCCGGCCGCACGGCCACGCGTTCACGAGCGGCGGGGCGCACCTCCGCTACGCCCGTGCGGCACACGACCGCGCCGCCGACGACCCGACGATCACCGGCGGCGTGCGCGGGCTGGCGGTGCTGAAGACGACGGCGTCGGAGTGGCGCGACTTCGTCGACGACCGCTACCGCACGCTGGGCGACACCGGCGACCGCATCCTCGCCACGAAGATCGATGCCGACTGGGCCTACAACGCCCGCGCGTCCGACTTCGCCGCGCACTGCCGTGCGATCGACGAGGCGATCCTGACCACGTTCGCGACGCAGCACAGCCGCGGCGTGCAGCAGACGCTGCTCGACATGGGCGAGGCGGCGCTGGCCGCGTGCGATGCGATCGACTCGATCTCGTTCGAGCTGCCGAACATGCACCGCGTGCCGTTCGACCTCGAGCCGTTCGGGCTGAAGTTCGACAACGACGTCTTCGTCGCGACCGACGAGCCGTTCGGCCTCATCAAGGGGACGGTCGCGCGCGTCGGGTAAGTTCACCATGGCAGGCAAGCTCACCACGCACGTGCTCGACACCGCCCGCGGCCGGCCCGCGTCGGGGATGCGGATCGAGCTGTACCGCGTCGGCGCGCCCGGCGGCGCGACGCCGCTCGTCGAGGCCGAGACCAGCGCCGACGGCCGCCCGCCGGCCCCGCTGCTCGAGGGGGACCTCGCCGCCGGCACGTACCGCCTCGTGTTCCACGTCGGCGGCTACTTCGCCGCCCGCGCCGACCCCGACGCGCGGCGCTTCCTCGACGTCGTGCCGATCGTGTTCGTCGTCGACGACCCGGCCGGCCACTACCACGTGCCGCTGCTCGTCTCGCCGTGGGCGTACAGCACGTACCGGGGGAGTTGAGGAGTGGGGGGTGGAAGCATGGGGAGTCGGGAGTAAAGGAAGGCGATGGCGTGGGACGTGCTCATTCGTGGCGGCGAGGTGGTGACGCCGGACGGCGTGCGCCGGCTCGACGTCGCGATCGAGGGGGGCACGATCGTGGAACTCGCGCCGGAACTGACGGGTGCGGCGCGAGAATCGATCGATGCGGCGAGGCTGCACGTCTTTCCCGGCGTGATCGACGCGCACGTCCACTTCAACGAGCCGGGGCGGACCGACTGGGAAGGCTTCGACACCGGCTCGGCCGCGCTGGCGGCCGGCGGCGGGACGTGCTTCTTCGACATGCCGCTCAACAGCCACCCGCCGACGCTCGACGGCGAAAGCTTCGACCTGAAGCGCAAGGCCGCCGAGGCGAGCAGCCGCACCGACTTCGCCCTGTGGGGCGGGCTGACGCCGGGCAACCTCGACAAGCTGGAAGAGTTGGCCGACCGCGGCGTCGTCGGGTTCAAGGCATTCATGTCCGACAGCGGGATCGAGGAGTTCGGCCGGGCGGACGATGAGACGTTGTTCGGCGGCATGAAGATCGCGGCGAAACTCGGGCTGCCAGTCGCGGTCCACGCCGAGAGCCAGGAGATCACCGGGCGTCTGACGGCCGAGGCGCGGGCGGCTCGGCGGACGTCTTACGCCGACTACCTCCGCTCCCGTCCGCCGGAGGCAGAGGTGGCTGCGATTCGGACCGCGGTGTTGCTGGCGAAGGAAGCGGGCTGCTCGCTGCATGTCGTCCACGTCAGCACGCCGGACGGCGTGCAGGCATGTACGTTCGCCGCCAGTGGTTCTGACGTCACATGCGAGACGTGTCCACACTACCTGTGGTTTGATGACGAAGACCTGCTGGCGGCCGGCGCGGCGCTGAAGTGCGCGCCGCCGTTGCGTAACGGCGAGTCGAGGGGCTGGCTGCGAAAATACCTGAGCACCGGGATGATCACAACGATCGGCTCCGATCACTCGCCCGCCCCGGCGTCGATGAAATCCAGCGACGATGCCTTCGCGGCTTGGGGTGGGATCGCGGGCGTACAATCTACACTGCCGGTGATGCTCACGGTCGCGCGGCACTGCGGCATTCACGTCATCGGCAGGCTCACGGCCGGTTACGTGGCGACGCGCTTTAACATCCGCGAGAAGGGCGGCATCGCAATCGGACTCGACGCTGATCTTGCGCTGGTCGACGTCGACGCGCAGTACACTCTTACCCGCGACATGCTCCTCGACCGCCACAAGCTGAGTCCCTATGTCGGCCGGCGGTTCCGCGGGCTCGTGCGACGTACAATGGTGCGCGGGCACACGGTGCTCCTCGACGGCCGGACCGTCGGCGACTTCCGCGGGCGCCTGGTGAAGCCGGCCAGCACCGGGCGGAACGACGTCGGGGCCGCGCATGCGTGACCACCTCTACTTCTACGTGAACGGCCGGCCCGTGGACGTCGCCGGCGACGACGCGTTCCTCACGCTCTCCGACTTCCTCCGCCGGCGAGGCGGGTTGATCGGCACGAAGGTGGTGTGCGCCGAGGGCGACTGCGGCTCGTGCTCGGTGCTCGTCGGCCGACCGGCGGGCGGCGGCATGCGTTACGCGGCGGTCGCGTCGTGCATCCAACTGCTGTTTCAGCTCGACGGAGCACACATCGTCACGATCGAGGGGCTGCGCGACGGGCAGGCGCTCAACCCGATCCAGCAGGCGATGGTCACCTGTCATGGCACGCAGTGCGGCTTCTGCACGCCGGGCTTCGTTGTCGCGCTGTACGACCTGATGCACGACGGCCGGCCGATCGACGCCGACGCGGTGCGGCGGGGACTCGTCGGCAACCTGTGCCGGTTCACGGGGTACAATTCGATCGTCAGTGCGGCGATGGAGACGGACCGCGCGAACCTCAAGCCGCTCGACGCGCTGTATCCGCCCGCTGTGATCGCCGCCACCCTCACGCGCGCGGGCGAGGCCGTACTCCCATCGAGGTGCCCGGCGGCCGCGCGCTTCAAGCCGACCGACTTGGCCGCCGCCGTCCGCTTCCGCGGCGAGAACCCCGGCTGCCGTCGTCGCCGGCGGCACGGACCTGGCGTGGTCTACAACAAGCGGATGCGTTCGATCGACGTCGCGATGAGTACCGGCGCTGGCGGAACTGCGCGGCGTGACGTGCGACGGTGACGCGATCTACGTCGGTGCGGGCGAACCGCTTACCGAGTTGGAGCGGCGGCTGACCACCTGCCGGAACTCGGCCGTTACCTCGCGTGGTTCGGGTCGCCGCTCATCAAGAACGCCGGGACCCTCGGTGGGAACCTCGTCACCTGGCTCGCCGATCGGCGACACGCTGCCGCCGCTGATCGTGCTGGGCGCGGAGATCGACCTCGCCGGCGCGCGGCACGCGCGGCGTGCCGGCGCGCAGCAGTTCTACACGGGCTACCGCCAAACGGTGCTCGCGCCGGACGAACTCGTGACCGGCGTCCGCATCCCGATCCCGAAGGCCGACGAGATCCTGCGGCTCTACAAGGTGTCCCGCCGGAAGGACCTCGACATCTCCAGCTTCAGCGCCGCGATTTGCCTGAAGCGGTCGGGCGGCGTGATCGCCGACGTGCGGATCGCCTTCGGCGGCGTCGGCCCCACCGTGCTGCGGATGACGAAGACGGAGGCCGCCCTTCGCGGCGGGCCCGCCACGCTCGACCGCTTCGAACGCGCGGCCGCCGTCGCCGCCGCCCAGGTCACGCCGATCTCCGACGTGCGCGGCTCCGAGCGATACCGCCGATCACTCGCCGGCAATATTCTCCTGAAGTTCTGGCACGAAATGATCGGCGGCCGCGACCACGGTGACGGCGGAAGCAACGGCGACGGCCCGCCAGGCCCGGCGGCCGATCCGCTTCGCCTCCCGCAGCCGGCGGCAGTGACCCGCACGGAGGCGTGAGTGGCGGGAGCTGGACGGCGCGACGTGCGTTGCCTGCACGCGTCGCCTGTGCTTTCCGGGCCGAACTTTCAAAGCGACGCGGGCAAATAGCAGCGAAAGTAATGGGGAGCGTGGGCGGTGTCGTCGTGAGTGCAGCGAAAGATCCTCCACAGATTCTGTGGATGCGGCGAGAGATCCTTCGAAGTACCTCAGGATGACAAGCAGCCGCGCGCCCGGTGGGCCGGACGCGCACGTGAACGAAGGTGAGCACGATGGCATCGGTCGGCAAAGACATCGCGCACGACTCCGCCGTCACGCACGTGACGGGCGAGTCGCTGTTCCTCGACGACGTCGCGCCGCTCTCGGGCGAACTGGTCGCTGGCATCGTGCCGTCTCCCATCGCTCACGGCAGGTTGCGGAAGCTAGACCTGTCGGCCGCGGCGGCGGTGCCGGGCGTGGTGGCGATCCTCACCGCCCGCGACGTTCCCGGCCACAACCTGCACGGCCCGGCGGTGAAGGACGAACTGCTGATCGCCGAGGACGAGGCGGTCTTCCTCGGCCAGCCGCTGGCGATCATCGCCGCCGAGAGCCTCGACGCGCTGCACCGCGCGGCGAAGGCGGCCGTCGTGGAGATGGATCCGATGCCGCCGATCTTCGGGATCGACGAGGCGATCGCCGCCGGGTCGTTCCTCGGCGGCCCGCGGAAGGTGGAGCGCGGCGACGTGGACGCCGCGTTCGCGTCGGCGTCCCGCGTGATCGAGGGGGAACTTGAGGTCGGCGGGCAGGAGCATTTTTACCTCGAGTCGCAGATCGCCATCGCGGTGCCGGGCGAGCAGGGACAGATGACGGTCCACTCGTCCACGCAGCACCCCAGCGAGGTGCAGATGATGGTCGCCGAGGTGCTCGGCGTGCCGTTCAACCACGTCGTCTGCGTCTGCAAGCGCATGGGCGGCGGCTTCGGCGGCAAGGAGACGCAGGCGGCGCAGCCGGCAATGATGGCGGCCCTGCTCGCGGCCCACACGCGCCGGCCCGTGCGGTTCGCCTACACGAAGGACGACGACATGCACTTCACCGGGAAGCGCCACCCGTTCAAGGCGTTCTACCGCGCCGCCTTCGACGACGCCGGCTGCGTCGCCGCGCTGCACGCGCGCCTCTTCTCCAACGGCGGGTGCTCGAGCGACCTGTCGTTCGCCGTGCTCGAACGCGCGATGCTCCACTCGGACAACGCCTATTACCTGCCGAACGTGCGGATCGAGGGGCGCGTCTGCCGTACGAACCTCCCGAGCAATACCGCGTTCCGCGGGTTCGGCGGGCCGCAGGGCGTCGCGATGATCGAGAACGTGATGCAGGAGATCGCCGCGGAACTCGCCGTCGATGCCGCCGACGTCCGCCAAGCCAACTGCTACGGCGTCGACGAGCGCAACGTCACGCACTACGGCCAGGTCGTGCGGAACAACACGCTGCCCGAACTGTTCGCCACGCTGCGACGCGAGTGCGACTACGACGCGCGCCGGGCGGAGATCGAGCGCCACAACGCGTCGTCCGCGACTCGCCTCCGCGGCTTGGCGATGTCGGTGGTGAAGTTCGGCATCTCGTTCACCCGGCGGACGATGAACCAGGCGAACGCGCTGGTGAACGTCTACCCGGACGGCTCTGTTTTTTTTTTTACGGGGTCCACCGAGATGGGGCAGGGCGTCAACACGCGCATCCGCCAGATCGTGGCCGACGAACTCGGCGTGCGGTACGACGCGGTGGTCGTCGCGCCGACGAGCACCGACAAGAACAACAACACCTCCCCGACCGCCGCCTCGGCCGGCACGGACCTCAACGGCGCCGCCGCCGCCGACGGGTGCCGCCGCTTGCGCGAACGCCTCGCGGCCGTCGCTGCCGGCATGCTCGCCCGACCCGACGACGGCCTCGCCGCGGAGCCCGACCGGGTCCGCTTCGCCGACGGCCGCGTCGGACGCCCGCGCGCGCCGCAGCGATCCGTATCGTTCCGCGACGTCTGCTGCCAGGCGTACGAATCACGCGTCAGCCTCGGCGAGCCGCGGCTTCTTCGCCACGCCCGGCGTCGACTTCAACCGCGAGACGGGCAAGGGCTCGCCGTTCCTGTACTACACGAACGGCGTCGCGCAGCGAGGTGGCGATCGACCGCTTCACCGGCGAACTCGCCGTCACGCGTCGACGTGCTGATGGACCTCGGCCGGTCGATCAACCCCGGCATCGATCGCGGCCAGATCGTCGGCGGCTTCGTGCAGGGGATGGGGTGGGCCACGGCCGAGGAACTCGTCTACGCGCCGACCGGCGCTCCTCTCGAACTCGCCGACGACGTACAAGATCCCGAACATCTCGACGTGCGGGCGCACTTTGACGTGCGCTTCTCGACAACCCGCACAACGACGTGAGCCTGTATCGCAGCAAGGCCGTCGGCGAACCGCCGCTGCTGCTCGGCCTGAGCGTGTGGCTGGCGGTGAAGGACGCCGCTGCAGAGCGGCACGCGCGGCGTTTCGCAGGCCTGCGCCTCCCCGCGACGGCCGAGACCATTCTGCGGGCGATGGAACGACTGCCGACGGCAGACGAGCCGCGGTCTGATGCCATCCGCTCAAGTTCAGGTGCGCCTAAGGTTACGACTTCTTCGGCGCACGCTTCCTCGCCGCATTCCAGGTGCCACACGACGGCGACGGGTTTGCGCGGGTTGCAGCTTCTGCACAGCGGCAGCCGTTCTTGTCATCCCGGGAGCCGCGGCGAAGGATCTCCGGCAGGTCCCGCCAGCCCGCGTGAGATCCTTCGCTGCGCTCAGGATGACATGCACCGAGCGACTATACGAAGTGTTGCGAACCGCTCTAGCGACGGCACGCCAGCGACTGCGCGCGGGAATAGTCTTCGTGATTCACCTCTCGAACATGCGCTTGGCGAAGCAGAACGACGCCGCGCGTTTCGGGGCGTAGCCGGGGTCGCCGGGGCGGAAGCTGCTGACGATCACGCCCGGGTCGCCGGCCTCGATGAACCGGCCGTCGCCGAGGTAGATGGCGGGTGGTGGATCGAGCCGCGCGCGGACAGGAAGTAGAGCAGGTCGCCGCGGCGAAGGTCGTCGCGGTGCCAGCGGGTGGCGACGAGCCGGCCGCCGAGCGACTGCTGGTCGGCGTCGCGCGGCAGGTGCATGCCCAGCGACTTGAACGACGTCTGCACGAGCCCGGAGCAGTCGATGCCGGCCGCGGTAGTGCCGCCCCAGACGTAGGGCGTGCCGAGGAGCCGCATCGCCGCCTCGATCTGGCCTGCTCCACGCGCGGGTCTACCTCGGCGGGCGCGGTCGTCGGCTCGGAGGGCGACCGTGCGGCCACGCTGGGCGCGCGGATGCGCCGCCGCCGCCGCCGCCGCGCTCCGCGCCGCCGTCGCCAGCGCTCGCTCGGTCGTGGCCCCCGCTTGCTTCGCCGCGCCCCGTGCGATCGCCATCCCCGGTGCGAAGTCGCCGGACGCGCCGTCGACGTAGCCGACGTAGCCGTCGGGCCCGTGGCAGAGGTACGTGTCGCCGCCGCCGGCGCTGGAGCAGGAAAAAGGCGGTCGCCGGCGACGCATTCGGTGAGCGTCTCGCGCGTGGCCTCGCCGGCCGGCTTGTCGTAGAGGAAGCAGCGGTCGGCGGCGACGACGGCGAGCGTCGCCGTCGGCGGCGAGGGCGGCGGCCGGCAGTCGCTCGACCGACTGCGCGCGTGCGCGAAGCCGAGGCGGTTGAGGAACCGGACGCCGACGCCGCGTGCTCCGGGTACTCGACGAAGCGCGCGCAGGTCGACCGAACCGTCCGGCGTCGCCGTCGCCGTCAGCTCGACGGCGAACATCCGCGGGTCCTCGACGAACTCGCGCCAGGAAGAAGTCCATGCACCGGCAGCCGGACGGCGTCGCCGCGCCGTCCGGCTCCACCCGGCGGACGAGCCGCGTCGTAGAAGCGGTTCCTGCTGCTCGGGCGTCCCCGTCATCTCCACGTCGCGCCGTATCTCGCCGGCAAGCGTGGCGGTCGAAGGCGTCGCCTCCGCGGCAGCTTTACCGCCGCCGCCGCGCCGCCGCGGCCGGTCGCAGCCGACGAGGGCACCGATCAACAGCACGGCCGCGGACGACCGGACGAAACTCGAGTTCAACTCACCACTCCTCAAAAGCCCACACGCGCGGCGTCACGTCGGTCGCCGCGCCCCGATTCGTCTCACGACGCCGCGGCGGATCGGGTGCGGCATCTAAACGGAAGGTGGCCGGGCGGAATCGTGCGGCCGCCCGGTACGCACCACGGCCACAGAATCCGCCCGACCCTTATCCGGACCCTGAAAGCTGCCCCGGTTGTTCATTATTTCGGGAAAATTTGCTGCATTTCCGCAAGCGTCTCAATGGTGTCCACTCGACCGGGGGATCGAGTTGGCCCGCCACCATTTGGCGGATCCGTTTGTCCCGCCGGGGCGCGTGCCGCCCGCCGGTCGGGAAGGAGCAACCTGCAATGTCCGTGTCGTCTGGAGTCGTGCCTGCGTCGCGCCGCGAAGTGGGCGTGCCTCGTCCTGTTCGCCAACACCGTCGCCCGTCGCCCTGGCCGCCGACCCGGAGCCGCTGGTCGAAGGCCGCGGGCCCGACTCCCGAGACCGGCGCTTTCCACGCGCCGCCGAGGAGGAGAAGGAGCTGACCAAGCCGCTGATGTTGCTGCTGGGCAACCTCGGCGTCGGCGACGCGCTGACCGAGGCCAGCATCGACGTGGGCGGCGTGGTCGAGGCTTCGTACACGTTCCCGACGAGCAACCCGCCCGACGACATCATCGCCGGCCGCGTTCGACCTCGAGCACGACGAGCCGCTGCTGAACCAGGTCGTCCTCTACGTCGAGCGGCAGACCGACTTCGAGACCCCTGGGACCTCGGCGGCCGCCTCGAACTGCTCTACGCAAGCGCCGACGCCCGCTTCACCGCCTCCAACGGCCTGTTCGACTACGACGGGTTCGAGGACGGCCCGGAAAATCAGTTCGACATCACGCAGGCGTACGGCGAGGTCGTGATCCCGGTCGGCACGGGGCTGAAGACGAAGGTCGGCAAGTTCATCACGCCGCTGGGGTACGAGCTCGTGAACCCGGCCGGCAACGCGCTGTTCTCCCCCCGGTTCCTGTTCGGCATCCTGCCCTACGCGCACACGGGCGTGCTGGCGACTTACCAGCTGACCGAGCAGGTGCAGGTGTCGGGCGGCATCAGCCGCGGCTGGGACCAGGCGCTGGAGGACAACAACGACGCGCTCGACTTCATCGGCAGCGTCGGCTACACGCTCAGCGACGAGACGAGCCTCTTCTTCAACTTCACGACCGGCCCCGAGCAGCCGGACAACAACGGGCGCTACCGCACCGCGTTCGACTTCTACGCGACGCACCAGTTGAGCGACCAGCTGACGCTCGCGGTGAACGCCGACTACGTCTTCGACGCCCGCGCCGGCCAGGACGGCGACGACGCGCATGTGTACGGCGTGGCCGGGTACGCGGGGTACGAGGTGAGCGAGCAGGTCACCGTCAACACCCGCCTCGAGTGGTTCAACGACACGTCGCGCGTCAACGGCTTCGACGCCGTGCTTTACGAGGCGACGCTCGGCCTGTCGATCACGCCGTTCGCCGGCGACGACGTCGCGTCGAACCTGAAGGTCCGCCCCGAGGTCCGCTGGGACTACGCCGACAACGACGTGTTCGACGACGGCACCGACGACCAGCAACTGACGCTCGGCGTGGACGCGTACTTCACGTTCTAGCAACTCCGCTGCGGAGGAATTGAACCACGGAGACACGGAGACACGGAGAGCAGAGGAGATGCGAACCACGGATTACGCAGATGACGCCGATTTGAAGAGCGGGTCGCGAACCCGTGGCCGGTGGAACGCAGCGTATACAACTGCGGAAACTGCGTAATCAGTGGATGATTCTGTCCCCTCCGTGCCTCCGGGTTCAGACGCGTTTTAGCTGAACGTCGACTCATTGCGTTCCCTCACCAAACCTTGTTTCGCGACCGGCCCGCAGGGCCGAGGTAGAGATCGACAACCCTCCGGGGCGCCGCGACAACCTCGCGGCCCCCCGGTTGCATTTCCGCGGGTCTTCCAACAGAACAGTCGGGCGATGGCGGAGCCGACGGTCGACATCGAGGATGAGGCGTCGCTCGTCGCGTACCTGCGGGACACGGCGCGCATCGACCCGCACGAGACGCCGGAAATCCGCGTGCTGGCCGGCGGCGTGTCGAACAAGACGATCCTCGTCCGCCGGCCGTCGGGCGAGGCGTGGGTGCTGAAACAAGCCCTGCCGAAGCTGCGCACGAAGACCGACTGGTTCAGCGACCCGGCCCGCGTGCGTCGCGAGGCGCTCGGGCTCGAATGGCTGCCGCGGATCGCGCCGCCCGGCACGATCACGCCGCTGGTCTTCCGCGACGACAATCAGAACCTGCTCGCGATGACGGCGGTGCCGGAGCCGCACTAGAACTGGAAGACGATGCTGCTCGAGGGCCGGCTCGTGCCGGACCACGTGACGCAGTTCGCGACGCTACTGGCGCGAATCCACCGCGGCGCACACGAACGGCGGGGGGAACTCGCGGGGCTGTTCGACGAGCGGTCGTTCTTCGAGTCGCTCCGCGTCGAGCCGTACTACGCGTACACGGCCGATCGGGTGCCGGCGGCGAAGCGCTTCTTGCACGACCTGATCGACGCGACCCGCGCCCGGCGGTTCACGCTCGTGCACGGCGACTACAGCCCGAAGAACGTGCTCGTCCACGCCGGCCGGCTCGTGCTGCTCGACCACGAGGTGATCCACTGGGGCGACGGCGCGTTCGACCACGGCTTCGCGCTGGCGCACCTGCTCAGCAAGGCCCACCACCTGCCCGCCTTGCGCGGCCAGTTCGTGGCGGCGGCGCGGGCGTTCTGGCACCGGTACCGCGACGAGGTGGGGGACGTGCCGTGGGCGGCGGCTATGGAGCCGTGGGTCGTGCGGCACGCGCTGGCGTGTTTGCTGGCGCGAGTGGCGGGGCGGTCGCCGCTGGAATACCTTTCCGACCCGGCCCGGCGGCTGCAGCAGCGTGCCGTCGTGTCGCTGATGGCCGAGCCCTTGGCGACGGTGGACGAACTTGGGCGGCGTTTCGCGGAGCGGGTGTAGCGATGCCAACGATCGAACGATTAACCGCCCGGGAGATCCTCGACACCCGCGGCACCCCCACGGTGTCGGCGACGTGCGTGCTGGCCGGTGGGGCGGCCGCGTCGGCATCGGTGCCGTCCGGCGCGTCGACCGGTGTGGCCGAGGCGCTGGAACTTCGCGACGCCGACCCGACCCGCTACGGCGGGCTCGGTTGCCGCACCGCGACCGCGAACGTCAACGGCCCGATCGCCGACGCCCTGCGCGGCCGGCGGTTCGAACATCAGTCGGAACTCGATGCGGCCACGACGCAGCTCGACGGTACGCCGAACAAGTCGCGCCTCGGGGCCAACGCGTTGCTCGCGACGTCGATCGCGTTCGCCCGCGCCCACGCGCGGTCGAAGGACGTCCCGCTCTACGCGCACTTCGCCGACATGATCGGCCACGTGCCGCGGACGCTGCCGCGGATGACGATCAACTTGTTCAGCGGCGGAAAGCACGCCGGCGGGCAGGTGCCGATCCAGGACGTGCTGATCGTGCCGGCGTCGGCGGCGACGATCGACGACGGCCTCGCCGCGACCTACGCCGTGTTCCAGGCGGCGGTCGAACTGACGAAGCGGAAGTACGCGACCCGTCCGCTCCGCGCCGACGAGGGCGGCCTCGCGCCGCCGTTCCCGGACGTCGAGGCGATGCTCGCGGACGCCGTCGCATCGATCGAGGCCGCCGGCCTCACACCCGAACGCGACATCGCGGTCGCCATCGACGTCGCCTCGAGCCACTTCTACGAGGACGGCCGCTACCAACTCGTCCCCGAGACGCTGACGAGCAGCGGCATGATCGAGCGCCTGAAGCGATGGGTGAGCAGCTACCCGATCGTCAGCGTCGAGGACGGCCTCGCCGAAGACGACTGGGACGCGTGGCCGGCGCTGCGGGCCGCCATCGCCGGCCGGGCGCTCGTGCTCGGCGACGACTTCCTCTGCACGAACCCCGCCCGCATCCGCCGCGCGATCGAAGCCGGGGCGGCCGACGCGCTGCTGCTGAAGGTCAACCAGATCGGCACCCTCACCGAGGCGGCCGAGGCGCTGCGCGCCGCGCGCGACGCGGGCTGGCGCGTGACGGTGAGCGCCCGCAGCGGCGAGACGGAGGACGACTGGCTCGCAGACCTGGCCGTCGGCTGGGGCGGCGACCAGATCAAGGTCGGTTCGATCACGCAATCGGAACGTCTGGCGAAGTACAACCGCCTGCTGGAGATCGAGGCGGAGACGGGATTGCCGGTCGTTCGCTGGCCGAACGTTTAGGGACTGGCGTCGCAATCTCAGGGGTTCTAAATGAATCACGCGCTACCGCGGCCGAGGCACGGGCCTCCGGCTTCCGCTCGCTGCGATCGCACGCCTGCGGTGGGCGCTCCCAAACCCACGGCCAGGGCCGCGTGACGGCGGCAGCTCCGCGGAGCAGATGGGGGGAGGACCGCCCGCGCGCGACAGGCGGTCAGGGGGTCGCCGCCCGGAAGGTTCGCGCAATAGACGCGGCTCACGATTGCCGACGCGGGGCGACTCGGAGCGATGCCTCCTCACCCAACGCTCTCCCCCGACGACGGGGTGAGAGGACCGGACGCCCGCCGCCGACGACCTGTGTCGCTCCGTCAACTGGTTCTCGAACGTTCCCGCCGGGAGCTGTACGCGCGCTCGACGCGCGTGGCGGAAGTCCTCGCTTTGACAGCGCTTACTGTGACGTGCGGAGCGCCACCCGCAGGCGTGCGAGCGCAGCGAGCGGAAGCCGGAGGCCCGTCACTCGGCCGCGCCAGGCGCTATCTCCCCCGTGCTTCTTCTCCTTCGAAATGGCCGAAGAGATCTACCGAGCGGGAGCTGCTAGGAAGTTCGCGAAGTTGTCGCTGAGGTACCCCTTTACGGTCCGGCGCACCTCGTCTCGCGTCACGTTCCAGCCGGTGGCGGCGAGGTCGGCGAACTTCTCCTTCAGCACCGCCGCGATGATCCGGCGGCTGTGGTCCCACTTGTAGATGATCTGGTCGAGCACGCGGGCGTCGCTGTGCTGGGGGGCGAAGTCGGTGCCGAGCAACTCGATCCGCATCCGCGTGATCTCCTCGATGAGGCTCGGGTTGTTCACGTACCACCAGCAGCCGAAGACGAACAGGTTCGGCTGGAGCCGGGCGGCCACGGCCAGCTCGTGCTGGTTCTCGCGCGACAGGACGGTCGCCATGAACTTGTTCCGCGGGTTGCCCGCGCAGAGGCGGTTGAGGCTCATCATGTCGGCCTTGCCCAGCGCGTCGCCGGCCAGGCGCAGGGCGGGGTTGGCCTGGCGGTCGACGCCGATCATCACGGCGAACGGCAGGTTCCGTTCGCGGCAGACGGGCAGCACCGCCTCGTCGAGCACGCGCGTCGTCGGCGAGTTTGCGTTGGGGTACCGCCACGTCGGCGGCAGTGAAACGGCGACGTAGAGGGCGTCGACGCGGTCGATCCACTCGTTCAGGTAGCGGCGGACCTCGGCCATTGATTCCGCGCCGAGGTCGGCGCCGGCGTTGTAGCCGAGGGCCGCGAGCTTCGATTGCACGCCGGGCCAGCCGAGCAGGAGCGGGTCGATGCGGAGCACGCCCTTGAACCGCGGGTCTACCGGCGCGCCGGCCAGCCAGCTCGGCCGCTCGTTGTCGTCCATCGGGTCATTTGTCATCACGACCGTGTGGACGTTCGACAGCTCGAACACGCGGTCGACGTAGCGCTGGGGCGTCTGCATCCGGAAGAAGTCGCGGTAGGCGGCGAGGTTCTTCTCGCGGAGGTCGAGGCCGAGCTTGTTCAGCACCGTCAGCACGCCGCGACACGCCTCGCTGAGCGGGGCGCGCTCGACGAAGAGCGTTTGCCAGACGTGGTCGGCCTGCTGCGACTGGCTCATCGACCAGAACGCGTCGTAGGCGACGCCGCCCGTGCGGATCGTCTCGCCGACGAGGTAGTGGTACGTCAGCAGCTCGTCGATGCCCCAGAGCATCATGCCGCCGAACGTGGGCGGGTAGAGGTGCGTGTGCAGGTCGTACACGCGCGTGGACGCGACGGCGTCGTCGACCCACGCGTCGAGCGGGGACGCGGCGGCACGGGAACCGGCGGGGGCGGCGGCGGTGGTGAGCATAGTGCCGCCCATCCTAACGCGCGCCCCGCGGCCGCGGCCAGAGGCGCGGCGCGCGGTCATGGTGGGGGGAAAGAATAGGAACCACGAAGGCACGAAGACACGAAGCGGGCCGTTGGCTGCCGGGCCTGTTGTCGGAATACGCCTGCGTCGGTTTTGTTCAAACGGATGCCCGGCCACGCTCACCTGTTCGCCGCTTCGCGGCCGGCTTCGTGTTTTCGTGCCTTCGTGGTTCGACTTCTCCCTCGTTACTTCACGTGCGGCTTCACGAGCGACGTCCAGAGTTGATAGCCGGCGGCGTTCATGTGGAGGTTGTCCTTCACGTACAGCTCCGGGCGGGGCTTGCCGTCGGGGCCGAGCATGGGGGTGAAGATGTCGACGTACGTCAGCCGTTGCGGGTCGGCGGCGGCGAGTTCGGCGAACAGGCGGTTCGTCTCGCGCTGTTCGCGAAGTAGTTTCACCCGCGCGACGCTCGGCTTCACCGCCAGGATCACGACGCGCGTCTGCGGCAGCGCGGCGTGCACCTTCTTCAACAGCGCCGCGAGGTCGTCGCGCACGCGCGCGGGCGCCAGGCCGTCGTTCAGGTCGTTGTCGCCGGAGTAGAAGACGATCTGCCGCGGGCGGTACGGCAGGACGATGCGGTCGGCGTGGAGCGTCACGTGCTCGGTCCGCGACCCGCCGAACCCGCGGTTGATGACCGGCAGGCCGGGGAAGTCTTCCTTTAGCGTCTTCCACAGGCGGATGCTGGAACTGCCGACGAAGAGGATGCCGTCCTGCGGCGGCGCCTGCCGCTCGTCGGCCTCCTCGAACGCCTTGATCTCCTTCTCGAACGGCTTGGCCTTTGACGCGGTCGCGTCTTTCGCAGGCGTTGGCGCGGGTGCCGGCGCGGGCGCGGGCGCCGCGGCGAGGCAGGGGACGAGCAGGAGCAACACGAGCGCGAGCGGGCGGTGACGCAAGGAGAATCCTCCGGGTGCAATGGTGGGGGCGCACGTCAGGTGCGTCGTCGGATGGTAATCGACGAGCGCGGGAAGTGGCGACCGCGACGACCGCAAGAGACGTCTTACCCGCGCCGTCCGTTCACCGCTGGTACAGCGGCAAGTAGCGGTAGGGCACGCACAGCGCCAGCACGGCCATGCTCGTGCGGTAGGCGTCGCCGGCCTGGGCTTCCTGCCCGTTGCCGCCGGCGAAGTGGCCGTCGGGCTGCTGGAGCTTCATCAGCGGCTCGCGGAGCTGGGGGTAGACGCCGTCCCAGTACTTGCCGCCGAGCTGGTAGAGCGACTGGCTGCAGTAGTAGATCGCGTAGAAGTAGAACTCGCTGTTGGGGTCCTTCGGCGGGTGCTCGATCAGCCACTCGCCGCCGCGGACCGCCTCGGGGTTGGGGCGCTCGGCGGTGTGCTGGCCGAGCATCACCATCGACAGGATCCCGGTGCCCGTGCGCGCGGCGTTGGGCGGCCCGCCCGGCTGGTAGCAGAAGCCGCCGGACGGCACGGCGCATCGGCGGACGTACTCGACGCCGTCGTCCAGCGCCCCCTTCGGCACCGACGCGCCGCTGTTGGCCGCCCCGCGGAGCGCCATGAGCTGCCACCCGGTGACGGAGATGTCCGCGTCGCGCGCGGTGGGGCTGTAGCGCCAGCCACCCTTGTGCGGGCCGTCGGGCAGCTTCTGGGCGTCGAGGATCACCTTCACCGCCCGGGCGAGCACCTTGTCGATCTTCGTGCGGCGCTCGTCGTCGACCATCCCGTACACCTCGCCGAGCATCGCCGCGCTGATGCCGTGCTCGTACATCACGGCGTTGCTGCTGGCGGCCGAGAGGATGCCGTTCTCCTTCTGGTGCTCGACGACGTAATCGATGCTCTTGTTCAGCACCTCGCCGTACGGGCCCTGCCCGGGGACGTGGCCGCGGGCGAGGAACGCCATGACGGCCAGCGACGAGATCGCGGTCGTCGAGTCGCCGCCCTGCGGGAAGCGGCCGTCGGGCATCTGGTTGCGGGCGAGCCAGTCGAGCGCCTTGTCGACCGCCGCCTCGACGTGCGGCGGGACGGCCTCGCTTTCGATCCCGCCCGCCTCCTGCGCGCGGGCGACGGCGGCGCGGCCGAGCGGCGCGTGAGTCGTGAGGAGTGATGCGGCGACGGCGACCGTAAGGAGCGTCCTCGCCGTGCGGCGGCGGCGGCGGCGGCGGGGCGGCGGCGTCGAATTCGTCCGAGCATTCATCCGGGCTGCTCCGCGAAAGACCTGAAATCCAGAGGGCGAACGAGGCCGGCGGCCAACCGAGCGTCTGCAACGCTCGCGCACCGTCCAGGCTTGGTCATTCTTCTTTGGTCATTTGTTGGTCATTGAGGCTTGGTCATTGGTCATTCGTCGCTCACTGCGGCTTGACCACTGGCGCCGACCCGCCCTCGCCGTTGATGCGGGCGATCCGCACGTAGTAGTTCTTGATCATCTCCTGGTACGCCGGCGGGCCGTTCTGCTGGGCCGCGTTGAGGAGTTCCTGCTGCATGACCGGGCCGAGCTTCACCCAGTCGCTGGCGCTGACGCCGAGCATGCGGACGTTGTCGGGACGCGTGTCGTCCCCGCCTGCGGCGACGCTGATGCCGTCTTTCGGATCGCCGGTCTGGCCGGGCGTGGTGCCGGGCTTGTCGCTCGCCTGGGCCGGCGTCATCCCCTCACCCTCGCCCTGACCTTCCCCCTCGCCGGGCGACGACTGCTGCGCCGACGCGGCCGCCGCCTGCGCGGCCTTGGCCAGCGCGTTGGCCGCCTGCTGCGACGCCATCGACTGGTTCTTCATCGCCTGCTGCTGCGCTTGCGACGCCTCCTGCGCGGCGACGGCAGCCTGCTGGGCGGCCTGCTCGGGGGTCATCGCGGGCTCGCCCTCGCCCGGCTGGCCCTCGCCCTGTGGCTCGCCCTGTCCGCCGGGCTGGCCGGCCTTCGCTTGCGCGGGCTCGCCGTTTTCGCCCTGCTCGCCGGCGGGCGCGCCCTCGCCCGCGGGGGCGGGTTCGGCATTGGGGTCCTGCTCGGCCTGCGCGACCTCCGCCTCGACGTCTCGGAGGGCCTGCTGCGCCTGGGCTAGCGCCGCCTGCGCGTCGCCCTGCGACTCGGCCGCCTGATCCTGCGCCTCGGCCGCCTTCGCCTGCGCGGCATCGGCTTGGGCGGCGGCATGGGCGGCGCGCTTCCGCGCGTCGGCCGCCTGCTGCTGGGCCGCCTCGGCCTGCTCGCCGTGCTGGGCCGCCTGCTGCTTGGCAGCTTGCGCCTGCTTGGCACCGGCGGCGGCCTGCTTGGCCTGTTGGGCGGCGGGATCGTTGCCGGCGGCGGCCTGCCTGCGCGGCCTGCGCGCACCGCGCCGGCGGCCTGCTGCTCGGCCGCTTCGGCTTGGGCCTCGGCGGCGTCGGCCTCGGCCTCGCGGCGCGACCTGCTGGCCGGCCTGCGCGCCTGCTGGCCCGCCTGCGCGGCCTGCTCGTTCGCCTGCTTCGCCGCCTGCTCGGCGGCGGCGGCCTGCTGCTCGGCCTCGGCGGCCTCGGCCTGCGCGCGGCGGCCTCGTCGATCGGGACCATCGCCTCGGCGGCGCGCTCGGCGAGTTCCGGCGCCTTCTCCTTCGCCTGCTGCTGGAGCCTCGGCGGCCTGCTTCGCCTGCTTCGCCTGCTCGGCGAGTTGGTTCTGCTGACCGGCGACGTCCTGCGGCGACTGCTGGTTCTGCTTGGCGTCGGCGAGTTGTTCGGCCTTGTTCTTCGTCGCCTCGGCCAGTGCGGCCTGACGCTCGGCGAGTTCCGCGGCCTGGGCGCGGCGGCGTTTTGCGCGGCGGCCTGCTGCTCGTTGACGAGGTCGGCCTTGGCGGCGGCCGCGTTCTGATCGGCGGCCTTCTCCAGCGCGTCGCCCGCCTTCTGCGCGGCCTGGGCCGATTGCTCGGCGGCCTTCTTTGCGGCATCGGCGTCGCCGGACTGCTGTGCCTCCGCCGCCTCCTGCTGCGCGGACGCCGCGGCCTGTGCTTGACGCGCGGCCTCGTCGGCGGCGGCCTGCGACGCCTTAGCCGCCTCGGCGGCGGCCTTGGCGGACGCGGCCTGCGCCTTGGCGGCGCGCTGCGTGTCGGCATCGGCGGCCTTCGCCGACTCCTGCGCCGCCTCGGCGGCCTGCGCGTCGTCTGCGGCCTCCTGCGCGGCGGCGGCGGCGGCCTGCTGCGCCGCCTTCGCCTCGGCCACGAGTTGCTCGGTCGCCGCCTTCGCCACGGCGGCGGCCTTGGCGGCGGCGGCCTTGGCGGCGGCGTCATCCTTCTTGTCCTTCGCTTCCTTGGCGGCCTGCTCGGCCTTGCGCGTCGCTTCGGCGGCCGCCTGCGCGAGTTGCTTCGCGCCCTCGCCCGCCTTGTCGCGCTGATCGATCGCGGCCTGCTCGGCCGGGTCGGCCTTGAGCTCGTGGGCCGCCGCCTGCGCCTTGAGCTGCCTGGCGGCGTTCTTCAGTTGCTCGGCCGACGCCTTCTGTTGCTGCTCCGCGCCCTGCGGGTTGTTCTGCCGGAGGTCCTTGACGATGTTCTGCTGGTGGTCGGGCGACGGCGTCTGCGCGCCGGCCTCGCGGATCGACTCGGCCTGCTTCTGCTGGAACTGTTGCAACTCCTCGTTCAGCTCCTGCTGCTGGCGGGCGATCTCGTTTGCGTCCTTCTGGAGCTCGGCGATCTCCTGCTGCTTCTCGACCTGGTCCTGCGCGCGCTGCGTCGCCTCCTGCTGCTCGGCGATCCGCTGCGTGAGTTCCGCCAGTCGCCGGGCCGCCTCGACCGCCTCGGGCTTGCGCAGCGCCTCGTCCTGGCCGATGCGCTCCTGGAGGCGGTTCATCAGCTCCTGCTGTTTCCGCTGCTGCTCGCGCTGCGACTGCTCGAGCATCTCCTGCGTGCGCCGCTGCTCCGGCGTCAACTTTCCCGGCTGCGCCTTCGCCTGCTGCGCGGCCTGTTGCTGCTTCTCGAGGGCTGCCTGCTGGTCGGCGAGTTGCTGCTGCGCCTGGGCGAGCTGGCGGAGGCGCTCGGCGCTGTCGAGCGCTTTCTTCTGCTCTTCGACCCGCTTGTGCAGCGCCTGGAGCCGCTTTTTCGCCTCGTCGAGGTGTTCGGTGGCGGCGTCGGCCACGGCGCGGCGTGCCCCGTCGGCGGCGCCGGCGCCGATCATCAGCTTCGCCACGCCCTCGGCGGACGCGAGGATCGGCCCGTCGGCCACGCTCTTCGCCTCCCGCGCGACGGCGTTGAAGCCGCTTGCCAGGTGCTCGTCGGCGGCGGCGCCGAGGTCGCGGCCGGTGTCGCCGAGCAGGTCGCGCGTGGAGGTCGCGCGGAGCTTTTCCTCCTTGTTGAGCGCGCGGTCGGTGTCGACGTTCTTCGTCGCGTCGAGCGGGCCGCGGGCCTGGTCGAGCCGGCGGATCGCCTTCTCGATCGCCTCCATCAGGCTCTTGGCACGGGCGGCGTTGGCCTCCTCGGCGTAGCTCTTGCTCTTGTCGCGCTGGACGACGAGCGTCTGCTTGTCGGTGGCGACCGTCTGCGGGTCGGGGTCGCGGTTGTCGGTGGCCTCGAGCCAGTAGGTGATGCGCTCGCCCTTCGTCAGCGTCTGCCGCGCGAGGTGCCCCGGGACCGAGAGGAGGTACTGCCCGCCGGTCTTGCGGCGGTCGCCGGGGGCCAGCTTCACGTCGTGGCCGGTGGCGGCGGCGCCGTCGACCTGCACCATCGCGCGGACCCGGGCGACGCCGAAGTCGTCGGCGGCGGTGAAGACGACCGGGACGTCGTCGTCGGCGCGGACGGTGATCTCCTGCGGCGGGGAGGTGATCGCGATCGTCGGCACGGCGTCGAACTTCGCGACGATCGGGCGGGGCTGGTTGTCCTGGTTCGTCAGGCCGTGCGCATTGGCGAGGTCGATGCGGTAGGTGCCGCTGCTGACGACGCGAATCGCCGACTCGTACCGCCGCTCGGCGCCGGCGACGGGCGTGAGGTCGGCGGTGCGCGTGCGGCCGCCCTCGGTGATCGTGAGCTTGCTCTTGGCGAGGTCGAGCGCGTCGCCGGCGTGGATCGTGAGCGTGACGTCGGTGCCCTGGAGGGCGTCGATCATGCCGTTCTTGTTCAGCTCCGTCCGCGCGTCCATGCCGGTGTAGGCCGGGTAGTCGTAGCGGAGGTCGAGCTGCGCGACGGACGGGCGGGGGTGGACGATCGCGGTGTGCCACTGGGATTGGCCGCGGTCGGTCGTGGCCATGTAGCGGAAGCTCTGGCGCAGGTCGGCGAGCGTCGCGGCGAACTCGCGGGGGCCGGTCTGCTTCAGGTCGACGTTCTGCGTCTGGCCGGCGTCGTAGCGGATCGTGACGGCGGCGGTCTTCGAATCGCGGTCGGGGCCGGAGCGGTGGTTGACGCGGACCGTGACGGGGAGCGAGTCGCCGGCGGCGAGCGTGACGTCGCCGGGCGCGAGGGCGACGTCGGCCAGCGCGGCGGGGAGCGTGTTCTTCCACGGCATCAGCAGGCGGTAGACGCCGCCGAGCAGGCGCTCGCGCGGCATGACGACCGCGAGGACGATCCAGAGCAGCAGCACCGGCGCGAGGCAGATCGCCCACCACTTGATCGAGGCGGACGGGACGACGGATTCCACCTTCACGGCGGCCGCGTCCTGCTCGTC
>JAUJNJ010000354.1 GCA_030448225.1 Phycisphaerae bacterium
TCTTCAGCCGTGTCTTCAACCCGTTGGGCGTCGTCAACTGCTTGGGAGTCGTCCGTCTGATTCGCGTCCTTCGACTTCGTCCTCTTAGCTTCCGTCGCCGCCAACGCCTCGTCGCCGTTCGCCTGTTCGCCCTTCTTCGCGTTCGCCTTGCGGGCCGCCTTCGGCTTCTCCGCAACCTTCGGCTCCTCCGCGCGGTCGGCGGGCGCGGCGTCGCGGCGCTTCACGCGCTCCAGCGCCGCCGGAAACGCTGCGGCGGCACCGCCGGGCTTGGAGGGCCCGGAGGCGATCGAGCGGGACGTAACTTTCTGCGGGGCCGGCGTGGCCGGCGCGACCGTGATCGGCATCGGGGCTATTCCTTGGTGCGCTCGGCCGTCGCCGTCGGCGCCGGGGCGGCGGGCTTCGCTTGGCGCATCTTCTCGAGGATGCGCTGCGCCCGGTCGACCTCCTCGGGCGTCTTGAATTCCTTCACGATCTTCGCCGCCGTGCGGGGCTCCATCGCCGTGAGGTAGCGGACGACCGTGTCGTCGTCGAGCGCGACGAAGATCTTCTTCACCTGCCGCCCGGACATCGAGTTGTACAGTTGAAGGCTCTCCTGGAACCCCTTGTCGCTCGCGAGCCGGGCCTCCTCCTGCTCGCGGGCGGCGACGCGCTCCTGGGCGGTGAGCAGTTCCTTCCGGCCGTTGTCGAGCTGCGCCTGCGCCCGCTCGACCTGGTCCTTCAGCGCGAGCAGTTCGCGCTGGCGGCGGTCGACCTCGGCCATCTTCGCGTCGAACGTCTGGCGGACGAACTCCACCTGCTGGCCGACGGGCAATCCCGCCTGTTCGGCCAGCAGCGTCTCGAGCTTGAGGAACGGCTGCGTCGTCGCCTCGTCGGGGGCGGGTTGCGTGGCGGCGGGCGGCGGCGGCGGCGGCGGCGCGGGGGCGGGGAAGACGATCTTCTTGATCTCCGCGATCCGCGGCTTGTCGAGCCGGCCGGTCTTGAACAGCCAGCCGATCCCGCCGGCGAGCGCGAGGAAGTTGAGCGCGAGCGTGACGACCAGCACGTTGAGCAGGTTCTTCACGCCGCCCCCCCGCCGGCCGACATCTGCCGGTAGCTGAGCTGCGTCGACGCCTCGTCCGTCGCCAGCGCGTCCTTCTGCGCCTGCTCCGCGCGCCAGCGCTCGAGGTGTCGCTCGCGGAGCTTCTCGATGATCTTCCGCTCCTTGGCGGCGTCGACGAGCACGCGGCGGGCCTCGTCGACCTTCACCTGCTGCCGCGCCATCTGCTGCACGACCGCCATCGCCTCCTGCCGGACCGCCAGAACGAACCGGCGGTGGGCGGCGAGGTAGCGCATGTCGAGCGAGCCGGTAAGGCGGTTGTTGCGGAGGTCGTCGGTGTTCGACTGCACGGACGCGTCGAGGCGGCGCAGCTCGGCCTCGAGGCGCCCCATCTCCGCTTGCACGTCGCCGAGGAGGCGCTGCTTCTCCTGCTCCTCGTGCGTGCGGTGCCGCAGGACCGCTTCGAGTTGGAAGACGAACTTCGCCATATCGATCGGTCAGGCCCGGGCGTCGCGCGGGCCGCCTCGTTCGTTATCGGACATTCCCCGCCCGCGCCTGCGGCTTTGCCGCCTGCGCCTTCAGGACCTTCTCCAACTGGTCGAGCCAGTCGTTGAGGTCGAACAGTTGCTTCCTCGCCCCCTCGGCCGTCGTCGGCGACGCCTTGTCCTGTTGCAGGTAGGCGACGATCCGCTCGCGCGATTGCACGGCGAGGTCGAACTCGAGGTTCCGCCCCGGCACGTACGCCCCGATGTTCACGAGGTCCTCGATGTCTTGGTAGACGGCCGTCAGCTTCAGCACGCGGCGGGCGGCCTTGCCCTGCGCGTCGTCGGTGACGTCGCCGCGCACGCGGCTGATGCTCTGGAGCACGTCGATCGCCGGGAAGTGCCCGCGATTGGCCAGCGCCCGGCTCAGCCACAGGTGGCCGTCGGTGATGCCCTTGACGGCGTCGGGGATCGGCTCGTTGAAGTCGTCGCCCTCGAC
>JAUJNJ010000355.1 GCA_030448225.1 Phycisphaerae bacterium
TGGTGTTCGGCAACATGGGCGACACCTCGGGCACCGGCGTCGCCTTCACCCGCGATCCCTCGACCGGCGAGCGGCTTTATTACGGCGAGTACCTCATCAACGCCCAGGGAGAGGACGTCGTCGCCGGCATCCGCACCCCGCAATATCTGACCCGCGCGGCGCGCGAAGGAGCAGGGGCCTCGGCCGCGTCGATGGAGGAAGCGCTCCCCGCCACCTACGCCGAGCTCGCCCGCGTTTTCGACCTGCTCGAAGGCCATTACCGCGATATGCAGGACATTGAGTTCACCGTCGAGCGCGGTACGCTGTGGATGCTCCAAACGCGCTCGGGCAAGCGCACCGCCACCGCCGCGCTCAAGATCGCGGTCGACATGGCGGCGGAAGGGCTGATTACCGAGGAGCAGGCGGTCGCCCGCGTCGACGCCCAGGCGCTCGACCAGCTGCTCCACCCGACGCTCGACCCCGACGCGCCGCGCACGGTCATCGCGCGCGGCCTGCCCGCGTCGCCGGGCGCCGCCTCGGGCGTCGTCGTCCTCGACGCCGACACCGCCGAACGCCACGCGGCGCTCGGCGAGTCCGTCATCCTCGTCCGCACCGAGACTTCGCCCGAGGACATTCACGGCATGCACGCAGCCCGCGGCATCCTCACCGCGCGCGGCGGCATGACCAGCCACGCCGCCGTCGTCGCGCGCGGCATGGGCCGGCCTTGCGTTTCGGGCGCAGGCACCATCCAGATCGACCTCGCCGCCCGCACCATGAAGATCGGCGCGATCGTCGTGCGCGAAGGCGACACGATCACCATCGACGGCGCGCGCGGCGAGGTCATGCAAGGGCAGGTCGCGACGATCGAACCGACGCTCGGCGGCGACTTCGCGACCCTGATGGGCTGGGCCGACAAGGTCCGTCGCCTGCGCGTTCGCGCCAACGCCGAGACCCCCGCCGACTGCCGCACCGCGCGCGGCTTCGGCGCCGAGGGCATCGGCCTGTGCCGCACCGAACACATGTTCTTCGACGCCCGCCGCATCTCCGCCGTCCGCCGCATGATTCTGGCGGATACCGAAGCCGGTCGCCGCAAGGCGCTCGCCGAACTGCTCCCCGAACAGCGCAGCGACTTCGCCGAGATCTTCCGCATCATGGCCGGATTGCCCGTCACTATCCGCCTGCTCGATCCGCCGCTGCACGAGTTCCTGCCCCATTCGCAGGAGGACTTCGCCGGCCTCGCCGATCTCGCCGGCGTCGGCATCGATCGTTTGAAGGCGCGCGTCGAGGAGCTGCACGAGTTCAACCCGATGCTCGGCCACCGCGGCTGCCGGCTCGGCGTCACCTACCCCGAAATCTACGAGATGCAGGCCCGCGCCATCTTCGAGGCCGCGCTCGACGTCGCGGCGGAGAGCGAGGCGCCGCTCCCTGAGATTATGGTCCCGCTGGTCGCGACGCCCAGGGAACTCGAACTGCTCAAGGCGTTGATCGACCGGGTGGCGGCCGAGGTCTTCGCCGAGCGCGGTACGAAGATCGCCTACCAGGTCGGAACGATGATCGAAGTGCCTCGCGCGGCGCTCGCGGCCGGGCCGATCGCGGCCAGCGCCGAGTTCTTCAGCTTCGGCACCAACGACCTCACCCAGATGACGCTCGGTCTGTCCCGCGACGATGCCGGGCGGTTTCTGTCGCACTATGTCGAACAGGGCATCCTGCCGCGCGATCCGTTCGTGACGATCGACGTCGAAGGCGTCGGCGAACTCATCCGCATCGCCGCCGAGCGGGGGAGGGCGGCCCGGCCCGCGATCAAGCTCGGCATCTGCGGCGAACATGGCGGCGACCCCGCCTCGATCGCTTTCTGCGAGGAGATCGGACTCGATTACGTCAGTGCCTCGCCGTACCGCATCCCGATCGCCCGCCTCGCCGCCGCGCAGGCCGCGCTAAAGGCGAGGCTTTAGGCCCGGCGGATAACCACGTCGGGCCGGCCGTCGGGATCGGGATCGACCCTGCGATAGGGTTCGGCCGCGGTCGTCGTTTCGG
>JAUJNJ010000356.1 GCA_030448225.1 Phycisphaerae bacterium
CCTTCGCGGAACTGCCGAGATCGCCGGCCGCGTCCTTGGCGTCGTCCGCCGCGTCCTTCGCGGAACTGCCGAGATCGCCGGCCGCGTCCTTGGCGTCGTCCGCCGCGTCGTCAACGGCGTCGTCCACATCCTGCGTCGACGGGGTGTCCGACGGACCGGTCATCGGCCGCGGCATCGTCGGCGTGTTGCCCGGGGGCGGGGTGTTCGCCTTCTGGTCGTCACAGCCCAGCAACCCCAGCGCGCTGACCGCCACGGCGGCCGCTAGAAACGTAAAGCGGTTCATACGATGCTCCTTTCCACACGAAACCTGAGTTCATCTCCGATAGACGAACCGTTGCTCACCTTACCCCAAAGTTGTCCCGCGGGGAACTGCCGCACTGGACGGGACCTCCAGCCGGGGTGCCAAGCCCCATTCAGGAGGCCGGCTTCAGGCGTGCGGCGGCCCGGCGCGACTGGACGCCCTTCTTCCGGCGCTGGCGGTCGCTGGGCTTCTCGTAATAGGCCGCCCGCTTCATCGCGTCGCGCAGCTTCTCGTTGTCGCACGCCTTCTTGAAACGCTTGATCAGGACGGCGGCGGGTTCGCCGGGACGCGCTTTGACTTGGATCATGGGCCTTCGCCTTCAGTTCGGCCACGCGGGTCTCCTGTCGAGACAGGCCGGCGGCGCAGTGTGGACAGACCTTACAACAGGCCCGGATACGGTACGGTGCCTCAGTAAAGTGCAGCTTGCAGGACTCGAACCTGCAACCTTCGGTTCCGTAGTCTACCCCGCGGGCACTGTACGAACCTCAAATCTCCCGTGTTTTCTAGGGTATACCGCATCTCCGCGGCTTTCGCAATGCTTCGCGTTCCGTCGCATCGTTTTCCGCGGGAAAACGGTAGGTCGCACTGCGCAAAACGGTAAATACCGGCTTGGGGGAGAGGCCGCGCCAGAACGCGCAGGACGCACAGAGGGGCAAGTGACCGCCCGGAGTCGCCCAGGGGCTCCCGCGTGCGACTCCGTCGCAGTGGCGGGCGGGCGGCGCGGCGTTCACGGGAACGTGTAGCGCGTCCCGTCGGCCGGCGGGCAGGAGATCGCGTCGATCATCTTCATCGGCGGCATGTGCTTCGTCCCGAACATCGGCACCCGCGGGTCCGCACCCCGCTCGGCGTTCTCCAGCAGCGCCAGCAGGACGCCCAGGTGCCCGCCCTCGTCGGGCGTGTTGGCGATCAGCCGCCGGATCTCCCGGCCGTAGCGCACCGCGTCGGCGCCGGTCAGGAACACGCCGGGGGTGTCCTCGGGGTCCTCGTGAAAGACCATGTGCCCCGTGTATGCCCATGGCTCCGGCGGCGCCGCCGGGGCCCGCTTCACCTTCGTCCGTCGGGTCCGCTTGCTCATGTGCCGTGCCTCCGTCCGTCGGGTCCGGCGTCAGCCGCGGTCGTGAACGGTGGCGCCGTTCCCCACGTTGTGCTTCGGGTTGGCCGAGACGATCCCGCAGACGACGTCCGTCGCGTGGTTCTGCGCGTCCTCGTACGCATCGTCGCCGGCGGGCAGCTCGCCCTTGCCCGTCCGCTTGAACCGCCAGCTCTGGAACTCCGAGACCGTGTTGACGCACGAACGGAACACCTTCAGCAGCGGCGCCGGCCGGTCCGCCCTGTCGCGGCGGCCGAGGCGCTCGCGCACGCGGTTCACCATCGCCTCCTTGTCCGTGCTGCGCGGCCAGGGCGTCATGTTGATCCCCGTCGCCTGCCGGAACTGGCTGGCGATCGGCGTCGGCGCCTGCGCGGTCCGGGAGAAGGCGTGCTGCGGATCCGCGTAGTAGCGGCGCACCGTACGCGGGCGGCCGGCCTCGGCGGCGGCTCGGTTGCGGCGCATGATCTCGGCCCCGTGCTGCGCCACGCTCTTGCCGCCCTCGTAAATCTCGTCGACGACGTAGTACGTCTCGTCCGGCGCGATCGCGATCCACAGGGCACAAGTGGGGTGGTCGAAGCCCGGGTCGTAGCCGAGCACGTGAGGCCAGTCGGCCGGC
>JAUJNJ010000357.1 GCA_030448225.1 Phycisphaerae bacterium
GGAGGAGAGGCGCCGCACGCGTGCGGCGTTATCGGACCGCGCCGCACGCCGGAGTCTCATTCATGGCCGAGAAAGCAGACCGAAAGTCGGAATCGCCGCCCGCGGGCGCCGGCGCCGCGCCCAAGGAGGGCGAGGCGAAGAAGGCCAGCCTGCTGAAGAAGACCCCGGTCCTCATCGGCGGCGTGATGCTGCTCGAAGCGCTCGTGCTGTTCACCGGGTTCAAGCTTCTCGGCGGCTCGGGGCCGAAGGCCGCGCCCGGGGCGGAACTGACCGAAGCCGGCGGCGAGGGTCACGGCGACGGCCACGGCAGCCGCGCGGGCGGCGGCGGCAAGGGCGGCGACGCGAAGCGAACGGTGGAACTGCAAGTCGTCGACTTCAAGGCCCCGAACAAGATGAGCGGCCGCACGTTCCTGTTCGACGTCAGCATCTACGCCGTCACGAAGGGCGCGTCCGAGGAGAAGGTAAAAGCAGCCCTGAAGGACCGCGAGGCCTTGATTAAAGACCGCATCCGGACCATCATCGCCCAGGGCGACCCGGAAAAGCTCATGGGCAGTGCCGAACCGGGACTCGAGACGCTTCGTAGGCAGGTGAAGTACCAGCTCGACGAAATCGTGGGCGAAGGCCTGATCGACGAGGTGCTGGTGCCGCGGTGCATCCCGTTCCGTACCGACTACTGATCGCGCGTGGGTTCAGTTTTGACAGCCGAAAACCGAGGCCTTCCCCCCGCGGCTATCAAGTGCTGCCCGCGGTGCATGTTCCTGGGAATACGGGCGACCCGCGGCGGCGTTCGATCGCGGCGGCGTTCGATCGCGGCGGCGCGACGATTCGTGGTCTTTGGGGTTCGACTCACATTTCGCGACCGCGCCGCGCGGGGCCAAGGAGTGGCCCCTGTTCGCCAAGGATGGTGACCGATGGCCGAGGAGCTTCCCACCGAACCCGCGCCCGGCGAACCCGCCGCCGCCGCCGGCTTCTCCGGCCGACCGGCCGACGACCCGCTCGCGTCGCTCGACGCGGCCTCCATCGAAGAACTGCTCCGCCAGGCGAGTTTCGACGACCCCTCCGCCGTCGCCGCCAACGCCGCGGGGGCGGGGGTGGCGATCGGCGCGGCCGAGTTGCACCTCCCCGACTTCCACCAGGCCATGCAGGACGCGCAGGTGTCGAGCATCGACCTGCTGCGCGACGTCGAACTCAACGTGAAGATCGAACTCGGCCGCTCGCGCATGCTCGTCGAGGATGTGCTGAAGCTCGGCGAGGGGTCGGTCGTCGAACTCGACAAGCTCGCCGGCGACCCGGTCGACGTGTTCGTCAACGACCGCCTCGTGGCGCGCGGCGAGGTCCTCGTGCTCAACGACAACTTCTGCGTCCGCGTCAACGAGATCGTCTCGGCCGCGAAAGACGAGGGTCAATGACCGGCCGCGGCGGGCCAACGGCATTGGTCGGACGCGGCCCGCGCGGCGGGGGCGGGGCGTTCGTCGGCGGCGCCTTCGTGGTCCTCATCATCGCCTTCTCGCCTTTGCTCACCTCGTCCGTCGCGGCCCAGTCAAAACCCAGCACGCCAGCCCGCGTCGGCCGGACGGCCGACGCCTCCGCGCCGCTCTCGCGCGACGATGATGCCGCACGGGCCGCCACCGGCTCAATCGCGGAGCTTTCAGGAACCCCCACCAGTCAACCCACCGCCGCCGGCCGGGCAGCACCGGGCCCGACGCCATCGACCGGACGGGCCCGCGGCGCCTTCGAGGGCGAGGCGATCCGGCGGCGACCCGCGGCCGCGTCGGGCGCGTCCGCCACGCGGCCCGCCGTGCCCAAGGTGGCGCCGCCGACGTCGGACTTCCGGCGCGTCGCGCTGGCGCTGGGCGTCGTGATCGCGCTGATCTTCCTGGCGCGCGGGGTGGCCAAGCGCGTGTTTCCGGTCCCGGGCGTCGGCGGCGGCACGCGAGCCGTGCAGGTGCTGGCGCGGTTGCCGTAGGCGGCGATGACCGTGGCGACGTCGCCCGACTTGCCGCAG
>JAUJNJ010000358.1 GCA_030448225.1 Phycisphaerae bacterium
GATCCCCTTTTGCATCACATCGACGATGCCGTTGTGGACGACGAACCCGTCGCACATCTCCTGCTGCGCGGCGATCTGGAACGGCGGCGCCGCCAGGTGGATCGCGATCGGGCGTCCGGCCTGCCGCCGCAGTTGGCGATACCCCTCGACGTCCTCGTGCGGCAAGGGGGATTCGTAGATCGCCACCTGCTCGTAGCGGTCGAGCGCCGCCAGCACCGGTTTGGCGTTGCCGGCGTGGACCAGCATGCCGTTCCAATCGAGATCGAGCCGGTAGTGGGGCGGGGTGACGGCGGCGACCGCCTCGACCTGAGCGTAGACGTCGAACCAGGGCCGCGCCTTGAACTTGTGGGCGACGTAACCTTCGGCGAGCGCGTCGCGCGCCTCCTCGGCCAGCACCTCGGGGGGCGCCTTCGTGTTCCACCAGGCGATCGGGCACCAGTCGCGCACCTTTGGCAACCCGAGCAAGCGATAGACGGGCACCTCCAACGCTTGGCCGACGACGTCGTAGAGGGCCATTTGCAGGCCCGCCCCGAGGCTGTCGTCGGCGAGGAACTCGAACGCGTTGCGCCCCCGCAGCCGCGCCACCGCCTCGTCGGTCACTCGCCCCCACGTGTAGAATGGCAGCGTTTCGCCGTAGCCGACGAGGCCGGCGTCGGTCTCGACGCGCGTCACCTCGACGATCCGCCACCGCCAAACGAGCAAGTCGTTCCACGGCCGCACCCGCGGCCGGAACGGCACCTCCAGCGTGAACCGTTCCACGTTCGTGACTTTGAGCGGCGCCGTCATCTTCCCCCTCCCCTCGCGTCCCGTGGACCTCGGTCGTTCCTCGGTTCATCCTAGCGTAGCCTGACCTGCCGAGTGCGGTAAACGGCGCGTTCACCGGCGGGGGCACCTTCGTCTGGCGTCGCTGCCTCACCGACCCGTAGGCCCGAGCGTCGGCGCTTGTGCCGACCGGCAGCTTTGGTATCCTGGGCGTCGTCCGCAACGGTTCGCCGAGCGGGCCGCTCCGCGCCGCTGTGCCGCGCGTCCGGTATCGACCGCGTCCCGGATTGGGGCGGGAGGACGACAGGTGACCGCCACCGCCTTGATCGACCACCTCACGACCGAGCTGCGCACCCTGACCGGAGCCGGCCTCTTCAAGCCGGAAACGGTCATCACCTCGCCGCAGGGGACCGAGATCACGACCGACCGCGGCGAGACCATCAACTTCTGCGCCAACAACTATCTGGGGCTCGCCAACCATCCGGCGCTCGTCGCCGCCGCCGAGGAGGCCTTGCGGGTTCACGGCTACGGCATGGCGTCGGTCCGCTTTATCTGTGGGACCCAGGAGCTGCACAAAACGCTCGAACGCCGCATCGCCGCCTTCCTCCGCACCGACGACGCGATCCTCTACTCCTCCTGCTTCGACGCCAACGGCGGGTTGTTTGAGACCCTGATGGGGCCGGACGACGTGATCCTCAGCGACGCGCTCAACCACGCCAGCATCATCGACGGGGTGCGGCTGAGCAAGGCCGGACGCCAGGTCTACGCGCATGGTGACATGGCCGACCTCGAAGCGAAGCTCCAAGCGGCGCGCGGCGCGCGGTTCCGCATGATCGCCACCGACGGCGTCTTCAGCATGCACGGCGACCTAGCGCCGCTGCCGGCGCTCTGCGATCTGGCCGAGCGGTACGACGCAATCGTGATGGTCGACGATTCCCACGCGACCGGGTTTCTCGGGCCGAACGGCGGCGGCACGCCCGACCACTTCGGCGTCGCCGACCGGGTCGACGTCGTCACCAGCACGCTCGGCAAGGCGCTCGGCGGCGCCTCGGGCGGGTTCGTCGCCGGCCGCCGCGCGATCGTCGAGTACTGGCGGCAGCGCTCCCGCCCCTACCTCTTCTCGAACACGCTCATGCCGGCGATCGCCGCCGCCTCGCTCGCCGCCTTCGACCTCGTCGAACAGCACCCGGAGTTACGGCAGAGGTTGTTCGAGCAGACCTCCTATTTCCGCGAGGCGATGAC
>JAUJNJ010000359.1 GCA_030448225.1 Phycisphaerae bacterium
TCTGACCCAGCCGCCCGCTGCCGCCGACGCGCCGAAATTGCCCGTCGCCAGCGTCACCGCGCCAAAGCCGCCGCTGGCGTTCGCCAACGACACGTACACGCCCGCCTCGCCGAAGCCGACTATGTCGGCACGCCCGTCGCCGTTGACGTCCGCCATTGCGCGCGGATAGCGATCGTCGTCCGTCCAGCCGCCCGCCGTCGCCGATGCGCCGAAATTGCCCGTCGCCAGCGTCACCGCGCCGAAGCCGCCGGTCGCGTTCGCAAGCGAGACGAACACGCCCGCCTCGCCGAAGCCGACGATGCCCGCACGCCCGTCGCTGTTGACGTCCGCCAGCACTCGCGGATAGCGATCCGCGCTGACCCAGCCGCCGCCCGCCGCCGACGCGCCGAAGTTGTTCGCCGCCAGCGTCACCGCGCCGAAGCCGCCGCTCGCATTCGCCAGCGAGACGTACACGCCCGCCTCACCGAAGCCGACGATGTCGTCGCGACCGTCGTCGTTGACATCGGCCAACACGCGCGGATAGCGCGTCGCATCCGTCCACCCGTCCGCCGCGACATCCGCGCCAAACGTCCGTGTCGCCATCGCCGAGGGCGAAAATAGCTCGGTCGGGAGGCGGAAAGCGCCGTCGCCGAACTGCACCCGCTCGATGCCCGTCAGAATATCAACGCCGTCCGCACCCGATATACGGAACTGCCCGCCGCCCAGATTGATTACGCGAGCATCGATTCGTGAACCCGCGAATACCGCCGTGTCCAGACCCGCGCCGCCGTCAAGAACGTCATCGCCCGTGCCACCCCCGAGCCGGTCGTCGCCCGCCCCGCCGTCAAGACGGTCACCGCCCGCGTCGCCCAGCAGGATATCGTCGCCGCCGTTCCGGTAAGCGTATCCGCGCCGTACCCGCCCTCGAACCGCTCCGCGCCCGTTCCCCCGATCAGCACGTCGTTGCCTGCGTTGCCGAAGACTGTGCCGCCGACGCCGCCCGCCGAGCCGTCGTAGCGGTCGTTGCCGATCCCGAGCTGAACGCCGCCCAGCACATCGCCATTGTTTATAACCGTGATCGAACGCGCCTCGTCGGCCCCGTCGCCCCAGAGGCTGCCCGCTGTAAGGGTGGTCAGGGATCCGACCGTCGCCCGCTCGCCGGCGTCTCCATCGATGACCAGCGTGGCGCGATCACCTACCGTGATTGTGGCCGAGCCGAAAGCTGCCCGATCGTTGGAGGCGTCGATCTCGACGCGGGTGCGAGCACCCGTGTCCATGCGCGTGAACCGCTGCGCCGCCGTCGCGCCCACGATCACGATATCCGACGTGCTTACGACGCCGTTGGACTGCACGAACGCGCCGGTGAACGTCAACTCCTCGAAGTTCCTGAACTTGCTGAAGTCGACGTCGTACCGTTCGACCACTTCGGGCGTGCCGTCCAACACGCCTAGCAAGATGCGGTCGACCCCGTCTCCGCCGTCCGCGACCGTCGCCACGGGGCTGCCCGCCTGCCGACTCAAGGTCCTGGCGGCGGTGGACAAGATATCCGCGCCGCCGCCGAGCAGCGCGCTATCGAACTTCGACCGCAACGACAGCCTCAACGCGTCGCTTGCCTCGGTGCCGTTGATCACGCCAACTACGCCGTCCACGCCTAATCGAAACTCACCGCCGTTCAGCGTTACTACCGCCGACGGACTCTCGGACCGCTCCAATTCGCCTTGCGCACCCGTCGCAAAGGTGACCGCCAGCAGCCCCGAAACACCGCCCACGACGCCCGTGCCGGCAAAATGCAGCGACTCGAAGCCGGTGGCGGCTAGGAAACCGGCGTAGCCTCCGACGAGTTCGTAACGATCGTACCCGGCTCCTCCATTGATGGTGCCGGACGCATTGGCATCGTCCGCCCGGAACACGTCGTCGCCGTCGCCCAAGTCGACCGAACCCGCGACGGAGCCGTTTCGGGTCCAGGTGAACACGTCCGCGCCGCCGCGCAGCGAAACACTGCCCGTGATGCGTCCGCCGTT
>JAUJNJ010000084.1 GCA_030448225.1 Phycisphaerae bacterium
GGAGCCGGCGCAGATCTACGCGAGCTACCTCAAGGCGCGGAACGACGAGGGGTACAAGGTCTACCTCCCCAAGCCGGCGTTCTTCGGCGTGGGGTGGGAGGCCTTCGGCGCGCTCGGGTGGAACACGAACAAGGACACCGTCGGCGAGAACGTCGGCGAGTACCTCAAGCTCGGCTACCCGCTGAAGTGGATGGTCGTCGGTTCCGGCTTCTGGCCGAACCAGGACCCGAGCCTGCACGCGACCACGAGCTTCGGCATGTGGGACAAGGCCCGCTACCCGGATCCGAAGGGGTTCATCAAGAGCTTCAAGGACAAGGGCCTGAAGTTCTTCATCGGCCTGCGCATCAGCTTCATCACCGACGGCCCCTACGCGGCCGAGGGCGTGGAGAAGGGCTTTTTCCTGAAGGACGAGACCGGGCAGGCGAAGGTCTACAAGATCGCGTTCCCGAAGCGGCCGTGCTACCTGCTCGACGCGCAGAACCCCGAGGCGGTCGCGTGGTACATCGACCTGTGCCAGAAGTGGGTGGACTTCGGCGTCGACGGGTTCAAGGAGGACCTGTTCGGCTACGGGAAGTACCCGGAGCTGCGCGACGACAAGATCGACCCCGTGAACGAGGCGCTGATGGACAAGGGCCTGTTCGTGATGGCCCGCAACGCCTACGCCGGGTCGGCCGCCGACCTCCACCGGTTCGAGGACTTCAACTTCGACCAGAACCAGGACCGCGGGCCGATCAACGGGCTGGCCTACGCGTACAGCGGGTTCCCGTACGTCTACCCGGACATCGTCGGCGGCACGTTCGGCGAGGGCCGGCCGATGCCGCCGTTCGACGACCCGCGCCTGAAGCGCTACATCATGCGCAACGCGCAGTACGCGTCGGTGAACCCGTCGATGTCGATGGGCATCGGCCCGTGGAACTTCAAGGACGAGCAACTCTCCAAGGTCGTCCTCGGCGCGGCCCGGCTGCACGACCGGCTGCACGCCTACATCTACAGCGCGGCCGTCGAGACGCACCGCACCGGCTTTCCGCACACGCTCACGCCGCTGCCGCTCCTGTTCCCCGACGACGCCGGCGTGTACGAGCTGGAGAACGCGCAGCGGCGGAGCTACCAGTGGATGATCGGCCCGTCGCTGATGGCCACCCCCCTCTACGGCGACGACTACGCCACCGCCGAGACGCGCGACGTCTACCTGCCGGCGGGGCGGTGGATCGACTACGACACCGGCGCGTCCTACACCGGCCCGACCACGCTCAAGGCGTACGCGCTGCCCCCCGGCAAGACGCCGCTCTTCGTCGGCGGCAAGGGCATCGTCATCGAGCAGCGCGGCGGCAAGCTCCACGCCCGCGTCTATCCGGTCGCGACGAGCCCGGTCGGGCACGAGTTCCACGGCTTTGACGCCGAGCCGCTGGCCCGCGTGAAAGTGAACGTTACCGACTGGGACGCGAACGACCTGCGCGTGCTAGACGCCAAGACCGGCCGGCCCGTCGCGTTCGACAGCGTCGCCCACGCGATCGACTTTCCGATCCAACCCGGCGGTGAGTACGTCGTGACCAATGCGGCGAAGTAGTCGATCTGTACCGCTCGGCTGCCACCGCGACCCGTAGGGGAATTGAACGCACTCCCGTGTCCAGCGGGTTAAGCCGTTCAAGGCGTCCGCAGTTTGAAGTGCCCGCGCGCGGCCGCGGCGCTAACGCGTGAGAAACTCGTTTCGCGGGCGCGGCTCCGTATGATGGCCGCCATGGCGGAGCACCTCTCGACCGCCGCGCCGACGGGCGCGGTCCCCGTACCCGGCTCATCCCCCGCGGCCGACGACGTCCCTGCCGGCAAGGAGGCGGAAGCGCGCGGCATGCCGCCCTGGACGCACGGCGAGCTCCCGGAGCCGCCGTCGGCGAAGCGCGGGCTGCTCTCGATCCTCGGCCCGGGCCTGATGATGGCCGGCGCCGCCATCGGCGGCGGCGAGTGGCTCATGGGGCCGGCGGTCACCGCGAAGTACGGCGGCATGATCATGTGGATCGCCGCCGTCAGCATCGTCACGCAACTCGCCTACAACATCGAGGTCAGCCGATACGCCCTCTACTGCGGCGAGTCGATCTTCGTCGGGTTCATGCGCCTGCTGCCGGGGCCGCGGTTCTGGACGGGGGTGTACCTCTTCGTCGACTTCTTCGGGCTCTGGCCCTACCTCGCGGCCAACGCGGCCGTGCCGCTCGCGGCCGCCATCCTCGGCCACCTGCCCGGGGTGGTGCCGACGAGCTACCTCCCGCCGGCGGAGGTGTCCCGCCAGACCGGGGCCGACATCGCGGTCGTCGAGCACCTCGCGGCAAACCCGCAGCAGTACGGCGCCGGCAAGACGCCGTATCCCGCGCCGATCGCCGAGCACATGGCAAAGGAGACGCGGCTGCGCAATTACCTCTCCTACGGCGTCTTCGCCTGCTGCTTCATCCCCCTGATCTTCGGCGGCAAGATCTACACGGTGCTCGAGCGGATCATGGTGGTGAAGGTCCTGCTCGTCCTGGGATACCTGCTGTTCCTCGGGATATTCTTCGTCTCGCCGGGCACCTGGGCCGAGGTGTTCGGCAGCTTCATCTTCCTCGGCAAGTCGGCCGACGGCTCGTGGGGCTTGGGGCTGCTCCCGCAGGACGTCCCCATCGACTGGGCGCTGCTCGGCGCGTTCGCGGCGATCGCCGGGCAGGGCGGGATGAACAACTCGCAGTTCTCCAGCTACGTTCGCGACCGCGGGTGGGGCATGGGCAAGCTCGTCGGCGCGATCGGGAGCGTCGTCGGCGGCCGCGACGTCAAGCTGGCCCACACGGGCACCGCGTTCGCGGTGACCCCGGAAGCGATGCCGCGCTGGCGCGGGTGGATGCGGGTGATCTACCGCGACCAGTGGGCGATCTGGTTCGTCGGGTGCATTCTCGGCGTCGCGATTCCGGCCCTGATCTCGCTGGAGTACCTGCGCAACACCGACCTGTCCGGCGACGCGGTTGCCGCGGCCACCGCGCAGGCGCTGACGAAGGAGTCGGGCAGCCAGATCTTCTGGTTCCTGACGCTACTGTGCGGATTCCTGGTGCTCGCGCCGAATCAGATCACGGCCGCCGACGGCCTGATCCGCCGCTGGACCGAGCTGCTCTGGACCGGCAATCGGCGGATCCGCAAGCTCGAGGCGAACAAGGTTCGCTTCGTCTACTTCTCGCTGCTGATCGCCTACTTCGTGTGGGGGATGCTGATCTTGATCTGGACCGGTGACAAGCCGCTGACGATCGTCAAGGCGAGCGGCGTGATCATGAACTTCGCGTTGGGATTCACGGCGCTGCACACGCTGGCGGTGAACACGATCCTCCTGCCGAAAGCGTTACGCCCGGGCTGGATCGGCCGGATCGGCATCACCGCGTGTGCCGTCTTCTTCCTGGGGATTGCCGGCCTCGGCCTGCCGCAGGCGCTGCGGGACCTGGGCATCATGGCGGCGAGGTAGCTTGCGCCGGGGCGAGCGCGGTCGTCGCGTGCTTGGATGTCGTGTGCACGCCCGGCAGGCCACGTCCCGCCGGCCCGGCAGCTACAGCGACCGAGGCATCCGTAGCCATATCGTCAGTGCGGCTGCCGCACGGAGATAACGCGCGGCGGCGACAACTGCGTCCGGAAGGCTTCTTCCCGTGGCCACCAATCGGGCTCAGTCCGGCCGCGGGAAGACGTTCGTCCGCTCCGCCCACTGTTGCCACAACGCCGCCATCGCCTCCACGCGGTCGGGCTGGGCGGCGGCGAGGTCGTTCAACTCCGTGCGGTCCTTCGACAGGTCGTACAGTTTCCACGCCTCGTCCTTGCGGGCGACGAGTTTCCAGTTTCCCTGCCGCAGCGCCCGCGCGCCGAAGTGCTCCCAACCGATGACCTCGTGCCGCGTGGTCGCGTCGCCGTTGAAGACGGGGACGAGGCTTCGACCCGCGATCGGCGTTACCGTGCAGCCCTGGAACTCGGTCGGGTACGCGACGCCCGCGATCTGTAGGCAAGTCGCCATCACGTCCATCACGTGCCCGGTCGCGCTCGTGATCGAGCCGGCCCCCGCCTTCAGGCCGGCCGGCCAGTGGGCGATGAGCGGCGTGCAGACGCCGCCCTCATGCATCTCTGCTTTCCACCGGCGCAGCGGCGTGTTCGCGACGTTCGCCCACTTCTCGCCGATGCCGAAGAAGGTCGTTTCGGAGCCGGGCATCACGGCCTTGTCGGGTGGATAGGTGATCTTGCGCCCGTCGCGCGTCTGCGAGGGGCGGTCGAAGCCGGGGTTGGGGTACGCCTCGGGGCTGGCGCCGTTGTCGGACAGGAAGAGGATGAGGGTGTCGTCGAGCACCTTCATCTGCTCGAGCTTCTTCACGAGCCGGCCAATGTTCTGGTCCATCCGGTCGATCATCGCCGCGTGCACCGCCATCGCGCGGGCGTCCCACGCCTTCGTCCTGTTGTCCTGCCAGTCTTTTCCGGGCTCGTGCGGCGGCGACAGCGTCGAGCCGGCGGGGATCAGGCCCATCTCGATCATCCGGCGATGCCGCGCCTCGCGGACGGCGTCCCACCCGGCCTCGTACGTCTTCTCGTAGCGCACCACGTCCTCCGGCCGCGCGTGGAGCGGCCAGTGCGGCGCGGTGTGGGCGACGTACAGGAAGAACGGCTGCTCGCCCTCGTCCCACTCGTCGAGGAACTGCTCGGCGTGGTCTTCCACCGCGTCGGTGATGTAGTAGTCTTCGGGCACCTCGCGGATCGGCTCGGCGTCGTTCACGAGGCTGAACGGGTCGAAGAAGTTCACCACGCCCCAGATGATGCCGTAGTGTCGCTCAAACCCGCGGCCGACGGGGTAGGACGCGGGGTCGGAGAATCGCTCGGCGATCGCCTGGTTGTTCAGCGCTTCATGTGACCGGGCCGTTCCTCGGTCAGCGAGAGGTGCCATTTGCCGACCATGCCGGTGCGGTAGCCGGCGGCGCGGAGCAGCTCGGCAATCGTCACCGTGTTCGGCGTGAGGAACCCGCGGTAGCCCGGCTTGCCGGTGTCCTTCGTCATCCGGCCGATGCCGGCCTGGTGCGGGTAGAGGCCCGTGAGCAGCGACGCGCGCGGGTGGGGCAGCACCGCCCGCCGTTGTAGAACTGCGTGAACCGCAGGCCGCGGGCGGCCAGCGCGTCGAGGTTGGGCGTGCGGACCTCGCCGCCGTAGCAGCCGAGGTCGGAGTAGCCGAGGTCGTCGGCCAGGATTACGACGATGTTCGGCCGCTTCCGCTCCGCGCGCCCGCCGCGGCGACGAACAGGAGGACGGGCAGCGCGCCGCCGCGAGGCGAAGGACGGGGGATCGCATCGTCAGAACCTCCGGTCGAGGAGTCGGTACTGCACCGCCTCGGCGACGTGAAGTTCTTGTATCGCGGCGACGCCGTCAAGGTCCGCGAGGTGGGCGACGCGGCGGACCTTGTCGTACGCCGCGCGCTGAGCCCCAGTTCGTCCATCGCCTGCCGCATCAGCAGCAGGCACGCGTCGCTCAACTCCGCGTGCTGCTTGAGCTGGCGGCTGTCCATCCGCGCGCGTTCGTCGTCCCGTCGCCGAACCGCGCCTGCACCGCCGTGCCTGCGCGACCTGCTGCCGCATCGTCGCGCTGTCGGTGCCCGCCTTGCGGCTGGTGAGTTCCTTGTACGGCACCGCCGGCACCTCGACGTGGAGGTCGATGCGGTCGAGCAGGGGCCCGACAGCTTCGCGAGGTACTTCTTCGCGCGCGGGTTGTCGCTGGCGAACCCGCTCGGCGTCGGGTTCATCGCCGCGACGAGCATGAACTTCGCCGGGAAGCGGATCGACCTGTGCACGCGCGCGACCGTCACCTCGCCCCCTCGAGCGGCTGGCGGAGCATCTCCAGCACGTAGCGGCTGAACTCGCAACTCGTCGAGGAACAGGATGCCGTGGTGCGCGAGCGACACCTCGCCCGGCCGCGGGATCGTGCCGCCGCCGACGAGCGCGCCTGCGCGGTGGCCGAGTGGTGGGCGTCCGCACCGGCCGTTCGTCCATGCCGCGACGCCGTCGGGCAGCAGGCCCATCGCGCTGTAGATCCGCGTCGTCTCCAGCGACTCGTTCCGCGTCAGCGGCGGCAGGATGCCGGGGATGCGCTGGGCGAGCATCGTCTTGTTCGTCCCGGCGGGCCGACCATCAGCAGGTTGTGACTGCCGGCCGCGCTGATCGTGATCGCCCGCTTCACCGCCTCCTGGCCGCGGACGTCGGCGAAGTCCAGCGGGAGAGCTTCGACGCCTGGTACGGCTGGCCGTCGAGCTCGTACGGCTCGAGCGGGAGTTGCTCGTTGAGGAACGCGACCGCCTGCGCCAGCCGCCGCCACCGGGTAGACCTCCACGCCCTCCACGACTGCCGCCTCGCGGGCGTTCTCCTCGGGGATGATCACGCCGCGGAGGCTGCGCTCCTTCGCCAGCAGCGCCAGCGGATGCGCGCTGATCTGCGGCGCCTTCGTCGAGCCGCGAGCTCTCCGGCGATGAGGTACTCCTTGTGGCGGTCGTTCTGGATGAAGTTCGTGCCGCGCAGCACGCCGATCGCCATCGGCAGGTCGAGGGCGGGGCCTTCCTTCTTCACGTCCGCGGGGGCGAGGTTCACGAGCAGCGCGTGGCCCGGTAGGCGAACCCGCTGTTGATGATCGCGCGGCGGACGCGTTCGACGCTCTCCTTCACCGCCGTTCGCGCGAGCCCGACGATGAGCGTCCGCTGAAGCGCAGCGCTGCGACGCGTCGACCTCGACCTCGCAATGGCGCGCGTCGATGCCGATCAGGTTGAAGCTGTGGATCTTTGAAAGCACCCCGCCGGAGTGTACCGCGGCAAGGCCGGCCGGCAAAAACTGCCCGGCGGCTCGCCACGTTCCTCGGATAGGCAAGAGTTGGGCCGGCACGATCGCCGCCAGCGTCGCGCCTGAACGGCGGGGCGGGGCGCTGCGGTTTCGCCGCGGCCCGGCCGCGCTCGCACGACGCGCAAGACGAGCCGCCTATGCGAGGGTGAAAGTTGTTCTTCGCCGGCCGGCGCATCGAGGAGCACGCACGGGGTGAGGATGAGCAAGCGCCGACGCCATCTTGATTCACCGGATGACGGCGCCGCGGCCCGGGCGGTGATCGAGGCGCGCCCCATGCGTGGCGGCGAGCGGCGTCCCCGCTATTCGGCGGCTTCCTCTCCTTGGCGAGAACTTGACCGTTCGAAGCAACGCTCCGCATGCTTCGCGTGAAGCGGCGGGACATTGGCCGTCTGTGCCGGGGCGGGCGCGATGGGACGCGCGCGCCGCCGCATGATTCACGGCGGCGGTCGCGCGCGCCGGCAGGCGATCGTTCCGCGCGAACGCGGCGCGGTTCAGGCTCATGCCGAGCACGATCAGGAGGACCATCCAGATCGGGATCGCGACGCGGAGGCAGAGCAGCCGCGCGGCCGACGAGGCGGAACTTTCGGGCGCCGAGGCGGGCCATCGCGTAGTTGTAGTCGAGCGACAGCCGCAGCGCCGTGTCGGCGTCGGTCGCGCAGACCCGCTGTTTCGACTCGCGCGACCCGGCGGCGATGTTCTGGTAGTAGAGCGTGCTGTCGGGCGTCGGCGGCGCGGTCAGGATGAACGCCGCGTACGCCGACCCGCACCGCCGCCAGCACGAGCACCACCGCCGTCAGGAGCCCGGCCAGCAGGAGCGCGGCACGTGGGGTCAGCGCGATCAGGTCGGAGAGGCGGGCGTGAAGAACAGCAGCGTCGAGAGCAGCAGGCTGCTCACGCCCAGCCGCCGAACCGGCCTTGGCGTCGGCGCAGGCGGCTGGTCGTTCATCGGCGTGAACGCCGCGAACCGCCGCCGCGCCGCTCCCCGGCACCTCGAGGTCCGCCAGCGCAGGTGCCCGGCGGGGGACGGGGACGTCGTCGTCGTCGTCGTCGTCGGGGGTTGGGGCTTCATGCGAAGATGCTCCGCAGCACGAGGACTCCGCCCAGCAGCAGCCAGCAGGCGGCGGCGATCTCGAACGACCGCAGCGAGCGGCGGAGCTGCCGGTACCTTCGACGCAGATCGTGGCGGCCGTGTGGTTGTAGGGACAGCGATGGCCGAGCGCGCGACGCGCATCGTCATCGACTCGACGCGCTCGAAGTACTCCTCGCGCGACAGGCCGGCGATCTCGCCGAAGAACGCGAGTTCGGCCTCCTTGGCCTTGCAGAACCGCGGCACGATCGTGCGGAACGCCTGCACGACCGCACAGAGCGACATCGTCGCGAACCTGAGCAGCAGCGCGCGCAGATCACGCGCCGGCCCGCCCTGGTGCAGCACGCCCTTGAGTCCCGGCCCGAACCGCGCGAGCACCGTGAACATGATGCCGAGCAGCGTCAGCACGCCGGCGGCCTTGCCGTCGGCGCCGGCGGTCTCGCCGCCGGCCGAGGACCGGCGCGCCGCGAGCGTCGCGGCGGCCTCCAGGAGCGCGGCCGCCGGCCGCGGTTGCCGGCTCGGCCGGTGGGGGGACGGGTCATCGGATTGCGGTCGGTACATCTTCGTTCTCCGCTGTGGCCCGGTAATGTCGGGCCGTCTACCTCTACGCAGGTTCTATCGGCGGGTGGGCGGCGAGGCCTTAGGCCTGTGCTGCGTTCCGCAACGAATTGTTAAGACGGGTAAACCCCGCGAAACGGACGTGACGGCGGCAACGCGACGCGGCGGGCGGCAGCCGCGAGCGCCGCATCCCAGTTCAACGACATGGTCCCGACGAGCACGCGACGCCCATTTCGGAGCTATAGCGAAAATAGCAAAGCCCCGGGAAGCGGTGGCGTGTCCGGTCTGACGGGCGACGCCGCCGCGGCGGGGCTACAAAGGCTGCCGCACATGGGGGCCGGCGTCGTACGATAGCGGCGGCTTCGGCCGCACCGCATCATCCACCAACCGGAAGGGAGTTGGGGCCAATGACATACTCGGATCAACAGCTCTGGCCTTGAACTCTTGGTACAACTGAACGCAGGCTATGACCCAATTCGAATCGCCAAGTGGGCCTTCTACGTGGCAGATGGATCC
This sequence comes from Phycisphaerae bacterium, assembly GCA_030448225.1. The sequence goes on from JAUJNJ010000084.1 coordinate 9,013, forward strand.
TGATCGTCGTTATTGGAGCACGGCTGTGGAGGAGTGTCTCGGGAATCTGGCGGTGATGGAGGAAGGGCCGGAGTTTCACATCCCTGCGAAGAACGGCGTGTTGGCGGCACAGCAGCCTGTCGCGGCTGAACAGGGTTAGTGGCGAGCAACCGGCCTAGCTGGGAGGAACGGCCGGGCGGCCGGTCGAAGGCCGGCGTCGCGCGGCCGCCATTGCCCGCCGCGGGCGATTGTATCGCCCGCCGATCCCGGTCAGAATGGGGCGTCTCAGACCTGCTCCCGCCACAAGAACCGACACGATGACGAAAGTTTTCCTCGAAACCTTCGGCTGCCAGATGAACGTGCTCGACAGCGAGCCTGTCCTCGGCCAGCTCCGCGCTCCGGTGGGTACGAACCGGGTCGAGGACCGCGACGCCGCCGACGTGATCCTCTACAACACCTGCTCGGTCCGCGAGCACGCCGAGCAGAAGGTCTGGTCGCGCCTGGCGAGCTCCGCCAAGCGCAAGGCGGTCGACCCGCAAGCTCGTGATCGGCGTCATCGGCTGCAGGCCGAACGCGACGGGAAGAACATCTTCCGTGCCGCCACCTCCACGTCGACATCCTGTTCCGGCGAACTCGACAAGGCTGTCGGCGATGGTGCACAACGCGGTGACGCTTCGGCCCAGGGGTCGGGGGTCAGGAGTCAGGAGTCCGTGAAGAGGGGGCGTCTGACGCTGAGGTGCGCACCGGCGGCAGCTGCGAGCGGCAGGCGCGCTATGGGGGCGAACGTCCGCCGGTCGAGCACCCTGGCGGCGGCGGAGGACCACCTCGAACTGCTCGACCCGTCCCGCAGCGTGCTCGCCGGTCGGACGGCCCTGCCCAGGCGCATGTCCGCACGCGCGGGTGCAACAAGTTCTGCACGTACTGCGTCGTGCCTACACGGCGGCCCGAGGTTCACCGTCTGCCGCAGAACATCGACGAGGTGCGACGCCTCAGCGACGCCGGCGCGCGGGAGGTCACGCTCCTCGGCCAGACGATCAACCACTACGCCTTCAAGCACGGCGACGGCCGCACCACGAGCTTCGCCCAACTGCTCTACCAGATCCACCAAGCCGTGCCCGACCTGCCCCGGCTGCGCTTCGTCACGAGCTTTCCGCGCGACTTCACCGACGAGGCGCTCCAGGCCATGCGCGACTGCGCCCGCATCTGCCGCTACCTGCACGTCCCCGCGCAGCACGGCAGCGACCGCATCCTGAAGCTCATGAACCGCGGCTACACCGTTCAGCAGTACCGCGACTTCGTCGGCCGGGCCCGCGGCTACATGCCCGACGTGTGCATCGCCAGCGACTTCATCGTCGGCTTCCCGACCGAGACCGACGCCGAGTTCGAGCAGACCGTCGACCTCGTGCGCGACTGCCGCTTCAAGAACAGCTTCATCTTCAAGTACTCGCCGCGCCCCGGCACGACGGCGATCGACCGCTTCGCCGACGACGCGCCCGAGCCCGTGAAGAAGGTCCGCACAAGGCATTGCTCGCGGTAGTCGGAGGTGTCGAAGCGCAGAACAACCGCGAGATGGTCGGCCGGACGGCAGGAGGCGATGGTCGAGGGCGAGAGCAAGCTCGCCGCCAAGCCCTCGCCGCCACCGCCCACGCGCGCAGCGCTGTCGAACTGGGGTGGGCGCGGCGGGGCGGCGGGGCGACGGTCGCGGACCCCACGCGCACCCAACTCACCGGCCGGACGCGGCGACAAGTCGTGGTGTTCGACGGCGAGCGGTCGCTGAAGGGGAGCCTGCTCGACGTCACGATCACCGACGCCCGCAACCTCACCCTCTTCGCCCGCGTCGCCGCCGTCCCCGCCGCGGCCGGGGCCAGAGAACGCAGTTTGAGAAGTTGGGAGCGGGAGCGGCGGGCGTCTCGCCCGCGTTCCGCAGGAGAAGACGCGGGCGAGACGCCCGCGTCACGTTAGAAGCGGTTTCGAAACCCCAGTCGGCCCGTGCACGGGGTTTGTAACCCGTGCGTTTTCGCGTCCGCGGCACGAACCACAGGTTGCAAACCCTTGCCACGAGGTTTTGAACAGCTTCGAGAACGCTGCCTCTACTCTTGCTTGATGGCTTCGATTTGCTCCCGCGGACTTGGGGACCATGCGGCGACCATGATACGGCGAGCAGCCGCCCGGCCCGTTCACGCGTACGCACCACACCGTCGCCGCCCGCGCCATCTCGGCCGGTTGGGGAGCATGGGCGGTTCAATCGCTCATCCCGCCGCCATTCGTCACCGGCCGGCCGGGCCTGCAACGCGCAAGTGGTTGCGGGCGCTGTCAGCGCCGCCGCCTTTTGCCTTGTCTTTGCAAGCGTGGCGATTGCTATCCCGCCCGCTTCATCCCGATAACTTGTGACGGATCAGGTGCGTGGAGAGTGGCGGCGGCGTAGTCGAGGGGGCTTCGGTCCGGGTCTTACCTTCCTTTCTCCCCGGGCATCGACAGGCCGGTTCCAGCCGCCCGCATCGGCGAACGCGCGACGCGCCGGGGCGCCGTCGTCTGCCGGCGATCGGTCGCGCCGTACTCGACGCACGGCGGCCCGACGCGAACCCGTGCCCCCGGCGGATCTTTCTGGGACGAGGGAACGTCGGCGGGCAGCGTTCAACGATGAATGCCGGGGCTTGCCAATCGGGCGATCGCCCGCGGATGGCGAGCCATGTTGAGTGTCGGGTCACCGACCGCGATGGCGGCCAGCGGTGCGGGGCGCGGGCCGTGCGTGAGAGTCGGGAGCGTAACGCGCGGGCGGTCGTGACGGGGTAGCGGCGCGACCTTCAGGGCAAGATCGCATTTCATCGAGCGGTTCAGCGCGCAGCGGCGGCCCCGCCGCTTCGGCGGGCCTATGGCGTCCTCAGTATGAGCCGCCACGCGAGACCCGAACGCCCCCGGCGGCGGCGGCGAGGGGCGATCGGCTCGGGTCGAACGGCGGAATCGGGCGAGGAGAACGTCATGCTGAGGGAGCGAGTGGCGGCGGGCGCGGCGAAGTCGCGGGCGAAGTCGGGGCACGCGTTCGGCCCGGTGGCGCGGGGCCGGCAAGCGGGCGGCGGTCGTCGCGGCGGTCGAGCAGCTCGAGCGCGGCAGCTGTTCTGCGGCATCCAACATGACATGACCTGGCTCACGCCGACCGCGCCCTCGGAGCCGACGACGACCACGTCGCCCCGGCCAGCGAAACGGCCGCAAGGCCTCCGGCATCATGCCCCGCTCTCGACCGCCCCGACGCTGCCCCGCCGGGACGGCGAGGAGCTGGCGGCGCCGGCCCTCCCCGGGCTCCCTCGCTCAACAGCCTGCCCGGCGCGCGAACGTCTACCTCGACTTCAACGGCAACGGCCAGTACACGCCCCTACGACACCGACCGCGACCCCACCCGCTTCGGCCCCGGGAGCAGGCGGAGATCACGCTGGCGTGGAGCACCTGTCCGCGTACTTCGCGGCCGTTCAACGTCAACGTCACCACGATCAAGCCGGGCGGCCCGACGGCGTGGGGCCTGATGACCAACTCGCTCAACGGGAACGTCGGCCGCAGCTACGTCGGCGTGTTCCCCAACGACATGAACCAGGGGCCGCCGTCGTGGAACCCCGCGACCGACGCGGTCAACCGCCAGAGCGGGACGCGCACGAGCTGGGGCACAACTTCGGCCTGCTGCACCAGGCCGACTTCGACGCGCCTGGGCAACCTGACCAGCGAGTACAGCAGCGGGTACGACGCCACGCACGGCCCGATCATGGGCGTCGATTACGCGAAGTCCGTGCACAAGTGGTTCATCGGCCACCCGAACGACAACCCCAGCCGCCTGCAGGACGACGTGGCGATCATCGCCGGCCGCATCGCCGCCCAGCCGGGCGGGGGCGACGGGTTCCGCCCCGACGACGTGGGCAACACGCTCTCGACGCGCGGGCGCTGTCGCCCGGCAACGGCGTGCAGACCGCCGCCGGCATCATCGAGCGGATGACCGACGCCGACGCGTTCTCCTTCGCCGCGTCCGCCGCCGGCCGCTTCAGCCTCGACGTCGACCCCGCCTACCCGTCGGGGCTGGCCCTGAAGGTCGAGGTGTACGACGCGTCCGGCCGCCTGCTCGCCGCCCGCGACGACACCGACCGGCGCGACCGCCCGAACAACGACGTCACGCTCGCGGTCGACCTCGCCGCCGCCGGCACGTACTACGCGGTCGTCACGAGCCACGGCGACTACGGCGACATCGGCCAGTACTCGGTCACCGCCACGCCGCTGCCGGGCGGGTGGGCGTCGCAGTGGGTGGGCGGCTCGTCGCGCGCCGGGTACGCCGGCCACGCCGACGGCACGTTCACCCTCGCCTCGGGCGGGACCGACGTCTGGAGCACCGCCGACCAGATGCAGTTCGCCCACACGAGCCTCGTCCGCGACGGCTCGATCACCGCCCGCATCACGTCGCTCGGCAACACCGACCCGTTCGCCAAGGCCGGCCTGGAGATCCGCGAGACGCTCGACGCCGGCTCGCGGCACGTCGCGATGATCGCCACCGCGGGCAACGGCCCGCAGTTGCTCTACCGCGGCTCGACCGGCGGCGTCTCGTCGGCGACGCCGGCGTCGCCCCAGCCGTTCGCGCCGCCTCCACCTCCGGCTCGACCGCGCGGCAACACGTTCACCGGCTACCGCTCGTCCGACGGCTCTCGTGGACGTTCGTCGTCGGGTCGACGACCGTGTCGATGGCCGCGACCGTCCACGTCGGCTTCCTCGCGACGGCCCGCAACGCCAACGCCGTCACGACCGCGACGTTCGACTCGGTCACGACCAGCGCGCCAACGTCAACCTCGCCCTGGCCGCGCACCGAACGCGCTGGCGGCCCTGGAGGGCGTGGCGGTCGCCGTCGCCGCTCGCCGCCGCGCCGACCGCACCGCGAGGCGTGGTGCCCGTCGCCGGTCGAGCGCCGGTCGCGGACACTCGCCGCACGCCGGCACGCGGTCGAGCGGTCGACGACGCACCGACTTCACGCACGCCGGCACGCCGGCGGGGGCGACGGCGTTCGACGACACGGGCCTGTTCGGCGGGATGCGCTACTTCTACCGCGTGCGTGGCGATCGACGGCGCCGGCGGCCTCTCGGCCCCGTCGGCCGTCGCCGCCCGCGTCAACCGCCCCAACGCCGTCCTCGAACCTCACGGTCACGAGTTGGCAGGCGACGCGCGTGATCCTCAACTGGGCGCGACGTCAGCGGCGAGACCGGCCAATGCGGCATCGAGAAGTCGACCGACAACGTCAGCCCGACGTCGCCCACGACGGTCGGCGCGAACGTCCCGAGCTACACGGTCGAGAACCTGGCCGAGGGGACGACCTACTGGTTCCGCGTGACGGCCATCAGCCCGCAGGGCGATCACGCCACGACCGTCCCGGGCAGCACCCGGCTGGCGGCGACGACGGGCGTCGCGTTCACGACGGTCGCCAGCAACGGGATGGCGATCCGGTGGAACGCGGTCCCCAACGCGACCGGCTACCGGATCGACCGCCTCGACGAACGACGTTCAGCACCTACGCCACCCTCCCCGGCAACGCCACGACGTTCGCCGACAACACCGTCAGCCCGCTGGGCGAGTACTACTACCGCGTGGTGGGCATCAACAGCCTGACGCAGGGCGTGGAAGCGCCGGCGCCGTGGCGGTCGCAGGACGTGGGCGCAATGGCCGGCAGCGGGGCGGTCGGGCTGGCGAACGGGCAGTTCACGGTCGTGGCCAACGGCAACGACATCTGGAACGCTGCCGACCAGATGCGCTTCACGTACGCCGGCCTCGTCGGCGACGGGCAGATCGTCGCCCGCGTGAGCGGGGTGGAGAACACCGACGGGTGGGCCAAGGCCGGCGTGATGATCCGCGAGTCGCTCGCGGCCAACGCGCGCCACGCGTTCACCGCCGTCTCGGCCACGAACGCGCCCAGCAGGTCGTGCGGACTGCCACCGGCGGGGCCTCGACCGCCGTCACGGCGACCGGGCGGGTCGCGCCGTACTGGGTGAAGCTCGTGCGGGCCGGCAACATCTTCACGAGCTACACGTCGCCCGACAACGTCACCTGGTCGCAGATCGGCAACGCGGTCTCGATCGCGATGGCGAGCCGCGCCTACGTCGGCTTGGCGCTGACGAGCCACACGACCAACACGCTCAACACCGCCCGCTTCGACAACGTGACCGTCACGCCCGTGACGCCGCCGAGCGTGACGTCGATCGTGGTCGGCGACGGCACGGCGCAGCGGTCGATGATCACGCGACTGACGGTGAACTTCGACCGCCCCGTCGCGACGTTCGACGCCGGGGCGTTCGCGCTGTCGAAGCTCGGGCCAAACGGGACGACGGTCGTGCCGACGAGCGTCGTGCTCGCGCCCGGCGGGGAGTCGGCGGTGCTGACCTTCACGGGGGCGGACGTCATCGGCGGGTCGCTCGCCGACGGGACGTACGAGTTCGCCGTCCGCCCGCCGCTCGTCCGCGACCTCGGCGGCGGGGCCGGCACCGGCGCGGATCAGCTGATCACGTTCCACCGCCTGTTCGGCGACTACAACGGCGTCGGCGGGATCGACAGCACCGACTCGTTCCAGTTCAAGCGGGCCCTCGGTTCGTTCACCGCCGACGCGAACTACCGCTGGTACTTCGACTACGCCGCCGACGGCGACGTCGACCCGGCGGACAGCTTCCAGTTCAAGAAGCGCCGCCCGACCGCCTAGTGCCCGTCGGAATAATCCGACGGCCCCCCGGTTTCGCCGCAGGCCCGAAGGGCCCGTTACGGTGCGGGGAGCCGATTCGTGGCGCCGCCGCAGATGTATTGGTTCAGGAGAGAGAAAATGCGGTACCCGCGTATGACGACGGTGGCAGTGTTCGTGCTGGGGCTCGCCACGTTGCTGGCCCCGCGCCGGGCCGCCGCCCAGGCGACCGACTTCCGCTGGACGACCGGCGGGCAGTCGGCCTTCGACGTGCCGGCCGCCGGCACGCTCGACGTGCCGCTCTACCTCCAGTCGATCACGCCGGCCGGCGCGTCGCTGCTGGCGAACGAGAACGGCCTGTTCTCGGCCGGCCTGAGCGTCCGCCGCTCCGACGCCGGCGCCGGCACCGGGGCGACGATCACCGGCATCACGGCCAACCGCGCCCTGTTCGACGACGCCGACCCCACCTCCCGCACCGAGCAGGTCGTCGGCCCGACGCTCGCCCGGCTGAAGGAGGAGCGACTCGCCGCGAACGGCTCGGGCTCGGAGGTCGTCGGCGCCGACCGCCGCGTGCTGGTCGGCACCGTCACGATCGCCGGCGGCGACGTCGACAACCTCTCGACGTTCCAGATCCGAGACTTCGTCAACACGATGGACCAGATCAGCACCGCCGAGGAGACGCTGACCGGCGAGGGGACGACGATCGACCCGCGGATCGCCGTCGGGTCGTTCACGGTCACCTCGGTCCCGGAGCCGTCGTCGGCGTTCGTCCTGCTGGCCGCCGGCGCCGCCCTCGCCGTCCGCAGGCGCCGCAGGGCGAAGAACTGAGGCGGCGGACGTAGCACACGGTCTGCGATGTCCGCCGTCAGGTCAAAAGCACCCAACGCTGCGCGCCCGGGGCGCGGGGTGAACCGCAGAGCGCCGATTCCGATCCTGATCCTCTCCCCGAATCGGCCAAGCGGCGAAACCGCAAGCGCCCGCCACGCCCCCTCTACGTGACAGCACGTTGCCTTCGTAGTCCGACTCCCCACCTCCCCACTCCCCACTCCCCACTCCCCACTCCCCACTCCCCACTCTTCTCCCGCACTCATCCCTTCACCGCGCCGCTCGCCAGGCCGGCCACGAAGTCGCGCTGGAGCACGAAGAACAGCGCCATGGGCGGCAGCACGCCGAGCAGCGTGCCGGCCATCAGCACGCCGTACTGCGTCTCGTACTCCGGCAGGCCGATCATCCCCGCCAGGCCGATCGGCAGCGTGTATCGCCCCTCGTCCTGCAGCACGACCTGCGGCCAGAGGAAGCTGTTCCACGCCGCCAGGAACGTCATCAGCGTGAACGCGCCGATCATCGGCCGCACGATCGGCAGCGCCACCTCCCACCACAGCCGCAGCTCGCTGCACCCGTCGACGCGCCCCGCCTGGAGCAACTCGTCCGGCACCGACCGCATCGCCTGCATGAACAGGAACAGCCCGAACACGCTGACCGCGCCCGGAAACAAGATGGCGCTGTACGAGTTGATCCACCCGAACCGGTACGCCAGTTCGTACTGCGGCGACAGGAGCAACTGCCCCGGCAGGAGCATCGTCGCGAACGTCATCGCCATGAGCGGCCGCCGCCCGGCGAAGCGGTACTTCGCCAGCGCGAACCCGCCGAGCGTGCTGAGCGACACGACGGTGGCGGTGTGGAGGCAGCAGAGGAACAGCGAGTTGACGAGCCAGCGCAGGTACGGCTCGGAGGTGAACAGCGCGGCGAAGTTGTCGAGCGTGAGATCGCCCAGCCGCGACCACGGGAGGAATGCCACGGCAAAGACGTCCGCCTGCCGCTTGAAGCTCGCGCACACGAGCCAGGCGAACGGCAACAGGAACACGCCCGCCGTGAGGACGAGCGCCCCGTGGAGCAGGAGCGTGCGGAGCGCGGATCGGGCATGGCTTCGATTCAACGTCATCCTCCGCAGAAAGCGCTCGCGTCGCCCGCGGCGTTCACGATCCGACGCTTTCTCGCCACGGTCGCGTCCGCGCCCGCGACGCGTTCCGTTTCGCCAGGCACGAACGTCGCGCCGGAACGCTGCGAAACCACAATCGCCCGCTCACGGCGTCCTCCCATCTTCGATCATCGTTTGCCGCCAGGAGCGGGAGACGATGCACACGCGCGGGCACCGTGGGGTTGTTCCACAAACGCGCCGCGTCACGCCCGCCGCCTTTCACTCCTTCCGCCTTCGCGCCCTCGCGTCCTTCGCGGTTCAAACTCCTCCGCCCGAGCGAGTCACCGCCGGCCCTCCGCCGCGCGCAGGAGCCCCAACTGCGTCATCGTCAGCGTGAACACGAGCACCGCCAGCACCCACCCGACGGCGGCCGCGAAGCCGAGGTCGCCGAGCTGGAAGCCCTGCTCGTAGAGGTACATCACCACCGTCAGCCCCGCGAGGCGCGGGCCGGCCCCCTGGAAGAAGATGTAGGGCAGCTCGAACAGCGACAGCGCCCCGATCGTGCCGACGACGACGAGGAACGCCATCACCGGGCGGATCGTCGGGAGCGTCACGTGGCGGAACCGGTGCCACGGCCCCGCGCCGTCGACGGCGGCCGCCTCGTACAACTCCGGGTCGACGTTCTGCAACGCCGCCAGGAAGTAGACCATCCCCAGGCCGACGTTGAGCCAGAGGCTGGCGATCACGATCGCCGGCATCGCGAACCGCGCATCGCCCAGCCAATTGACGTCGGCGCTAAGGCCGGGGAGGCGGCCGATGATTTGATTTACGAACCCCACGCGCGGCGCCATCAACAGGCGGAACAACACCGCGACGAACACCACGCCCACGAAGTGCGGCGAGAAGATCGCGAAGCGGAACAGGTGCCGCCCCGCACCCGCCGGCTGTTGAGGAGCATCGCCAGCCCGAGCGACGCCGGGATCTGGATCGCGAGGAACAGCACCGCGAACAGGACCGTGTTGAGGCACGCGAGCCAGAAGAGCCAGTCGCCCAGGATGAACGTATAGTGCTCCACCCCACGTACCGCGACAGCCGCGGCCCCGCGGTCTTCTGCAAACTCAGCACGACGCTGCGGCCGAGCGGTAAAGCAGGAACACGCAGAACGGCACCGCGAACGGCAGCAGGAACAGGTACGGCGCGTACCGCGATTGCCAAAGCCGCCGCCTCCCGTCCATGACGCGGCAGTGTACGCGGCCGCCGGCGCAGGGGAAGCGGCAGGTACCCCCGCGCGGCGTCGAACCCATCGAGCGGCTTCTTGCGAGTGCATAACGGATCAACGTTCAATGGCCGGCGCGCGCCAACCGACTCACCTGACCAAGACGGCTCGACGCCGGGCCGGTCCATTGGAGCGTCTGGTTATCTGGTGGCCGACTCGCCGGGCTTGTCGTCGATCTTGAAAGAACCCAGACTCCGTTCAAGGCATGCTGGCCGCGAACTTCGCCGAAGGTCGAACGCACCACGGCGCTCAGGCGACTAAAGTCTGCTTCAGTTTCAACCTCACCAGTCAGGTATGCACCACCACCGGAGTACTCGTCGATTACGACTGCTGAGAAGGCGGGATCGCTCGCGAGCTTCGGTGCGAGTGTCGCGCCTCCTGTGTAAATTGGCGGTGATATGCCTCGCTCGCCAGCAAGCACTCCGACGACAAATCCGAGTAGCAAGCTCACGGTTGCGACGAGCACGCCAACCGCGAGCGACACTAGGACCATTCGTCGCGACATCGCTCGTTACCCCACCAGATAACGTGAGGCCGATCAGCGGCCGACGCGCCCACTCCGACCGTTCATTCTACTGCGCCCGTGCCAGCCGCGGCGGTCCGCTGCATTGGCGGGTTAGCCAACGCCGCGCCGGGCACCGGGGAACCACCAGAACCAGAGTTCCTGCCCATCCGCACCGATCGAGTAATCACCCTCGTGCCGGGCGACGTCGGCGATTCCCCGCCGAAGTTCAGCCAACGCTTCACGACCCGCCTCAAGCGCGCACCCGCCCGTCATCCGCGACCAGCCGCCAGTGGGCGGGCGGAACCTTCGTCGGCGAGTGATACAGTTCGAACGACGCCGCAGCCGTGTGCGGCAGTCCCGCGTTGGGGACGCTCAACTCACGGTCACCCGGCGCGGTGAGCGGGACGCTTGCGCGCCGGCGAACGGTGAAGAGTGCATCAAGTCGATCAACTCGAGCATGGACGTGCACCCCGGTGCGTCCGCCGTCAGGTGCCAGCCGGGATAGTGTCGCACGCCGACACCCTGGTAAGCGCCAGAGGTACACGTGGCCCTGCAATGTCCATCGCTTAACGGCATCGTCCATGGGGCGTTGGCTAACGGGAGGCCGTCGAGCGGCCGCGGCGGCGCCGCGCGACGCGCGATTGGGAGAAACTGTACCGCCGCCGCGGTCCGCTCCAGCGGCGGGTTAGCCTGCAGCCGGGTCGCCGCCGACAAGGTACAAGGCGTCCTCGTAGTCCCCGCCGAAGTTCACCCGCGTGATATCCCTCAGGCGATACTCCTTCGGTGTGCGATTCCACGTCGCGGACGCGTCGATGCGGAGCAATTCAACCCTGCCGCGCTTCACGGTCATGACGCGACCGATGTAGCAGACGTCCGCGTCGATCTCTTCGCGGTGAATCGCGACAAGGGGGAACGCCCGCCCCGCGGACGCGAGCAACTCGTCCGTCCGACGAACCGTAACCGCCGGCTTCCGCGGCACACGCTCGCCGCGCTTCTTGAGCGCGGATTCAGCGAACGCCGCGTTTGGGTCCGGCCGCAGGTTGCTGACGTCAGCCGGGCGAAAGCACTCGAACCCGTCAAACCAGATCCGATCGCTCACCAAGGCCAAGAGGAAGAACTTCGAACCCACGTCGAGCACGTAACCCCGGACGGACGACTGCTCAAACCGCCGCGAGAATCGCATCAGCTGCCGGTGGCGCATCGCTTCACGGAGTTGAGTGCGGATTCGGCTCATCTGCAGTCTAACCTTTGATTCTCCTGCACGCAGGCGCCGGATAACGCCTCGGCGGAAAGGCAGTTTTGCGGCGGGACCGCGCCGGGTCAACGTTGTCATTGTTTTGCTTGACTCGCCCGTCCTGCGTTTGGTATTTGTGCGGGCATGAAGCTCCTCGAACACGTCGCGGTGGTCGGCCGGCGGATGCGGTTGGCGGCGGCGACGGTCGAGGCGTATTCCAGCTGGATTTCCGCGTACTTGCGCTACTGTGCGAGTTCCCGTCGTCCGTCCTGCGCCGCGACGACGGGGGCCGCGGCACCCGCTGGCACGCGGACCCGTCGGCGCTCGACCGCGCGCTGGCGGCCGCCGCCCGGCAAGCGGGGATCGCCAAGCGGGTGACGTGCCACGCGCTGCGGCACAGCTTCGCGACCCACACGCTGGAGGCGGGGTACGACATCCGCCAGGTTCAGGCGCTACTCGGCCACGCGAGCGTGCAGACGACGATGATCTCCACGCACGTGATGAACCGCCCGGCCGTCGCCGTCGCCAGCCCGCTCGACCGCCTGGCGACCGCGTCTTGCGTCCGACGCGCGCGGCGGGAACGGTAGCCGCGGGACTCACTGCTTCGCCGCAACGGGAGGCAGCAGCGGCCGAGCGGTTGGTGCGAGCTCGCGCCTCACGCCGCGTCATGTATGACTCCGTCGCCGATGGACGACGCGGGGCCTCACAGCGGGCCGGCCTGGATGCGGCCCGTTCTCGGCCGACGGCGGCGGCAGGCGTCGGAGCAATAGCGGACGGCGTTCCAGTTCTTCGCCCACGCCCGCCGCCACTCCATGGGGCGGCCGCAGGCGGCGCACGGCTTGGTGGCCTTGGGGGTGGCGGACGATTCTCGGCGGCGGGGGCGGGGCATACGTGGACCCGCCCCGCGGCGCTTTGCACCGCGGGGCGGGTGGGGGATCTTCGGCTCGGCTTCGGCCGCGCGTCGGCGGCCGGTCGCGATCAGGACATCGTCGTGAAGCGGGCGTCGGCGGCGGGGTCGACCCTCGCGCCGATTTTCACGGTGCCGAAGGCGCCGGCGACGAACCTCGTCCGCTCGTCGGCGCTGGCGGCGGTCACGCGGCGGATCACGCTCTGCGCCCCGCCCTGCACGCGGTCGTCGTCGTTGGCGAACGTGCCGTCGACCGGGTCGAGGCCGGCCGACACGAGCGAGTCGGTGATCGTGCCCCGCACCTTCAGCGAGCCGATGTACCCGCCGGCGTAGCTGTCGGCGTCGGCGGCGGTGCCGCCGAACTTGCCGTCGGCGCCGAGGCCCGCGCCGCTCAGCACCCGCGCGCCGCTCATCGACGCCGCCGTCACCGACGTCACCATGCCCGCCGCCGCCACCGTGCCGGTGACGTTGCCGAGCATGAGCTTGCCGACGTTGCCGGCCGTGTAGAGCGTGCCGTACAGGTCGGCGTTCTTGCCGGCGAGGGTCTTCACCGAGCCGTTCACGGTCACGTCGCCGAGGTTGACGCGCCCGTCGCCGCCGACGCCCTTGATGTTGAGCGCGGCGCCGGCCCCGCCGTCGGTGATCATCAGGTTGATCCGGTCGCCGGCGAGGAACGCGCTGCCGGTGCCGTTCTTCAAGGTGAACGTGATGCGCGTGCCGTCGGCGTCGGTGTAGACCAGCGGCGTCTTGCGGCCGTCGATCATGCCGAAGTCGTCGAGCTTCGTGCCCTGCGGCTGCGACCGCGTGCCGGGCACCGTGAGCTTGCGGAGGGCCGGCACGGGCTGGGCGCGGGGGATCGAGTTGCTCGTGCCGACGACGACGCTGCCGTCGCTCTGGCGGGTGCCGAACGCGCGGACGACGAGGTCGCCGACGTGCAGCTCGCGCGTCGCGTCCGGCGCGTCGGGCTCGAGCAGTAGCGTGCCGCCGGTGCCGAACCCCTCGATCAGCGCGCCGCTCTGGTTGAACGCGGCCACGCCGGTGCGGGCCTGGCCGCCGATGAGCGACGTGCCGAGCACGAGGATCTCGCCCGACTCCTGGAGGATGACCGCGTCGGCGTCGTCGTCGCCGCCGAGGTCCGCCGTCGCGACGCCGCCGCTGCCGAACGAGGTGTCGCGGGTGCCGTCGGCGTTGAGGCGGGTGACGGCGAAGTCGCCGGTGCCGGTGTTGTTGGCGAGGACCACCTTGCCGTCGGCCTGCACGGCGATGCCCTGCGAGCGATCGACGGCGGTGGGGTCGACGCGGCTGGCGAGCCCCTCGATCAGGAGCAGGCCGTCCTGCGAGAACGTCGCGTCGGCCTCGCCGGCGGACGTGAGGCGCACGACCGCTACCTGCGGGCCGGCCGCCCCGACCGCGACGATGCGCCCGTCGGCCAGCACGGCGACGGCGCCGGCGACGTCGGCGGTCGTGCCGAGGTCGAACAGCTGCCGGCCGACCTGGCCGAACGTGTTGTCGAGCACGCCGTCGGCGCTGTAGCGGGCGACGGCGAAGTTGCCGCCGGCCCCGCCGGCCACGACGAGCTTGCCGTCGGCCGCCACGGCCAGCCCGTAGGCGGCGTCGTCGGCGCAGCCGAGGTCAGTGACGACGCGGCCGCCCTGGCCGAACGAGCCGTCGAACGTGCCGTCGGCGTTGAAGCGGGCGATCAGCAGGTCGCCGCCGCTCGTGCCAGCCGCGACGATGCGCCCGTCGGCCAGCACGGTGACGGCGTAGAACGCGTCGGTCGCGCCGGCGCCGGTGAGCACGACGCCGCCGTCGCCGAGCGCCTCGTCGAGCGCGCCCTCGGACGTGAAGCGCTGCACCGCGCCGCGCGTCGCGCCGGCGTCGCCGACGTGGCCGACGATCACGACCGCGCCGTCCTGCGCCGCGACGGCCTCGCCGGTGAAGCCCTCGGCGAGCGGGTCGGCGTTGAACGTCGGGTCGACCGGCGGCGGGGCCGCGACGGACACCGCGAAGCGCCCGGCCGCGCCGTCGGCGACGGCGTTGCCGGCCGCGTCGGTCACCGCGTCGTCGCGGAGCGCGACGGCGTACTCGCCGTTGGCGTTGAAGTCCCACCCGCCGTCCGGAGCGGCGAGCGTGTAGGTGGCCGTCGCGGTGCGGCGGTCATCCGACGCGTCGACGCTGACGACGCTGACCTCGAGCGTGCCGCCGGGCCCGGTGACGACGAGGTCGTCGACGCCGATCGTCGAGAGGCGCAGCGCGGCGTCGTCGGCGTAGGTGACGACGACCGTTTGGTCGGCCGAGCCGGCGGCGGTGACGTCGCCGGCCGTGATCGCGGCGGTGGGGGCGGTGTTGTCGTCGTCGTCCGACCCGCCGCCGGAGTTGCCGCCGCCGGTGCCGCCGCCCGCGCGGACGTCGAACGTCTTGCTCTTGTCGCCGGTCGGGTTGCCGGGGGGGTCCGGCGGCTGCGCGCGGCG
>JAUJNJ010000085.1 GCA_030448225.1 Phycisphaerae bacterium
CCGAGCCTGTCGTCGGGCGGCCCCGGCCGGGCGGGCAACGGCAACTTCGTGCTGAACGACTTCCGCGCGACCGCCGGGCCGAAGGGGGGGAAGTCGGTCCGCGGGCGGTTCGTGCGGATCGAGAACCCGGGCAACGGAAAGATGCTTCACCTGGCCGAGGTGCAGGTGTTCGCCGGCTCCGAGAACCTGGCGCTCAAGGGGAAGGCGAAGCAGTCGACCACGGGGTACGGCGGCAAGGCGAAGTTCGCGATCGACGGCAACACGGACGGCGACTACAACGCCCGCTCCACGTCGCACACGAACGAGGAGTCGGACCCGTGGTGGGAGGTGGACCTCGGCAAGCCGGCCGACCTCGGGCGCGTCACGATCTGGAGCCGGACCGACGGCGCGTTCCAGAGCCGCCTGAACGGCATGCGGGTCATCGTGCTCGACGAGAAGCGCGAGCCGGTCTGGCGGACAGTCGTGCCGACCGCGCCATCCAAGAGCCTCGACCTCGACCTCGGCGGCCCCGCGCCGGTGGTACTCGCCAACGCCGCAGCCACGTTCCACCAAGCCGACGGCGACTATTCGGCGGCGAAGGCGATCGACGACAGCGTCGAGCAGAACTCCGGCTGGGCCGTCGCGCCGCAGTACGGCCGACCCCACGCCGCCACGTTCGAGGCGGCGGCGAAGGTCGGCCACGCGGGCGGCAGCGTGCTGACGTTCACGCTCGCCCACACCTACCCCGACCACGCGCTGGGCCGCTTCCGCATCTCCGCCACGACGAAGCCGGTTCCGGTCCGTGCGCTTCCCGCGTCGATCAGTGCGATCCTAGCAGTTCCAGTCAAAGAGCGGACCGACGCGCAGAAGCGCGAGCTGGCCGATTACTTCCGGTCGATCGCGCCGCGGTCGAAGCCCGTGCTGGAGAAGATCGCGCGGCTGGAGCAGCAGCGTGGCGAGGTCAAGCCGCCCGAGCAGGCCGTCCTCCGCGAACTGCCGCCGGACAAGCGGCGGACGACGACAATCCTCGTGAAGGGGAACTTCCTCAACAAGGGCGCGGCCGTGACGCCGGCGGTGCCGTCGGCCCTGCACGCGTTCCCGGCCGACGCGCCGGCCGACCGACTCGGCTTGGCGAAGTGGCTCGTCCACCCGGACAACCCGCTGACCGCCCGCGTCACGGCCAACCGCTGGTGGGCCACGCTCTTCGGCGTCGGCCTCGTGCAGACGCAGGAGGACTTCGGCACGCAGGGCCAACCCGCCAGCCACCCAGAACTGCTCGACTGGCTCTCCACCGAGTACATGCGATTGAACTGGGATACGAGCGCCTTGATCCGCCAGATCGTGACGTCGGCGACGTACCGTCAGTCGTCGGTGCAGGCGCCGGAGCACGTCGCGAAGGACCCGAACAACCGACTGCTCGGCCGGGCCCCGCGGCCGCGCCTCGAGGCGGAACTGGTGCGGGATCAGGCGCTGGCGCTGGCCGGGCTGCTGAGCCCCAAGCGGCTCGGCCCGAGCGTCTACCCGCCGCAGCCGCCGAACCTGTGGCAGGCGGCGTTCAACGGCGAGCGTTCGTACCCGACGAGCACCGGCGAGGACCGCTATCGCCGCGGGCTCTACACGTTCTGGCGGCGCACGACGCCGTACCCGTCGATGGCGGCGTTCGACGCGCCGAGCCGCGAGACGTGCACCGTCCGCCGGATCCACACGAGCACGCCGCTGCAGGCGTTCGTCACGCTCAACGACCCGGTCTACGTCGAGGCGGCCCAGGCGTTGGCCCGGCGGATCGTGAAGGAGGGCGGCGCGACCACGGAGTCGCGGATCGCGTTCGCGCTGAAGCTCTGCCTCGCCCGCCCGCCGAAGCCCGAGCAGGTGAAGGAACTGGCGTCGCTGTACGAGGGCGAGCTCCGGCACTTTAAGGCCGACGTGAAGTCCGCCGAGGCGGTGGCGACCGATCCGCTCGGCCCGCTGCCGAAGGGTTTCGATGCTGCAGAGTTGGCGGCGTGGACGGTGGTGTCGAACGTGCTGCTGAACCTCGACGGCGTGCTGACGAAAGGGTAATGCGTGAACCCGCTTCACTCGCGCTCGGCCGCGAAAAGTCGCTTCGCGCCTTCGCGACTTTTTCCCTGACGACTGTCGCGGAATCGAGATCAGGTAGCACGTGAATCGCGAAGACGCAAAGCGAGTGCCCGCGGCCGAGCGCGGACCTGACTCACATAAAGACGACGTGAAGGAACGAACTTCATGAACCTGTCGCACGAACGCGCCAAACTCATCACCCGCCGGCACTTCTTCAAGCGGTGCAACACGGGCGTCGGCGCGATCGCGCTGTCGTCGCTGCTGGGCAACGACCTGCTCGCGAACGTGGGTGCGTCCGCCGCCGCCGCCGCGCCGTCGGCGAATCCGCTGGCGCCGAAGGCGGGGCACCACGCGGCGAGGGCGAAGCGGGTGATTTACCTGCACATGTCGGGGTCGCCGCCGCAGCACGACTTGTTCGACTACAAGCCGAAGCTCAATGAGCTCAACGGCTCGCCGTGCCCGAAGGAGTTCATCAAGAACGAGCGGTTCGCGTTCATCAAGGGCACGCCGAAGATCCTCGGTTCGCCGTACAAGTTCGCGCGACACGGCAAGAGCGGCGCGTGGGTGTCGGAACTTCTGCCGCACATCGCCAAGCACGCGGACGACCTCACGTTCGTGAAGTCCATGTGGACCGACCAGTTCAACCACGCGCCGGCCGAGATGCTGCTCTACACCGGGTCGAACATCTCCGGCCGGGCGTCGATGGGCTCGTGGGTGACGTACGGCCTCGGGTCCGAGAGCCAGGACTTGCCCGGCTTCGTAGTGCTCGTCTCCGGCGGCACCGACCCGACCGGCGGCAAGAGCCTCTGGAGCAGCGGGTTCCTCCCCAGCGTCTACCAGGGCGTGCAGTGCCGCTCGTCGGGCGAGCCGATCCTCTACGTCAGCGACCCCACCGGCATGAGCCGCGCCGTCCGCCGGCGGCGCCTCGACGCGCTGAAGCGCCTCAACGAGATCGAACTGCACGTGTCGCTCATCCCCGAGACGCTCACGCGCATCAACCAGTACGAGCTCGCCTACCGCATGCAGATGGCCGTGCCCGAGGTGATGGACATCGCCCGCGAATCGAAGCACGTCCTCGAGGACTACGGGCGGAGCCGGCGCCGGGTCGTTCGCGAACAACTGCCTGCTCGCCCGACGGCTCGTGGAGAAGGGCGTGCGGTTCGTGCAGCTGTTCGACTGGGGCTGGGACATGCACGGCACCGCGAAGATCGACGACCTCATGACCCAACTCCCCGCCAAGAGCAAGGCGATGGACCGCCCGGTCGCCGCCCTGCTGAAGGACCTGAAGCAGCGCGGCCTGCTCGAGGACACGCTCGTGATCTGGGGCGGCGAGTTCGGCCGCACGCCGCTCAACGAGGAGCGCAACGGCTCCAAGCTCCTCGGCCGCGACCACCACCCGCACGCGTTCACGATCTGGATGGCCGGCGGCGGGCGTGCGGCCGTGGGGCATCACCTACGGCCAGACCGACGACCTCGGCTACCACATCGCCGACAAGCGGATGCACGTCCACGACCTGCAGGCCACGATCCTCCACCTGCTCGGCCTCGACCCGCATGGGTTCCACTACCCGTACCAGGGCCTGAACCAGCGCCTCATCGGCCCGACCGAAGACCCGCGCGTGCACCACGAGTTGTTGGCATGACGCGACGGGTATCCCCGCCCCAATCCCCGCACGTCATTCACGCGTTGCAGATCTCGGTGACGTGCGTGCGCCCGAGATGAACCGATGTCCGACTTCCCCACGGTGCTCGTGACAGCGTTCGAGCCGTTCGGCGGCGGACGTGAACCCGTCGGCGTGCGTGGCGGAGGCGTTGTCGGCGGAGGGGTCGGCCGTCGCTGGGGGGCGATTGGTGACGGCGGTGCTACCGGTCGTGGCGGCGGCGATGCCGGGGCGGTTGGCCGACCTCATCGCCCGCGTGCGGCCGGACGCGATCGTGTCGCTTGGCGAGGCGCGGGGATCGGGTCACGTCTGCGTCGAGCGCGTGGCGGTCAACCTGCTCGACTTCGCCGCCGACAACGGTGGTGCCGCCGCGCACGACGCGCCGGTCGTCGCGGGCGGGCCCGTCGCGTACCGCGCGACGCTGCCCGAGCGCGCATCCGCGGGCGCGCTGCGGGCGGCCGGCATCGGGTGCGAACTGTCGACGAGCCGCCGGCACCTACCTCTGCAACCAGGCGATGTACCTCGCGCTCCACTGGACGGCCGGCCGGCGGCCGACGGTGCCGGCGGGGTTCATCCACCTCCCGTCGTTGCCGACGCAGCGCGTGGGCGGCCGGCCGGTCGAACGCGGCATGGAACTTGAGCGCCAGGTCGAGGCCGTGCGCCTCGTGCTGGCGGCGGTCGCGGACGAGATGAGTCGCGCCGGCGACGACGATCCCATTGCCTGACCGGCTCGACGGTGTCGGTGTTTCGAGAATTCCACGTGACGGCGCGTTCTGACCTCACCCGTTTCCACAGCGAATGAACTTCAGGTGCAGCGGCGTCGCCACCAGACGTGGCCACGCCAGGCGGCGACGGAGTGCACACGGATACTCGCGCGCGGTCTGCGACCGTAAGACGTCGATAGACGAGGAACTGTCCGGCGGCTTCAGCGGGGACGGTTGGCGGCGTCGGCCGCCGCCGCGGCAGCGTCGGCCGTGGCGTGGGCGCCCGTGGCGGCCCGGGTGGCGGTGACGGCCGTGGCGTCGGCGGCCGTCGCCGCGTCGGCCGCGTCGGCCGCCTTGGACGCCATGGCGTCCGGGTCGGTCGCGCCGGCGGCGACGATCGCGGGTTGGACGAGTTGCGCGACCTCGTCCAGCGCCTTGCCGAGCGTGGTGGCCATGCGGACCGTGCCGATGCAGGTCACGCGGTCGCGGGCCTTCTGCAGGTCGCCGCGCATCGTCCACAGGCCGACGAGCATGTTCACGTCGGGGAAGCGGGCGTGCAGCCGCTTGCACAGGTAGCGCGAGTAGCTGACCGCGCCCGGCGGCAGCGCGGAGACGACGACGGCGTGCGCCTTGTGCTGCTCGACCGCGTCGACCATCTCGCTGGCGAGCTTCGTCACCGACTGCGCGAACGTGCAGTACCCGTGCATCGCCAGCAGTTGGGCGAACATCAGCGAGACGATCTCGTCGGCCTCGTCGTGGGCCGGCAGGCAGACGACGTTCACCACGCAGTTCTTCGGCACGATCGCCCGCTCCCCCGGCCCGCGCGGGCGGGCGGCGCCGGCGGCGGCGCCGTTGCCCTCGCCCTCGCCCTCGATCGCGTGGCCGATCTTCGTCGCCAGCGTCTTGGCGGCGGCGACGGTCTCGGCGGCGGCGGAGCGGATCGTCTCCGACAGCGCCTCCTCCTCGTGGCGCGCCCCGGCCTGTTCCACCTCCTCGCCCAGCTCCTCCACCATCTCCCGCATCGACTGGCGGACGAACTGCGCCCGCTCCTCGTCGAGCCGGCCCTTGTGGCGGTCCTGCTCGGCCAGCGCCAGCGCGGGCAGCAGCACGTCGTCGTACACGCGCTCGAGCGACGACCACTCCTTCAGGAACCCGCGCGAGATGTCGGTCGCCTCCTCCTGGTCGAGCGCGAGCAGCCGCTGGTACACGCGCTGCGGCGGTTCGAGCACCGGCTCGTCGCCGAGCAGGATGTCGAGGAACCGCAACTGCGGCACGTACTTGCCGATCACGACGAGCACGACCGTCAGCGGCGTCGCCAGCAGCAGCCCGACCGCCCCCCACAGCCACGTCCAGAACACCGCCGACACGAGGACCGCCACCGTGCTCATGCCGGTGCTCGTGCCGTAGAGCCACGGCTCCATCACGTTGTTGCTGAGCAGCTCGATCACCACGAACATCCCAGCGGTGGCGAAGAACGCGCCGAAGCCGTGGAACGTGGCGAACGAGACGGCGATCGGGAAGATCGCCGCGATCCACGGGCCGATGTAGGGGATGAACCGCAGGACCGCGCACAGCAGGCCCCACAGGATGAAGTTGGGGAACCCCTGCCCCTCGCCGAAGACCCGCCCGATGATCCACAGGCCGATGCTGATCGCCACGCCGTACGACCCGTTGACGATCGCCTGGGCGAGGAGGTAGCGGCTGATGCGCGAGGCGGCGTCGTCGAGCGCCTGGGTGGTGACGTTGAGCTGCCCGCCGCCGACGAGCCGGATCATGCGGTCGCGCAGGTCCTCGCGCTGGAGGAGCATGAAGATCACGAACACGACCACGAGGCCCGCCGTGCCGACCGGGCCCAGGACCACGCCCGCGTAGGCGCCCAGCCGCTCGGTCGCCGACGGGCGCGGCTGGATGACGGCGGTCGGGAACGGGTTCTCCTTCGTCCACGGCCCGCCGATGGCAGCCACGGCCTCGGTGACGGCGCGGGCGGCCGGGGAGAGGGGCTGCGTGGCGGCGGCAGGCGCGGGCGTCGGGTTGGCCAGGTCGTCCTCGGACTTCGCCCGCGGCGTGTCGGTGCGGGTGGCGATCTCGTCAACGATCACGTCCGACGGCTGCGTCGTTTGCGTGGTGGCGGGCTTGTCGAGCTTCTGCTGGACGTTCTCGTACGTGTTGGTGACGTCCTCGATCACGCCGCCCTTGCCCGGCTGCATCGCGCGGAGCTTCTCGACGATGTTGTCGGTGTACTTGTCGAGGTTCGTCGCCAGGTTCAGCACCTGCCCGGTGACGACGTAGCCGAGGCCGACGAGCAACCCCAGCCCGACGATCACCACCACCAGCACCGAGCCGATGCGGCCGAGCCGCCAACGCTCGAGCTGGTTCACGACGGGGGTGAGCAGGAAGCTGACCAGCAGGGCCAGCGCCAGCGGGATCAGCACGTCCTGCGCGAAGTAGAGGGCGGCCACAACGACGCACATCGCCGCGAGGACCACGAAGCGCGAACTTTTCGGCAGGTCGACCGGTCGGGCCATGAAGGAACGTCTCCGCACGTACCGCGTGTACCGGCGCGGGACGACGGCGGATGTTACGACAGGTCGCTGATCGGCGGAGGGGGGACATTGGGGTGGGGAGTGGGGAGTGGGGAGTGGGGAGGGTAGTGGGGTGGAGGGGTGGTGGGGTGGTGGGGTGGTGGAGGGCGCGCGGGTGCTGGGGTTGAGGGAACGGGCGTTAGCAGATTGCGCGACGACGCTCGTGCGGATCGGTCTGGCGTGCGAGGCTGTCGCGGGTCAGCGGTCGACGTCGATCAGGAGCATCGTCAGGTCGTCGCGGGCCTGGAGGCTGCCGGCCTCGTGGTCGAGGTGGGCGGCGAACTCGGCGAGGAGTTGCTCGGCCGCCATGTCGCGGCGGGCGAGCAGCTCGCCGCGCCAGCGGTGCTGGTGGGTCGGCTCCTGCGAGTGCTGGTCGTCCCAGAACGCGACCTCGACGCCGTCGGTGTAGACGAGCAGGCGGTCGCCGGGCGCGAGCGTGGTCGTGTGGCCGTCGAACGTCTCCTCGCCGAACACGCCGAGCAGGCACCCCTGGCAGTCGAGCTCCTCGACGCGGCCGTCGGCGCGCATGAGGATCGGGGTCGGGTGCCCGGCGCGGGCGACGCGCAGCTCGAGTGTCTCGGTGTCGATCGTGCCGTAGAGCGCCGTGGCGAACGTGGAGTTCGACAGGTTCTGCTCCATCATCTTCACGTTGAGCCGGCGGAGCGTCTCGGTCGGGTCGAGCAGGCGGTAGCCGTCGGGGCCGGCCAGTTCCTTCGTCTCCAGCGCGTGCTTGAGGAACATCGCCATCAGGGCCGCGGGCACGCCGTGGCCGACCGCGTCGGCCATGTAGAAACCGACGTGCCGCTCGTCGAGCCGCATCACGTCGTACAGGTCGCCGCTGACGTACCCGCAGGGGCGGAACAGGCTGTGGAACTGGAGCCGGCCGATCGGGGCCAGCTCCTTCGGCAGGAAGTCCTGCTGCAGCCGGGCGGCGAGCATCAGCTCCTCGTTGAGGCGGTGCATGTAGAAGTTGAGCGTCTCGTCCCGCCGGCGGAGGTCGTTGAGCTCGGACCGCAGCGCGTCCATCTGGCGCTGCATCACCTGGACCTGGTGCTCGGCGTACTCGCGGGACAACTCCGGCGTCGAGACGACGGCGCGGGCGCCGTCGGCGAGGCCGAGGGCGGGCGTGGCCAGCCGCGGGTGGGTCAGGTCGATGGTGATCGGTGATGCCGTCGGGTGCATTGTCTTACCCCAAGTCCGTTAACTCCTTGAACGCCGGTGCCGGCTCGGCCGGCCCGCGTTCGTTGCCCCTCACGTCCTCCACCCCCTACGTCGGCCCGTCGCGCGGGTGCCTTTACGCCGGTCGTGCCGATCAGCCTCAAAAAGCACATATGGTGGGACGCAACGGCTCGCGCGGCCGCCGCTACCGACGGCACGCGCGGAACTATCGGACGAGTCGAGTTCCAGTGGGGGAGGAACAATTGCCGCGCGCGCGGTTATCGCACTGGCGGCCGGGCGGGTTATCAGTCCTGCGAGCGGCGGGCGTCGGGCGGGATGCGCAGCACGTCGCCGACCCGCACGCCGAGCCGCCGGGCGGTGCCGGCGTTGAGTTCGACGGCATATCGAGCCGGCGCGCGGGTCGGCACGCCGGTCTCGTCGAGCGGCTTCATCTGCGCGATCGTGACGATGCGGCCGGCGTCGTCGAGGTAGAGGATGTCGAGCGGGATGAGCGTGTTCTTCATCCAGAAGCTCAGGTACCGCTCGCGGTCGAACACGAAGAGCATCCCCGCGTCGGCGGGCATCGACTGGCGTTCCATGAGCCCCCGGGCGCGGTCGGCTTCGTTCGCCGCCACCTCCAGCGTGAAGGATTGCCCGCCGATCTGCATCTGCACCGTCCGCAGCCCGCTGGGCGCGACGGCGGGCGTTGCTCGCGCGGTAGCCGCGGGCGCCGGGGCGGGTCCGGTGGTGGTCGAAGGCGCGGTCGGGACCGGCGGCGGGGGCGGCGCGTCCTGTTCGCGGCGACAGCCGACAGCCGACCCGAAGCAAAGGACCAGCAGAACGGCGGAGGCGGCGGGGCGGGCGCGGGTGAGGTTAGCGAGGGTCAATGTCGATTCCTCGGCGGGGCCGTTTGCGGAGCTTGAACGTGAGCCGCACGTCGATCAGGGCGAGCACGAGGATCGTCGCGAGCAGCAGCAGCACGGTGATCCAGGTCGCGACGAAAGCGTCCGGGTTTTCCTGCGGGTCGAACGTGTTGAACCCCACGAAGAAGAGGACGGCCAGCAGGATCATCAGCACCCCGCCGATCCTGCGCAGGCCGACGCGCAGGCGGTTGATCCGCTCCTGCTCGATCCCGGCCAGACCCTGGGCCGCGCGCGAGTAGAAGAGGTAGAACCAACCGGCGGCACCGGTGAGCAGGGCGAAGACGGTTGCGAGTGGGTGCATGGTGGTTCGGGTGACGCGGAAGTCGGTGTTTGGACTCGTCGTCGTCGTCGTCGCGCGTGCCGTGGAGGAGCCACGCGTCGGGCGGACGTTGTTTCGCTCGGCTAAGCCGCAGGCGGCTATATGTTCAAGACCTTGCGATCTGGCCTGCCGCGGTCAACGGGGTGGGCGCGGGTTGAGCGCCCGGTTCCGCCGGCGCGGGTCTCAGGTCGCGCATCACGGCGACCTTCTGGCCGACGCGTTGGAGCCCGTGGCGGTGGTAGAGCCGCAGGGCCGGCGTGTTGGCGGCGTCGACCGCGAGCGTCAGGCGCGGGACGTTGCTCGCCGACGCTGCGGCGAAGGCCTGTCGGACCATGAGGTCCCCGAACTTTCGGCCCCGCGCCTCGGGGACCAGCCCGAGGTACACCAGTTCCATCGCCTCGCCCCGCGCCAGCCGCGACAGCAGGAGCGCACCGATCGGCCGGCCGCTCACCCCCACGGGCACGTCGCTCGCGCCGACGCCGCCGCCGGGCGCGTCCTCGCACAGGAGGAACCACAGGCCCGGCTCGAACTCGCCGCTGGACTTGTGGCCGGCGAGGATGTCCTCCATGTCGCGCAGGCCGTTGAGGGCGGGGCAGTCGAGGCTGTCGCGGTAGGTCCGGGCGATCGTCTGCCCGAACAGGTCGTGCGTTTCCGGCGCGTATCCGACCCAAGACATGCCGCCGGGCAACGGCGGGGCCGCGTGCGGCCGGCGGACCGGCGTTTGAAGGTAGATCAACTCCGCCATCGGGCGGAAGTCGATGGCGGCGAGCATGGCGCCGGCGGGGGCGTCGGTCGGGTCGAGCAGGCACTGCGCCAACCGCACGCCGCGGGCGGCGTAGTAAGCGCACGCCGCCGCCACGAGCCGGCGCGGCTCGTCGCCGTCGTCGTCGTCGTCGTTGTCGGCGGCCCGGTGGGGGTAGTGGCTCTGCTGGAGCAGGAGCATCGTTCGGCCCGGGCTGATGATCGGGAGCAGCGCCCACGCGACCGCGCCCGCCCGCGTCGCGATCCACAGGTCGGCCAAGGCGACGCGGCGCTGTACCGCGAACTGCAGGAAGTCCAGGACCTGCCCGTTCTCCGCGAGGCGGCCGTGCGAGCCGAGGATCAGCCGCAGCGCGTCGTGGACCTCGTCCTGCCGCACGGGCCGGCAAACGAGTTCCCCCGCGTGCGCCTTTGTGGCAGCGCTGGTGTTGGCGCCGGCATGGGGGGCGTCGGCTCGCCTGAGGAAATTTGACAGGGGCCCCATCGCTCTTAAGATTAGCGTGTCCTTGAAGAAGGGCAAATCGGGATTGTCCGGACGCCCCCGTCATTCGTCTCGCGTCGCCGGCTCCTGCAGTTACAGACCGTGCGACCGGTCGATGATCGTCGATCGATGCCCGATCCCGCTCCCACCGCCGCGGAGGTTTCACCGATGCTTCGCACCCTCGCCTTGTCGCTCGTGGCCGCCCTCACGTTCTCCCTCGGATCGACCGCCGTGGCGGCCCCGCGGGCCGGCGACTTCCCCGAGCCCAGCCCCTACCCGATCACCTGGGAATTGAAGTTCGAACACGGCCGTCCGAAGCGGATCGTCGTGACCGTCCCCGGCCGGGCGCCGCAGGCGTACTGGTACATGACCTACCGCGTGACGAACGAGACCGGGCAGGAGCAACTGTTCCTCCCGGAGTTCGAAATGCTCACGAGCGACGGCAAGGTCATCCGCAGCGACAAGAGCATCCACGGCCGCGTCTTCCAGCAGATCAAGGAGGCCGAGGGCAGCCGGCTACTCGAGCGGCCGTCGGCGGTGATGGGCAAGCTTCGCGCGGGCGAGGATCAGGCCCGGGACAGCGTCGCCATCTGGAAGGAGCCGATGCTGGAGATGGGCGAGTTCTCCATCTTCGTGACCGGCCTGAGCGGCGAGTCGGTGACGTACAAGACCGTCGACGGCGAACTCGTGAAGATTGACCCGCGCAACGCCGCCGAGGAGATGAAGGGCGTCGCGAAGGAGCAGTTCGTGACCCTGAGCAAGACGCTGAAGATCGATCACGTCGTCTACGGCGACGAGCGACACGCCGACCGCGCCGAGGTGACGCCCAAGGGCGAGCGCTGGGTGATGCGCTGACGCGCCGCCCCGACCGGGCACGCCTCGACCGTTCGGCTGGACGCGCACCTTGCGTTCCGCCCCAAATCAAGGTAACTTTCCCCGCCCCGCCCGAACACGGCGGGGCGGGTTTTCGTTTTACAAGTTGAAGTTACGGCCGACGCGTCGCTGCCCGCGACCGGTGGAGCCGGAATTCGAAGTTTGAAGTTCCAGCGAAGGTGAATCATGGCACATAAGAAGGGGCAAGGCTCCACCAAAAACGGCCGCGACAGCAACGCGCAGTACCGCGGCATCAAGGCTTACGGCGGCCAGGCGGTGACGGCCGGGTCGATCATCGTCCGCCAGTGCGGCACGAAGTTCCACGCGGGCTTCAACGTCGGGCAGGGCACCGATTACACGCTGTTCGCCCTGCAGGACGGCTTCGTCGAGTTCCAGGGCCGCAAGGTCCACGTCCGCGACGAGAAGACCCAGCCCGCCGCCGCCACCGCCACGGCCTAGCCGCCCGGCGCGCGACGGCAGAGTTCACTCGAACAAGCCAGCAGGGCGGACACGAGTCGTGTCGGCCCTGCTGGCTTTTCTGGTATCCGCAGCGATCGGCGGGACACGCCATGTCTGACGTGCTGATCGAGCGCCTCAAGGCACTGGCCGGCGATCCCGAGCGGGCGACGGACCAGGGGCACGACGTGAACGTCACCGACGTCCACGGCAACCCGATGCGCTACGTCGCCCGGCCCGTGCTGCCCGTTGAGGCGTTCGACGCCGCCGAGCGCGCGTTCGGCCGGCCGCTCCCGACGCTGCTTCGCCGGCTGTACACGGAGGTCGGCGACGGCGGGTTCGGCCCAGGGTACGGGCTTCATCCGCTCGACGTCGTGATGAAGTCGGCGGACTGGCTGGCGGCGGACTACACGCGCCCGCTGGCGCCGGCGGCGGGCCGACCGGTCCTGCTCGAACTGAACGACTGGGGCTGCGCGATCCGGTCCGTGAGCGACGTCGCCCACCCGGCGGCACCGGTTTACCGGCTTGATCCCAACGTGGACGACCCGGCATATTGGGACACCGGCGTGCGGTGGCTCGACACGCACCTCTACCCGGAGGCCGCGTCGCTCGAATCCTGGTTCGAGCGGTGGCTCGCCGGCGAAGCACTCTTTTACGCGGCCCTCGGATTCACCGGCCCGGATGATCCGCGGCTCGAACGGTAGCGGAAACACCATGTTCGTCGACGAAGCCCTCATCCACGTCAAGGCCGGCGACGGCGGCAACGGTTGCGTCTCGTTCCGGCGCGAGAAGTACATCCCCAAGGGCGGGCCCGACGGCGGCGACGGCGGCAACGGCGGGTCGGTCGTCCTCGAGGCCGACGCGGGTAAGGACACGCTGCTCGACTTCGCCGGCAAGCACCACTGGAAGGCCGGCCGCGGCGAGGCGGGCATGGGCAAGAAGATGTACGGCCCGGGCGGCGAAGACCTCGTCATCAAGGTGCCCGCCGGCACGCTCGTGTTCGACGCCGACCACCAGATCATGCTGGCCGACCTCGACAAGCCCGGCAAGCGCCTCGTCGTCGCCAAGGGGGGCGTCGGCGGGAAGGGGAACTGGCACTTCAAGTCCTCGACGAACCAGGCGCCGCGGTACGCCGAGACCGGCACGTTCGGCCAGGAGCGGAACCTCAAGCTCGAGCTGAAGCTGATCGCCGACGTCGGCCTCGTCGGCCTGCCCAACGCCGGCAAGAGCACGCTCCTGAGCGTCGTCAGCGCGGCCAGGCCGAAGATCGCCGACTACCCGTTCACCACGCTCGAGCCGCAACTCGGCATCGTGCAGCTCTCCGGCGACCGCCGCATGGTCTTCGCCGACATCCCCGGCTTGATCGAGGGCGCCCAGCACGGCGCCGGCCTCGGTCACAACTTCCTCCGCCACATCGAGCGGACGAAGGTGATCGTCCACCTGCTGGACCTGTTCCCGTCGGACCAGTCCGACCCGGCCGCCAACTACCGCACGATCCGGGGCGAGTTGGAGTCGTTCAGCAAGGTGCTGGCCGAGAAGCCGGAGATCATCGCGGCCAACAAGATGGACCTGTCGATCGAGGACGACGACACGCTCGACAACCTCCGCGCCGCGCTGCCGGGCAAGGAGATCATCCCGATGTCCGGCGCCACCCGGCAGGGCATCGAGCAACTGCTCGAACACCTCTGGACGATGCTCCAGGCGCTGCGGACCCCGACCGAAGAGCAGTTCCCGGAGCCCCCGCGCCCGCAATCGCTGCCGCCCCATCTCCGCCCCGATGCCGAACCCCCAACCCCGACGTCGGCCGCCCGGTCCGCGCTGGACGAGTGAACGACTTGGGCCCGCGGTGGCGGAGTCCGCGCCTCAACTCGTGGACCGGGAATTCACTCGTACACGTCGCGGCGGTGCGCGATAGATAGCACCAGAACGGTTTGCGCAGCCTCGTCGATGCGGTAGATAACGCGCCAGTCCCCGACGCGGTAACGCGTGTACCCCTGAAGTTCCCCAGAAAGACGTTTGATGTTGTTGTGTCGCCGCGGCTCGCGTTCTAGTTGCGCGAAGCAGCGGGCCAGACGCTTGGCCAGTGGCTGGTCCGCCGCGCGGAAGAACGCCTCTGCTTCGGGCGACAACAGGACTTCAAACATCGGAACGCACTTTCCGCCACGCCACGCCCTTCTTCTTGGCCATCTCCTTCTCGGCCGTGGCGACCCGTTCTACGAGTGTCGGGCGCGCCAAGAACTGAACGTAGTCGGCGACCGATGCCAGCCGCTCCGGCGGCAGTTGGTCGAGCGCCTTCTTGATCTCACGACGAAGTTCGGCCGTGCTCATGGCAGGATCTTAGCCGCAACGCTCCGGAGCATGTAAGGGTCCGCTTCACGCCGGGTGCCGGGATCATTCACGGGCGCTGTCTGAGGATGTGCGGTGCTCTGGGCTATGCATACTCCGGATATGGCGCGCTGCGGTCCTCGTTTGAAGATCGCGTTGAAGGAATGGGCTACCGTCTGCGCGCGCTGGAGAGCGGCCGACAGATGCTCGTTGCTCCGCAAGGGGGCATCGCGGAGGTGGCGGGGGCTTTGAACTCGAAACCCGAACTTCCTGCTGTTCCCGACCTACCTCCACCAGAACCTCGCCATGCTGAAGCCGGACGCCCACGGCGACTTCCGGCAGGAGGACGCCGAGCGCAGGTGCGGTTGAGCGGGGCGGGCGTCGTGACCGACATCCTGCGGGTCGCGTCCCGGCCGCAAATGGACGCGGCTGGACGACGAGCACGTCTGGACGACGCCGCTGATCGACATGCGTTTCAACTACCGCCCGCACAACCTGCTCTACCTCCTGCTCGTGCGGGCGTACCGCCTACCCAGCGCCGGTGACGGTCGACAACACGCCGGAGTACGCCGGGTGCAAGAGTTGGGTGCCGCTGGATCGGTCGGTGGAAACATTCCAGCGCGCAGGCGGTGCTCGACGACGAGGCGTGCGCCGCGCTGCGGCAGCGCATCCTCGACCGCCTCGCGTCCGCAACGCCAACGGCATAGGGCGGCTATCACCCTGAGGGACGCCATCGGACACGCAGGCCGAACGTACCTCGGCCGCGCGCTAGAGCCGCATCGCGCCGGATCGCGACACGCGTATGTCGCCCGCGCTGGCAACGCCGATTCGCACCGCGCGTCGCTGAGCCGCTCGCGGCGCCGCAGTCAGATTCCTTTCGGTCGCCGCCCGAAAAACCTGGTGGCGGGAACCCCGATTTCGTCGTTCACCGTCCCGCCGTCCTCTGACGAACCGCAAAGGCACCTCGATGAACCCACCTTTACCCCTCCTTCGAAACCTCGCGTTGGCAACGATCGTCGTGACCTGTTTTGCCGCGTTCGCCGTGCCGACCCGCCGCCCGCGCGCTGTCCGCCAAGAGCGCGCGCCCCGCCGGGTGGTCGCCGCCGAACATCGTGATGATCGTGTCGGACGACCAGGGGTGGGGCGACTTCGGGTTCATGAGTCACCCGACGATTCGCACGCCGAACCTCGACCGCCTCGCGTCGCAGAGCGCGGTCTTCCCCAACGGCTACGTCCCCACCTCGCTCTGCCGGGCGAGCCTCGCGACGATGCTCACCGGCCGGTACGCGCACCAGCACGAGATCTGCTGCAACGACCCGCCGGCCGGCGTGGACCGCTTCGTCGATGGTGCTGTCGGCAGCACGGTGCCGGGGCTCATCGCCGAGATGGGGTACGCGAGCCTGCAGACCGGCAAGTGGTGGGAGGGCACTACACCAACGGCGGCTTCACCGACGGCATGACCGAGAACCGCAAGAAGGGGGCGGCCACGGCGACCTCGGTCTTGCGATCGGGCGGCAGACGATGAAGCCGGTCTTCGACTTCGTCGACGGTTGCAAGGAACACGGCCGGCCGTTCTTCGTCTGGTACGCGCCGATGATGCCCCACACGCCGCACAACCCGCCGGCGGAGATCCTGAAGAAGTACCAGCGCCGGCCGCGACGAGCGACTCGCGAAGTACTACGCGATGTGCGAGTGGTTCGACCAGACGTGCGGCCAACTGCTCGACCACCTCGACGCGACGGGCCTCGCGCGCAGAACACGCTCGTCGTGTTCGTCGTCGACAACGGGTGGATCCAGGAGACCGCCGCCCGCAGGAACCCCGCCCGCGGCCACTTCGCCGCGCAGCAAGCTGTCGCCTACGACGGCGGCCTGCGGACGCCGATCATGCTCCGCTGGCCCGGCCGCACGAAACGTGGCGTCTACAAGGACCTCGTCTCGACGATCGACCTCGCCCCGACGATGCTCGCCGCCTGCGGCCTGGCGCGAGAACGCCGACCTGCCCGGCCTCAGCCTGCTCGACGTCGCTGCCGGCAACGGCAAGCTGCATCGCGACGCGGTCTTCGGCGAGATCTTCGAGCACACCGCCGTCGCCGTCGGCGAACCCGCCCCCTGAGCCTCACCCACCGCTGGGTGCGCGAGGGGAGTGGAAGCTGATCCGCTTCGACCGGACGGGGAAGCCGCCCGAACTCTATCACGTGGCCGAGGACGCGAGGAGCGGGACCTCGCGAAGGGTAACCCGATCGCGTCGCCCACCTCTCGCAGCGCATCGATCAATGGTGGGACGCGCGGGACGTCGGCGACTGACGCCCGCGCGACCACGACGGAACGCCTGACTCTCAACCTGAATTGGACGACGTGCCTACCGCACACGCGGCGCGCCAAAAGTCCGGTCGGACGCGCGGCCCGCTTCAACCCGTTGCGCGGCGTCACGTGGAAGTCAGTCGCGGCGGCTATCGCCGTGCATCGGTTTCCGCCGCCCGCGATCGTCAGGCGATGCCTCGGCAGCCATGTGCGAACTTCCGCCGGTCGAAACAATAAAGCGGCCGGCCGAGCGTCATCATCCGGAAGCCGGTCGATCCGATGCGCTCGTTCATCAGCGACACCGGCGGGCGGCGGCAAGTGCCGGAGATGGACATGACCAGACCAATCGTGCTCGTGTTGGTTTCCGTTCTGATGACGGTGCCCACGTTCGCCGCGGACCGGCCGGCCGAAGCGAACGAAGGGCCGCTGGCGGTGGACACCGTCGACAGCTTCACCTTGACCGACGCCGCGGAAGAAGGAACTCGTCTGCAAGGCTCACGTCCCGACGACGGGCGGGCCGTACCCAGTGATCTTGTTCTCCCACGGGTTCGGCGGGAACAAGGACGCCTTCGGCCCGATCGCCAAACACTGGGCGAGCCACGGGTATGTCGTGATCCACCCCAGCCACAATGACGGCGTCAATCGTGACGGCCCCGGTCGCGGCGGCGCGCCGGCACGCGACGGAGCGGCACGGCGACGGCGGCCCTTCCCGGCGGGCGGCGGGGGCCGCCTGCTCGGCGGCCTGAACGATCCGCAGAAGATCGGCGGGCGGGTCGCGGACGTGATCCAGATTCTCGATTCGCTCGCCGAACTTCCGAAAGCCGTGCCGGCGTTGGCGGGGAAGATGGACGTGGCGAAGGTGGGCGTCGGCGGGCACTCGTTCGGGGCGTACACCGCCATGCTGCTCGGCGGGGTCATGGCGGATCTCGGCGGCGTGAAGAACAAGAGCTTCTTCGACAAACGCGTCGCCTGCATCCTCCCGATCTCCGCCCAGGGGACCGGCCAGCAGGGCCTGACGGAGCAAAGTTGGGAGAAACTTCACCTGCCGATGATGACGATCACCGGCACCCTCGACCGCGGCGCGCGGCCAGGATGTGGAGTGGAAGAAGGAGCCGTTCAGTACAGCCCGCCGGGCGACAAGTACCTCGTCGTGATCGACGGCGCGCACGTCTCGTTCGGCGGCAACCTCGGCACTGCTCCGCCGCGGGGCGGCCGTCACCGACAGTCGTGAAGCTCGTGACGACGTGCTTCTGGGACGCTTACCTCAAGAGCTCCCCGCCGGCGAAAAACGCCTAGCCGGGTGGCGGGGACGCTTCTCCGAGGAAGCCGCCGGGAAGTTCACCTTCGAACAGAAATGAGCACGTGGCCGCGCGTACGTACCCATCACTCCGCGGCAGCAGCCACGGATCTTGGGCGGACGTCAAGCAGTGACGGCGCTGTTGATGTCCTGCCGGACACGCGAAACCGCACGGGAGGTAAAGGGACGTTGCACATCGCCCCGCGCGATGATGCTTCCATCACGCCCGCGGCGTGGGTTGGCTCGTCAAGGCCGGCGGCGACCTTCCGTGCGGAGCGGCTACCGCTTGTCGTATTCCTTCAGGAACCCCTCGAACATGCGCAGGTGTCCTCCTCGTCGGCGAGGATCGTCGTGACCATGTCGGCGGTCACGGGGTCGACGCCCTCGCAGGCGGCGATGATCTTCTGGTAGTGGTCGATCGCGCCCTGCTCGGCCTCGATCACGCCCCGGATGACGGCGGCGACGTCGGTCGTGTCGGCGATCGGCTGGAGCGACTGCTGCACCGCCTTGAAGTCGAAGCTCCCCGGCACGCGGCCGTAGAGTTCCTTGATCCGCCGGCCGAACTGCTGGGCGTGGGCGAGTTCCTCGGTGATGTCCGCGGCGAGCGACTTCTTGATCTCCTCGGCGCGCACGCCGTCGGGGTTGATCGAGTTGGCGACAGCTCTGCACGGTCTCGAGTTCCATCCAGTACGCCTGGGTCAGCAGGCCGACGATTTCCTGTCGCTTGGCTTCGTCTCGGATGATGGGCATCGGAAGCTCCGTGGTTCGTTGTTGGGTTGGGGCGTCTCGCGTACGGGGCAAGGGTCTAGGATCGGCGGCGGTCCGTTTGACAACCGACCGGCGCGGCCGCATTTTGCAACCACCACTAGCAACTGACAACCAGCAACCAGCAACTCTCACATCGGTACACCTATGCGCGTGTTGATCATGGCGGACATGGAGGGCGTGAGCGGGATCGTCGTGTGGAGCAGGTGACCGGCGGCGCGCCTCTACGAGGAGTGCCGCCGGCTCTACACCGGAGATCAACGCCGCCGTCCGCGGCGCTAAGGCGGCGGGCCGCGACCGAGATCGTCGTCGTCGACTGCCACGGCGCGGGGCAGGGGTGGAACTTCAACTCGCTCGTGCCCGAACTGCTCGACCCCGACTGCACGTGGGTCAGCCACCATCCTGGTCGCGGTACACCGAGCTGCTGGAAACCAGGTGCGACGTCGCGCTGATGATCGCGATGCACGCCCGCTACCGGCACGCCGGACGGCGTGCTGTGCCACACGATCTCCACCACGACCTGGCGACCTGTTCTTCAACGACACGTGCGTCGGCGAGTTCGGCATCAACTGCGCGCTGTGCGGCCACTACGGCGTGCCCGTCGCCCTCATCACCGGCGACGCCACCTACCGCCAGGGCGCGAGCTGCTCGGCGACAAGCTCGCGGCGTGATGGCGGTGAAGGCGGCCTGTCGCGCTACTCGGCCCGGCAACATCCCGCCGGTGCGGGCGAGGCGGATATTCAGGAGGGCGTCGAAGCGGCCGTGCGCCGTCCTGGCCCCAGCCCTACGTGCCGGCGAAGCGACGACGATCTCGATCAACCTCGGCACGGTCGACAGCGCCCAACCAGTTCCGCGGCCGGGCGGGCGTGGAGATCGTCGAGCCGCTGAAGGTCGTCAGCCGGGGGAAGGACTGGATGCAGGCGTGGGACCAGATCTGGCACTGGTAGCGCGCGACGGTCGGAAATAGTGGAGCCCCGACCGTCGCCCAAGATATGATCGGGCGTCGCGCTGGGGCCGACGCCCCAGATGTCGGCTGTCCCCGGCGACCCGGAACGAGTGCCGCCGAGTGCGGCCGCAAAGTTGCCGAGCC
Source organism: Phycisphaerae bacterium (assembly GCA_030448225.1). Next base: position 19,750 of record JAUJNJ010000085.1, read on the forward strand.
GAATCTGTTTGCACGAGTCACTGAACGGCCGCACGAGTTATTCGATCATGGCAGATTCCGAGCACGACCACCTTCGTTCCGCTGCGAGTCGACGAGCAACTGACGCTCGGCTTGCGTACGGCGTCGTCGGCGCGGTGCTGGCGGCGGTGATCGCGGTGGTGCTCGTCGGCGTTCTGGCGCCAGACCCGGCCGCCTGGGCGGACTCGCGCGAGAACCAATTGACGAATCCGCCAGGCATGGCGGACCGCCTCGACTTCATCGACACGCGCGAAGCCTTCGTCGCCGGCGAGCGGCAGCGCGTGGAGCTGGTCGACACCTCGCCGCCGCGGCTCGTGCTGGCCGACGGCCGGAACGACGAGTACCCGCGCGAGGGGACGTGGACGTCGCGGCAGGTCGACACTGCGTTCGCCTTCACCGAACTCGTCCCCTCGTGGAACATCCGCACGCCGGCCGACACCGGCGTTTGGCTCGACGTGCGCGTCCGCGACGCGTCGCGCGGCACGTGGTCGCCGTGGCTGTTCCTCGGGACGTGGGGCCGCACGACCCGCGACGGCCGGCGCGTCACGACCTTCCGCGACGGCGCGGTGAACACCGATTACATCGCGCTCCGCCGGCCGGCGGACGCGTATCAGGTGCGGGTATCGTTCCAGAGCTTCAGCATCGACGCGAACGTCAAGCCCGAAGTCCGCCGGGTGTCGGTCGCTTACTCCGGCGTCGCGCCGCGGCTTGCGGAATCGACGCCCGCGCCGCCGGCCGACGCCTGGGCCCGCGACCTCCGCGTCCCGTTTCGGACGCAGAACGACGCCGCCAAGTGCGTCAGCGGCGAGATCTGCTCGCCGACGTCGCTGTCGATGGTGATGCACCACTTCGGCGTCGACCGCCCGACGCACGAGAACGCGCTGGTCGTCTACGACGCCGAGTACGACATCTTCGGCAACTGGGGTCGGGCCGTCGCGCGGGCGGGCGAACTCGGGTTCGACGCGTGGTTGGCCCGCTTCCGCAACTGGGATCAAGTGAAGGCGGAGATCGCGCGCGGCCAGCCGGTCATCGCCTCGATCCGCTTCCGCGCCGGCGAGTTCCCCGGCAACGTGCTCGACAAGACGGCCGGGCACCTCATCGTCGTCCGCGGCTTCACGCCGGGCGGCGACGTGATCGTCAACGACCCCGCCAGCCGCGACCGCGGCAACGGCATCGTCTACTCCGCCGACGCGCTCGCCCGCGCCTGGTTCGGCCACGGCGGCGTCGGTTACGTCGTCCGCCCCGCCGGTGGCGGCGCGTCGCCGGGACGCCTGGTGACGTCGTCGCAGAAGTAGCGACGGGCGCTGCGTCCCTCGGGGCACACGCCGATCGCCCTGTGCTTCACCCGATCGCCATCACTACGGGCACAGAGCGTCGTCGACGGACCAGTCGCTCCCGGGACATCGCAAATATCGTCCGGAGCCCGCGCCTGCCTTCGTAGTCGTAGCGGCGTTGTCACCTCAAGTGACCACGCCAGAGAAGCCGCAAGGCGAACGAAACTGACCAACCTAAGGTGGCACCACTCTCATCGGGCCACCGCGCACGCGCTCGCGTCCCAGTTCAAGAGCATGGTCATTGGCTCGCGCGCGCGGGCCTCCGCCATTGATTCGGCGCGCCACCGGATCAATGATCGGCGCGCGGCGTTGCCGCGCGGATCAAACACGGAGATTCCATGCAATACCGGCGGCTCGGGGATTCGGGGATCAAGTTTTCGGAGATCGGCCTCGGCGGGTGGCTCACGTTCGGCAACGCGCTGGAGCGCGAGCGGGCGGCGGCGGTGATGGACAAGGCGTTCGACGTCGGCATCAACTTCTACGACACCGCCAACGTCTATGCGCAGGGCAAGTGCGAGGCCGCGTGGGGCGAGCTGCTGAAGGGCCGCCGCCGCGACTCGTACGTGCTGGCGACGAAGGTTTACTTCCCGATGGGCCAGGGCCCCAACGACCGGGGCCTGTCGCGCAAGCACATCATGGAGCAGTGCCACGCCAGCCTGCGGCGGCTCGGCACCGAGTACATCGACCTCTACCAGTGCCACCGCTACGACGAGCAGACGCCGCTCGAGGAGACCGTCCGCGCGATGGACGATCTCGTGCGACAGGGGAAGATCCTGTACTGGGGCTTCTCCGAATGGTCGGCCGAGCAGATCGGCCGTTGCCTGCAGATCTGCGGCAACGGGTTCTACGCGCCCAAGAGCAGCCAGCCGCAGTACAGCCTGATCCACCGCCACATCGAGGCCGACGTGATGCCGCTGTGCGCGTCGGCGGGGATCGGGCAGGTCGTGTGGTCGCCGCTGGGGCCGGGCCTCCTCACCGGCCAGTACAAGCCCGGCCAGCCGCTGCCCGGCGACAGCCGGGCGACCGACGACCGGCAGCACAATTTCATCAAGGACCTCGTACGCGACCGGGCGCTGCTCGAGACGGTGCAGCGCCTCGTCCCGGTCGCGCAGGAGCACGGGTGCACGATGCGCGCAGCCGCGCTCGCGTGGGTGCTCCGGCGGGGCGAGGTGACGAGCTGCATCATCGGCGCGACACGCCCGCAGCAGGTCGAGGAGAACGCCGAGGCGAGCGGGATCCGGCTGGATGAGAACGCGGTCCGGCGCGTGGAGGAGATTATGGCGTGATCGCAGCAGATGCCACTGCAATCATGTCCGCGGAACGCACGCTGCGGAGACGACGTGACCAGGATCTGTCTTTGCAACCGGCCATGGCGACGCCTGCGCCCGGTGGACGGCGCAGTCGGAAGTTTCCGGAGAGAGTCGCCGCTGCGGGTCGAGTCGCCGCCGTGGGTCGACCGACCGTTGTGACGCCGCAACGCGCTGGGGACGACGTTGTGACGCACCCCGCGATCACCTCGCGCGCGCCCCGCCGGAGGCTCCACGACGAACGAGCTGGCGAGGATGCTGCCCTTCTCGTCGCTCAGTTGCCCTTCGATGATGCGCGCATGCGTCTCGTCGAAGGCCGGGCGGGCGAGCCGGGCCGGCGGGCGGAAATGGCATCGGACGCGGACGGGGCGGCTACTGCATCAAGAGCCGCCGGTTGCGGAGCTTGGCGGTCCAGACGATCGCGACGAGGACGCCCGCGCCGAGCAGGAGCGCGACGCCGGCCCAGCCGGCGAGGCGGCGGACGAGCTGGCGGTCGAGCGCGATCGCGTCGTCGTAAGGCGTCCGCACGATCACGACGAGGTGCGTGTTGCCGACCTGCGCGAAGCCCGCGAGCCAGTCGCCGGCGTAGCGGCGGGGGTCGAACCGGCCGAGGCGAGCGCGGCGCCACCGGGTCGCGGTAGTCGGCGGCGAAGACCGGCGGGCCCGGGCGCGCTGAGGTCGAGCTGCTCGCGCGACGTCGACGGCTCGAACGCCCGCAGCCGCGGGTGGTCGACCGGCACGTACTGCCCGTGCGACAGGCCCTCGTGCAGCAACACGATGCTGGGCCCGCGCCGCCCGCGCCAGCCCCGGCGGAATCTCGCGCGCCGAAGCCGCACCGCGGCCCGGTTCGGCCCGAACGGCATTGGCACGGCTCGCCGCCGCGGCTCGAATCGCCGCCGTCCGCTTCGCGCTGGCCCGCCGCCGCGCTGGCCCGCGGCGCTGGTCGATGTTGGCACGGCGGGCTTCAGGTGGGGGCCGCGGTTCCGGCGCCGCCCGTGTCGGCGGGGCCCGCGTCGATGCGGCCGTCATCGACGAGGCCGTCGTCCGGCAAGCCGAGTTCATTGGCGTGGCCGGCGTCGCCGCCGGATTCGAGTTGGGCGGCGAGGGTGGCCGAGCGGTGTTCGCCCTTGAAGTTCAGCGAGCCGAACGTCGGGTCGGTCGCGACGGTGACGACGAACGCGCCGAGGAACGTCCCGTCCTCGCCGAGGATCGGGCGGGTGATGCCGATCTTGTACATCCGGTCGGCCTTGCTCTGGAACGCGCGCGACACGTACGCCCGCCCGCGCCCTCGGCCGCGTAGCGTCTTCGCCCCTGGAAGTAGTCGCGGTCGTCGAACCGCGTCTGGTAGTAGCCGGCCGGCGTCGGCCGGGCCAGCGGCCGCGGGCGAGGCCGTCGTCCTCATGATGAACAGGCTGTCGAACGCGAGCTGGTGCCCGTCCTCAGCGCAGCCTCGCCGCGGGTCGTTGAACTCGTCGAACACGCGGCGGAGGTAGTCGGTGGCGAAGCGCGGTCGCCCGAGCGGGCGAGCGTGGCGTGACCTCGTCGTCGCGGTCGGCCGTGTGCTCGAAGCGCCGCAGTAGTCGCGCAGTTGCAGCAGCGCGCGGTGCCGGCGATCCACTGGGCGGCGTAGGCGTTGGTCTGGAGGACGTCGTTCACGCGGGCCGTGCGCGCTGCGCGGGCGACGAAGATCGACGCGAACACCATGAACGCCAGCGACGCCAGCACGGTCACGGCGAAGCCGGCCGTGAGCCGGCGCTTCGACCACCGCCACAGCCGTACCGCCCGCCCGACCGGCCGGGCGAGGATCGGCTCGCCGTTGGCGAACTGCGTCAGCTCGTCGGCGAGTTCCTCGGCCGACGCGTAGCGGTTGTGGCGGTCCTTCTCGAGGCACTTGAGGCAGATCGTCTCGAGGTCCGGATCGATCGCGTCGTCGATCGTCGTCGGGTGGGCGGCTCGCGCACGAGCGCAGCGTCTCGTGGGAGCGTCTCGGCCTCGAACGGCACGCGGCCGGTCAGCAGCTCGTACAGCACGCGCCGAGGCTGTAGACGTCGGCGGCGGTCGTGATCTCCTTCACGCGGCCGCCGGCCTGCTCGGGGGCCATGTAGGCGGGCGTGCCGATGATCGTGCCGGTGTGCGTCCGGCTGCCGGCGGCGCCGTCGACGCGCTTGGCGACGCCGAAGTCGCTGACGTACGGCTTGCCGTCGGCGTCGAGCAGCAGGTTGCCCGGCTTGAGGTCGCGATGCAGGATGCCGCGGCGGTGACCGTGGTGGACCGCCCTGCGCACGTCGCCATCGGCGCGGCGGCGGCCTCGTGGTCTTTCCGGAACTCGTCGACCTTCGCGGCGAGGTTCGCCGTCGATGTACTTCATCGTGAAGTACGGGCGGTCCTCGTACGCGCCGACGTCGTAGATCGGCACGATGTGCGGGTGGTCGAGGTTTCGCCGCCTGCGCCTCGGCGTGGAAGCTGCACCTCCTGCTCGGTGGCGAGGCGGCCGCCGATGATCATCTCAGCCGCGACGACGCGGTCGACGCTGATCTGGCGTGCCTTGTAGACCACGCCCATCCCGCCGCTGGCGATGCGCTCGATGATCTCGTAGTCGCCGAACCGCGTGTTGGGCGGCGCCTCGCCGCCGGCGCGCGGGGCCCGGCGGCGGCGTCGTCGGCGAGCGTGGGCGCGCCCGGCCGTCCGGGTGCCGGCGGCGCGGCGCCGCCGCCGAGCAGGCAGCGGGGGCAGAGCCCGGCCGGGCGCGTCGGGGGCGACGTCGGCGCCGCAGGTTGGGCAGGCGGTGGTGGTCGTCATACGTCGCTTCCGCGTCGACCGACGCGGGCGGGGAAACAACAACGCGTCCGTGGCGGAGCGGCACCCGGTTCACAGTGGAGCCGACCCGTCCGCTCGCCCCCGTACTCGGGGGAGAGGGTTACAACCGGTTTCAAAACCTCCGAGGACCGTCATCCCGAGCGCGGCCGACTTTAGGGCGAAAGTCGCTTGGGAACCCTCTCCCCCGATGACGCGCGCCCAGCGTACCGGCAAGAGGGTGAGGGGATCTGAGCGTCTCGTCGCCGGCGAGGATCCCTCCCCTCCTCTCCTGAGTACAGGGAAGAGGGGAGGACGAGCACATCTCGTCGCCGTCCGCCCCTCTCCCTGAGTACTTCGCAGAGGGTGCGCGCGTCACGCGAGGGTGCGGGCGGCGTCGTCGCCCAACCCTCTCCCGTGCATACAGGGGCGAGGGGGGAAAGTTACCGCGAGGGTCGGGGCGTGTTGCGAGCGGAGGCTCACCCGGACAGCGCCTGGAACAGGTCGCGGATCTCCTCGTCCACGCCCGCCTCGCTGTCGACGGTCTCGGCGATGCTCGCGCAGGATCTCGCGGTAGCGGGTGCAGGCGGTGGGCGGCGACCTTCACCGCGCCGCCCCTCGGTCATCCCCAGCCGCAGGCCGACGTCGGCGTAGGGATTGGTCGCGGCCTCGCCGGCGAGCGACGGCTTGATCGCCTCGAACAGCGCGCCTCGGCGCTCGCACTCGGGCGAGGGTCGCCAGCGTCTGTTCGAGCAGGGTCAGCGCCCAGCGGCGGTCGAAGACGCGCCGGGGGTGAGGTCGTGCGACGGCTCGCGCAGGTAGCGGCCCTCGGCGTCCTCGGCGTCGATGCTGAGGATCGACTTCCGGCCGCCGCCGCGCTTCAGGCGCGGTCCCACTCGTTGGAGAGGAAGTGCTTCAGGCACCCGAGCAGCAGGAGCGGAACCGCCCGGCGTGCGGTCTGCCATCGCCAAATCGTTCTTCTCGAGCAGGCGGGCGAAGAAGCTCTGCGTGAGGTCCAGCGCCTCCTCGGGCGGGTAGCCGCGGCGGCGGACGAAGAGTAGATCGGGTACCAGTAGAGCTGGCAGAGCGTGCCGGAGCGTCGCCGCGCCTGGGGCGTGTCCCCCTCGCCGGCCGACAGCACGAGGCTCCACCGCGTGGTCTCGAACTGGCGGGGGCCGTTGGGCGTCGGCCCCGGTAGTGTCGGATGTGGCCACGCCGGCAGAGCAACTGACCGGCCGCCCCCGCCCGCGTTGGAGGATGGGCGGGCGTTTATAACGGCTGAGCCCGAACAACAAGGTGGCAGATTTCGCATTACACCTATGAGTCTACCAGTCCGTCCAAATACAGCGGGTCGCGCCAAGCGCTGCCAATGCCGGAGTGTTCTCCGGGCGGGCGGAGCTGGAGGCGGACACGGGCGCGGGTTCGGGGCGCTGGCCAAGCGCGCTCGACTCGCAGTTCTCGATCGCCGGGGTGAAGTTCGGCCTCGACTCGATCGGCCCCCCGGCATCGGCGATACGATCACCGGCGTGATCGCGCTGTACCCGGTTTACATCGCAAAGAAGCACGGCTGGGGTGCTGCTCAGCGGATGACGTTCAACGTCATGGTCGACTGGCTCCCGGCCTGATCCAGTTGTCGGGGACGTGATCGACGTGCTCTACAAGGCCAACCTCAAGAACCTGAAGCTCCTCGAGGACGCCGTGGCGAAGAAACTCGTCAGCCGCCGCTAACCCCACGGGCGAGTGTCCCCGCTTGGGCAGGGCCGCGAAGGGCAACGCGTCGCGGTGAAGCACGACACGCGACCGCAAAGACGGGCGACCCATTGGGGGTCGCCCGTCGTCGTTGGTTGATCGGTCCGGAGGACTTTGCCCGCTGACGCTGCGAAGCCGCTGCTCGCCGCGCGGTTCGGCCCGGGGCGGTCGGTCGAGGCCTCGGCGTCTTACGGCTCGACCGGCACCGCTCGACGCCTGCTCTTCGGCGGCCACGCGGGCGGCGGCCTGCTCCGCGCCCGCGCGACGGTCGTCTTCACGCCGGCCAGCAGGCGATCGACGCGCGGGCCGCTGTTGCGGGCGACGACGGTGCCCTCGAGCCGGGCCGGGCCGATCGGGTCGTTGAGGTCGCCCTGGTGGGCCGTCGGCTTCCAGCGAGGCGTTGCGGATGTCGAGGATCGTGACGTTCTCCTTGCGGGTCGGCGTGACGAACGCGCGCCGCTGTACTCGATCATCTCCGTCGACCGACCGGTGTCGGACAGGACGTACCAGTCGACGGTGGCGTTGGTCGCGGTGGGGTTGTTCGCTTCGTGTCGCGCATCGGCTGCCAGAGCACGCGGACGTGCATCACCTGCCGCAGCGATCGGGCCGAGCCGGTGGTCCGGCCGGCGGCGTCGGCGGTGCCGGAGTCGCGGGTCAGGACGACGTCGAGGGACCCCTCGCCGTTGCGGCGGGCGTACGCCTCGGCGAACGGCTGGCTGTACGTCTTGCGCGGCCCCTTCAGCGACATCACCCGCAGGTCCGACGTGGGCGACGAGCAGCCGACGCCGGCCAAAGTCACGACGGCGGCGACGGCCACCCAGCGGGCGGCGGCGACGGTTCGAACGATCATTCGACGATGGATCATTTCGCAAGCTCTCCAAGGACTCGGCGCGGACGCGATTGCGACGGCGTATCAAGTTCAACGATCGGCGCGGACCGTAGCCGCCACACGCACTCCACAGCCCCGCCACGTCAACGACGTCGATCTTCCGGACGGCGACCGGAAACCACCACGTCCGGCACCGCTTCGAATGCGGTGGCCGCCGACTGTGTCCGGTGCCGCGGTATCAGAAGCGAGGGACGTGTCGGGTGCAAGGGCGTTCGCGGGGTAGCGTCCTATAACCTGAAGATCGGTCGGGAAAGGGTAGTGCCGCCAGAAATGGGGAAGCGGGTCGGGATTGACGCACATTGAGCGAGCCGCCCGTCTCGGTGTGCGGGGTAACGACGTAAAGCCGTCGCGAGGTCTTCCAGCGTTGAACGTCAACCCCGCCGACGCACTGGACGCGGCTCGCAAGCGAGCGGGCTCAATGGGTGCCGGCTGCATCAGGGCGCCGCTCAACCCGAGCAGGCCGAGGCTGTCGCGGCTCGACGATGCCGCGGAGGCTTCGCGGGGGACGACGGGCAGATTCGTGCCCTGGGCGATCTGGTTGATGCTGTAGAGCGCCTCGATGGTCGGGGGCGTTGGGTGCATGGGAAGTCGCTGCCGAACAGGAGCTATCGATCACGCTGCGCTGGTGCAGGCGCTGACGAGGGCGTTGTACGCTTGCCACGAGCGTCGAGCAGGGGCCGTTGACGTCGGCGAAGACGTGCTGGTGCTTGGCGAGCAGGGTGATCGTCTCGTCGACCCACGGCTGGCCGAGCATGATCACGATCCGCAGCTTCGGGAACGTGCGGCGACCTCGTCGAAGAGGTAGGGCCGGCTGTACTCGAGTTTGCTCTGCTCGGTGAACTGGCCGCCTGGGTGGACGAGGATCGGCATGCCGGTCTGTTCGGCCCGCGTAGACGTCCATCGCCCGGCTGTCGATCGGGTGGAAGTCCTGGTTGGCCGGGGAGATCGTGATGCCGCGGAGGCGCAG
>JAUJNJ010000086.1 GCA_030448225.1 Phycisphaerae bacterium
CGCGCCGAACGTCGTCGACGCGTCGACGTTGTCGGCGGAACCGGCGACCGCTGCTCCGTCTCGTACCTCGGCCGCCGCGGTCGTCTCATCTTCCTGCCAATGGGGGACTTCGTCAGGTGCGGCGACGCGTCCGGCCTCGCCCGCGTCGGCCGTCACGGCGTCGGCCGCGACGAGGTCGTCCATCACGCCGGCGTCGGCCGGCCCGAAATCGGGGCGTCGGTCGAAGTCGACGTTTTGGTGGAAGCTGACGTTGGGGTAGAGGGGCGCGTCGGCGGCGACCGGCGGTTCGGCCGCAGCTTCGAGCGCGTCGGTCTCGACGCGATCGGCGTCGGGCGCGGCGAGCCCGAGGTCGGCGCGGATGTCGTCGGGGGTGAGTTCGAGCGCCGCGTCCGGCTCGTAGGCATCGAGCACGTCGGCCGTTGATGCGGCCGCGTCGTCGGGGGCCGGGGCGGTGACGTCGGCGGCGAGGATGTCCTCGACGTCGGCGTCGCCGGTCATGTCGCGGGGCGCGGTGGCGGCTTCGACGGCGCGCAGGCCGCTGAGGTCGAGACTGAAGTCGAGCGGCTCGACGGCGGCGAGAGGGTCGAATCCGTCGTCCCGCGTGACGGCGAGCGCGTCAAGTGCCGACCCGGTGCCGGCGGCGAAGTCGGGGATGAACGCGTCGGCGGCCTCGTCGGCCGGGCGCGAGGCGTCGGCCACCGCGGCGTCCGCGTCTATCAGGTCGGCCGCGGCGTCGAGCTCGAACGGCTCGGCCGCGTCCATGGCTTCGGCAGCCACGGCGGGGGCGGCGGCGAGGGCGGCGTCGTCATCGGCCTCCGCGCGTTCCTCGGCGAGCTCGAACTCTGCCTCCGGCTCGCCGGCCTCGGTCGCAGCGAACGCGTGGCGCGGCTCGGCTTCTTCGTCGATCGTGGCGGCGTCGCCGGCAGGCGTAACGGCGTCCGCGGTCGCAGTGACGGCGCGTGCCGCCGCGTCATCTTCGGTCGCGGCGACATCGTCCGCCTCAGGCGCCTCGTCTGCGGCCCCGAATGCAAGGGTGACGTCTGCGAGCGCCGCGGCTTCGGCCGTCGCGTCATCGAGCGACGTGGCCTCTTCGATCAGCCCGGCCTCGTCGGTCGACGCGGTGAGTTCCGTCGCGGCGACTTCGTCGGCCGGGGCGGGATCGGCGGTGTGGGTGGCGTGCCACGCGGGTTGCGCGGGGACGTGGGCGAAGCCGAGGGCCGCCTCCTCCGCTTCGCCTGCCGCGACGTCCTGTTCCGCGTGCGCGGGTGGCGCGTCGAAGCGGAACTGCGGCTCGAGGATCTCGGGTGCGGCCTCGTCGGCGGCGGACGGTTGCTCGGCGACGCCGCTGAACTGGGAGTCCGTCTCGCGTTCGGGCTCGCCCGGGAGGCCGGCGTCGAAGGAGAGCCCGGCACCAGGCGAGTCGGAGTTGGCCGAGGCGACTTCGTCTGCCGCCTCGCTGTCGTCGTCTGCGCGGTCGGACAGCAGGTTGACGCCGTGGAATTCCACCGGCGCGCCATCGTCCGCCACGTCGGCTTCATCGGACGCGCGATCGTTGACCGCATTTTCGACTTTGCCGGCGGCCGGCGCTGCCGTTTCGGTCAGCGGCGTTGCCCAACTCGGCGTACCGTCGCCGACGTCGGCGGCGGTCGCATAATCCGGCGCGGGCGCGACGTCGGGCGTGGGTTCTTCCGCGGCCGCGTGGCTCGCGCCCTGATCGATGACCGGTTCGAGCGTCGCGTCGGCGAGGTCGTCGACGGCGTGGCCGAACTGGGTGTCGGACAGCGCGGCGGCGTCGCGGCCGTTGTCGTCGTCGTCCTCTGACACGGACGCCAGTTCGGCGTCCGCGGCGTCTGCCACGTCTAACGAAAGTGCAGACTCGAGCGTCGGCTCCGTCGGCTCGATCACCTCGGCGGCTTGTTCTTCGTCGGCCGCCAGCGGCACGGCCGAGTCGGCCGCGCCGGCGTCCGCGTTCGCTGCCCCGGGTCCGGCAGCCACGTCGGCCGTGGCCGACTCGTCGGCCAAGCGTTCGGCGTCAAGCGCGTCGGCGTCATCGTCCTGAGCTTGTATCGCATCGGTGTCCGCCACCAGAGCGTCGGCCGCATCGGCGTCGGCCACGACGGTCTCGTCGGCCCATTCTGCTGTGAGGCTGGCGGGCGTCCCGTCGGCGGGCGCGTCGGCGACGGCCGTCCGGGCGGTGTCGAGATCCGCCGGCGGCACGACGGCGTCGGCATCGGCCGGGGGTTCGACCGACTCGACGACGCCGCCGAGGTCGAGGCCAGAGCCGTTGGCGAGTTGCGTGAAGTCGAGGCCAGCGAGGGCGTTGACCGGGGCGGCGGGGGCGGTGCTGGCGACGGGCGGCGCGATGACGGGCGGCGCGACTGTTGGCGCCGGCGCGGCGACGGCGTCCCGGGCGGCGGGCGGCGCGATGCCGAAATCGAGCGCGTCGGCGGGCAGCGGGTCGGGCGCGGCGGCGGGCGAGGTCGTCAGGCCGCTGTCGTCGGGCAGGGCGAGGTCGTCGTCGAAGTCGAGCGCCTCGGCGCCCACGACCGTGCCGAGAGGGGCCGCGCCGAGGATCTCGTCGAGGAACGCGAGGTCTTCGCCGCTGATGGCCTCCTCGGGCTCGGCGCCGCTCGTGGCGTCGGCGACGGGGAAGTCGTCGAGCGTGGCGTCCTCGGCGGCGGCGACGGCGGGCGGCGTCTGCTGCTTGCGCTTGCGCCCCCACCAGTTGGACGACTCCTTCTCCTTCTTGTCGCGGCCGGCGGTCGTGGGCGGGCGGTCGCGCTTGACGGGCTTCAGCGCGGGCTTGCGCTTGGCCCGCTTCTTCTTCGCCGGCGCGTCCGACGCGGCGTCGACGTCGGCCCCTGCGGCGGCGGCGGCGGGCGGCGCGACGCCGAGGTCGAGCAGCGGCACCGGCGCGTCGCCGAGGTGGTGGTCGTCCTCGTTCGCGTCCTCGGCGCCCGCCCCGCCGGCGGCGTCGGCGCCGCCGACCGGTTCGAGCGTGAGGCCCGAGAGGTCGAGTTCCGGCAGTTCGGCAGTGCCGGGCGCGGTGGCCGCGCCTGTTCGGCTGCCGCCGGCGGCGCGGACGAGAAGTCGAGGCCGACGTCGTGGAGCGCGTAATCTCGACATCACGGCGAGTCGGTGACGTAGCGGCCGCCGTGGAGCCCACCTCGTCGCCGGCGCCGTCATCGCCCACCGCGTCGAATTCCGACTCGTCGTCCGCCGTCCGCCTCGTCGTCCGCAGTGGCGAAGGCACCGGCATCGTCGGCGGTGGTGGCGAACTCGTCTCTGTCGGCGACTTCGCTCCCGTCGGCGGGCGCGGCGAGTACGCGGCGGCCGCATCATCGTCGATTCCGGCGTCGGTGGCGTCGCTGGTGAGCACGGCCGCGAGGTCGGCGTCGGCGTCGGTGGGTTCCGCTGGCGATCCGTCGGCGTCGATGCCGCGGCTCGTCGTTCGCGGCGATCGCGTCGGCGTCGAACGCGAAATCCGTGGGCTCGGCTTCGTCGGCGGCGGGCACACCCGCGAGGGCCGCGGGCGGTGCGACGACGGGTGATGCGCGGCGGGCGCAGGTCGTCCGCGACGCGGAGGCCGCCGCCGCGTCGTCGGTGGTCGCGACGTCGGCCGTGGCCGGGGTCGTGCCGGTCGGGCGCCGGGTCGGCCTGCCGCCAATCCGATTCGGTCACCGGCGGCGGTCGGTCGGCGGCGGCGCGCGAGCCTCTGTCGGGGCGATGAAGTCGACGTGGTCGTCGTCGTCGCTGTCGACGGTGAAGTCGATCGGGTCCAACTCCGCCTCCGCGCCGACGTTCGCTGGCTCCAGCTCGTCGGCCGCTGCGGTCGCCGGTCGGGCGTCGGCCGCGGCCGACGGTGCGGGTTCGGCCGACCCCAGCTCGTCGCACCGACTGCCAATCGTCGGCGGCGGCGTCGTCGTCAGGGGCGTCGTCGTCGGCGGCGGGCGAATCGGCCCGCACGCGATCCCAGTTGCCGACCGGCGTCGCTTCCTCTTCCTCGGACTCGCCGGCGAGCGGGATGAGGTCGGCGTCGTCGAGCGGCACGACCGGCATCGCGGCGGCGGCGGGCGCGGGGGGACGGGCGGCGGCATCACGGCGGCCGGCGCGACGACGGGCGGGGCGCGGTGCGGCGGGCGGGCGCCGGTTCCGGCTCAAGCTCGATCACGTCGTCCTCGGCGACGCTGATCGTGGCGGTGCCGGACAGGTCCTCCTCGGCGTCCTCCTGCGCCGCGGCGGCGTCGGCCTCGGCGAGGTACTGGAACGCGGTGTCGCCGATCCGCAGTTCGTCGCCGAGCTCGAGCAGTTGCTGGTGGACCGGCTTGCCGTTGACGTGCGTGCCGGTGCGCGAGCCGAGGTCGCGGACGTACCGGTGGCCGTTCATCTCGAAGATCAGCGCGTGGACGGTCGAGACCGACTCTTCGAGCAGCGGCACGTCGCACGTCGGGCGGCGGCCGATCAGGGATGCGGCCGTCGATCGGGATCGGCAGCGGCTCCCCCTGGGCCCGCAGCACCGCGGCGGCGGCGGGCGCCGGCTGGCCGGGCGGGGTGGCGCGGGCGGTGACGCGGAACGAGAAGTTGCCGACCGTCAGGCGGTCGTCGTGCGACAACTCCGCCTCGCGCACGGCCTTGCCGTTGACGATCGTGTGGGTGCGGCTGGCGAGGTCGCGGACGTACAGCCCGGTGTCGGTCGAGATGACGGCGGCGTGAGACTTGGAGACGCTGCTGCTGACGAGGTGGAGGTGCGCGCGGTTGCGCGAGCCGATGAGCGTGACCGCGCGCGTGACCGGCAGCGACGGCTTGCCGGCGTGGGCGCCCTGCGGGACCAGCGCCGGCGACTTCGGGTCGGCCGGTGCCTTGGAGGGGGTGGGTCGTACAGCCATTCCAACGTCCTACGAGAAGGTCGAGTCGGGATCGCGGGAGCCGGACACGCACGTTTGCCCGGCCGACGTGCGTCACCCGGGCGAACGCGCCGTAGCGCGACGTCCTCGGGCGGGGCTCGCGCCAGTGCCGGTTCGCGCGAACCGGATGGGTTCGCGGTCGGCATCAGGCTCGGCGGGACAGCCCTCACCCGCGCCGCCGCCGCCGCCGCCGCCCGAATCCGGACTAATCAAACGTGGCGGTTCGCCGCGGGGTTCGCGGCGTCGCCAGGAACCGCCGGCGACGGGATCGGCCCGTGTCGCGTCGCGCGGACAGCCGCGCCCGCCATTGCACCGCCGCACCGCCCGAGCCCCGCCGGATTTCCGCCCGGGGGATTCTACCAGAGCATCGGGGCGACGGTAAACAAAAAGGCCCGGCGTTGGCGCTCTTAACGCTTATCGGACCACATGATCCGCGCGGACAGGATAGACGGGACAATCGTGCGGCGGTTGTGGCGATGAGGCCGGTTGGAGGGCGGCTGGTCCGGACGGAGTGTCGGCCCGTGGAGCGGACTCGGTCGGCCCATATCACCCGACGTTGCCGGTGCCAGCGATTCGACGAAGAGGAGATGAATCTGTTGCGCTCACCTGACGTTACCGCGGGGGGCGTCGGCGATGACGCGAGGCGAAACAGCGCGATATTGCTCGCGGTCGCTCAATCATTGCATCGGCGATGGTGGGTGAGCGGAATCGCGTGGAGCGGGGCGACGGCGGCTAAGTCGGCATCAGATCATGTACCACGCGAACGAGGCCGCCGCGGCGACCACACCGAGCGTTGCCAATACTCTGGCGCTGCGGGAGCCACGTGAGGCCTTGCGGCGGCGACCGAACGGCGTGACCTCGAACACATCGGGCGCGGTATGTTCCACCTTCGGCGGACGCCGCCGACGGGCTCCGTCGGCCGCCGCGGGCTTGCTCGGCGGAGACGGGGCCGACAGGCGGAAAGGGTTTAGCAAGTTAATGACTGCGGGTGTGGTAAATCTCACAGAGTCGGGAATAGCGAAGCCTGTGCCAGTCTCAAGTCTGTGGCTGCCCAACGGCCGCAGGCACGGATGTAGTGAGCCGTGCGCGACGTAAGCGCTTTGTGAGAATGCCGTAGACGACAGTATTCACGGTAAACACGAAGATGCCGATCCCGAGTTGAATCTGGTCCGTCAGACCGGCAGGGTAGATGATCGGGATGAGATAGTGGTCGACGAAACCGCCTGAATACCCGCCCTCGCCGTACCGCTCGCGGAAGAACTTTTCCCAGCGGGTGAGCGGACAGGACCAGCTCATCACCTCCACAAGCGTCGCCCACGCAACGGCCGGCAGGTGGACGTACATCAGGCGCGGCCAGCGCAAGACGAGCAGCCCGCCGACGACCGCGAAGGCGATGAACAGCAGGTGGAACGTGACGATAAAGTCGGCCAGCAGGCGGTCGAGCATGGTGCGCGGTCGGAGGCGACTTCCTGCGCCTCACCCTCCAATAGATAAGTGTCGCAACAACGCTTGGGGTTCACGAAAAACGGTCGCGGACGTCACAGGCAGTCAGCTTCGTCGGGCGAAGCTGCACCCTTCCGCGCGACGTGGAACGTCCCTTGACGGCTTGGCTCCACGCGGCAGGGCGCAGCCTCGTCCTGCATCGGGCCGATGAAGAACCGCGGGAGGAGGCTCCCGCGGTTCTTCGTAGGTCCAACATGGAACGAAATTTATAGCAACACCCAACCGCCGCGGGCTTATCGGCGGGCTGCTTCTTCGTTAAAGTAGAGACGGTACGAGTTTCCCGTGCGGAAGTTAGCGAAGGCTCTCGTCTGAGATCTTGCGGCCGTTGATGAGGGCGGTGTCTTCGCGGGGGTCGAGGACGAACCGCTCGCCGTCGCGGAGTTCGCCGGTCCAGACGACGCGGTCGTCGGTCACGTCGTAGATGTAGACCTGCCCGTCCCTGCGGGCGGTGTAGTCGAGCACGGACGTGCCGGCGGCGGCGTCGACGCGGGCGGCGCTGCGCGGGATGCTGTCGAGGCCGCCGGCGGAGCGGGTGGCGCGACCGCTGCCAACCACGTTGTCGTCGGGGGTGCGACGTTCGATGCGGGTCGTGTCGCGGTCGCGAACGGTATCCCGGTCGCGGAGGGTGTCGCGATCGCCGAGCGTGTCGCGATCGCGATTGGCTTCGCGGCGGGCGCGGTTGTCGGCGCGTCGTTCGGCCTTGTCGGCGTCGGATTCGCCGCCGCCACCGAGCGATTCGCATCCGACGCCGCCGGCCACGACGCTCAGGAACAGTGCGGGCACGATGAGTTTACGAAGCATGATGAGTCCTCCATGGGAATGAATGGTCTTAGACGCACCCGCCAACGAAGCGGACGCCCCCGCCTCCCGCGTGACCGACGCAACCCGCGTACCTTCGCCGGGCCCTGCCGATCATTCCTCACTGCGATCTCATCCGTTCGTGGGCGTGCGATCGGGGCTGAAGCGTGGGGGCGACGATGAGGGGCTCGCGGGCGGGCTATGATTCGGGCGGCGATTTGGGCCGGCCGAAGGAGTCGATGAAGAAACTGGTTTCGTCCCGACAGCGTGAGGCGGAGTTCCGCCGCGACGTCCGCCGACTCGGCAGCGACGGCAAGGTCGCGCGCGTCGGACGACGCGCCGGCGAAGCCGGGGAGACCTCGTCGTCGGTCCCCAAGGCGGACAAGGCCACCCGCCGGCGATACCTCCGCCTTTACGCACGCTGGCTCTGGCCCTACCGCTACTCGCTCGCGGGCGTGTTCCTGCTCGCGCTTGATGTCGGCCGGGCTCGACATGGTCTGGCCGCTGGCGATCCGCCACATCATCGACGGCATTCTGCTGGCCGAGAACCAGACGCCGGCGCAGAAGTCGCACGGCCTGGGCGTGTTCGGCGGCATCGTGATCGGGCTGCTGCTGCTGAAGCAGGCGATCGACACGTTCCGCAGCTACCGCACGACCGTCCTGAACTCCAAGGTGATCTTCCGCCTCCGCCAGCGCCTGTTCGACCGGCTGCTGGGGCTGTCGCTCAACGACTTGTCGGAGATGAAGTCCGGCGGCATCGTGTCGCGCCTCAGCAGCGACGTGGACGCCGTCAGCGGGCTCGTGCAGCAGGCGGTGATCAGCCCGGGCGTGGCGATCATCCGCGTCGTGCTCACGCTCGGCATCCTCATGGCCCTGAGCTGGCGCTGGCGGTCGCGGCGATGATCATGCTGCCGCCGCTGGCGATCGTCAGCTTCCTGTGGCTGCGGCGCGTGCGGCCGATCTACCGCTCGACCCAGGCCGACCGCACCAACATCGACGGCCGCGTCAACGAGACGTTCGGCGGCATCCGCGTCGTGCGCGCGTTCCGGCGCGAGAACCGCGAGGAGAAGGGTACGCCGTCGGGCACCACACGATCATCCGCAAGCGGCTGTTCGCCGAGCGGATCGAGCTGTACCTCGAGGCGATCTGGGGCCTGCTGATCCCCGGCACGAGCCTGCTGATCGTCTGGTACGGCGGCACCCTCGTGCTGAGCGGGCTGGCGGGCGTCGGCGACATCTTCGCGTTCCAGATCTACGCGGTGCTGCTGCTGCAGCCGGTGTGGCAGATCGTCTCGTCGGTGTCGGCGACGCAGAAGTCGCTGGCGGCGATGGAGCGCGTGTTCGAGGTGATGGAGATGCCGCCCGACAAGCCCGACGCCCCCGCGCGTCGACGCCCCGCGCGACGTGCGCGAGCTGCGGTTCGAGAACGTCGGCTTCGAGTACCGCCCGGGCGTCCCGGTCATCCGCGACCTGAACCTGGCCGTGCCCGGCGGGTACACCGTGGGCTCGTCGGCCCGAGCGCGCGGGCAAGACGACGCTCACCGACCTCGTCGCCCGCTTCCACGACCCGACGACCGGCACGATCAAACTCAACGGCACCGACCTGCGCCAGCTCAAGCTCGACAGCTACCGCGACCTGCTGGCAATCGTGCAGCAGGAGACGTTCCTGTTCGACGGCACCGTCAGCGAGAACATCGCCTACGGCCGGCGCGGCGCGACCGACGCGCAGGTGCAGGACGCGGCCCGGCGGGCCAACGCGCACGAGTTCATCGCGCGCGCTCCCCGAGGGGTACGGCACGCTCATCGGCGAGCGCGGGTTCAAGCTGTCCGGCGGGCAGCGGCAGCGCATCAGCATCGCGCGGGCGATCCTGGCCGACCCGCAGATCCTCATCCTCGACGAGGCGACGAGCAACCTCGACACCGAGAGCGAGCAACTCATCCAGGCGTCGCTGGCGGAACTGTTCCGCAACCGAACGACGTTCGTGATCGCCCACCGCCTCAGCACGATCACCGGCGCGGACCTCATCGTCGTGATGGAGAACGGCCGGATGGTCGAGCCGCGGCACGCACGACGACCTGATGGACGGCCGCGGGCCCTACTACGAGATGGTCGAGCGGCAGCGGCGCTCGTTCGGTGACGTCGGGGAGTCGAGCCCGGGACGTCCGGGACGCGCGTGGACGACGCGCTGGAAACGGAAGAGGTGTAGGACGGGAAGAAACGACTGGGGACGGTTTAGCCGCTGTTCGAAGAACGCGCTTTTCCCCATGTCGTCGGACGCGAAGAGAACGCAGCCCTTCGGGCAGCGGCTAAAAGGGGAGCAGACGGAGCGCGTCCTTCGCGGCGAACTTCAGTCCGCGCGACGCAGCACTTCCGATGGCATCGACAAAGGCTGAACGTCACGACGCGCGCGCGGGACCTATCGGGCGCATCTACTCGCGCGTCGCTCCCTCTCCGCGTGTCGCACCCCGCGCCAGGGCGCACTCGTGCCCGCAATGCTTGCCCCTCGCGCGTCATTCACCGAGCCGGCGTGGCCGGGTCGATCCCCACCTGCGTCCGCGCGCGGCGAGCCGCGACGAACGAGCGGACGCAGAGGATCACGAACAGGACGCAGAGCACGGCCGTGATCGCCTGCGCGATCGCGGCCTGCGGGCGCTCGATCTCCGCGCCGCCGATCATGCGGATCGACTTCACGATGCCGCCCATCGTGGCGAAGACGATGAGCACCGCCAGCGCGGCGGCCGCGTGCATCGCGTGCTTGCGGAGGCTGGCCTTCGACGCGATCGCGCCGAGCAGGACGAAGACGAGGCCGAACCACGTGGGGATGAGCGCGGTCTTGCTGACCTGCCCGGTCGCGTAGTAGCCGACGATCCCGAGGACGACGAGGCAGACGCCGAGGGCGAGGGTGACGAGGTGCACGGTGAGGCTCCTTCTCTGTGGGTTAGCCGGGGGTCGGCCGGCGGAGTGTAGGCGGGCCGCGCGCCAGTGCCATGGAATCGTGCGGACGGTGTAGCGTGATTGAGCGCGGGCGGTTCGGCCCGCAAGACGGCCGCCCGCGTTTCGGTTACAACTCCCGCCGCCCATGACCGCCGCCGTGGTGATGCTCATCATCGGGTCGTACCTGCTCGGGTCCGTGCCGTTCGGGCTGATCGTCCGGGCGCGCCAAGGGGATCGACCCGCGGGCGCCGGGAGCGGGAACATCGGCGCGACGAACGTCGGGCGCCCTGCTCGGGCGGCGGTTCTTCTTCGTCGTCTTCCTCCTGGACATGCTCAAGGGCCTGCTGCCGATGCTCGCCGCCGGCGCGTTGCTGCGCGACCGGCCGCACGCGGCGTCGACCTACGTGCTGTGGCTGACGGCGGGTCTGGCCGCGATCCTCGGGCACATGTTCAGCGTGTTCATCGCCTTCAAGGGCGGCAAGGGCGTGGCCACGAGCAGCGGCGTGCTGCTGGGCCTCTTCCCTACTACACGCTGGCCGGGCTGATCGCGCTGGGCGTGTTCCTGGTCGTGTTCAAACTGACGCCACGTCAGCCTCGGCTCGATGCTCGCCGCCGTGGCGTTCCCGCTCGCCTACGCGGCGTTGGGGCTGGCCAACGGGTGGCCGATCTTCCGCGAGCAACTCCCGCTGCTGCTGTTCGGCGTGCTCGTGGCCGCGATGATCGTGCTGAAACACCGCACGAACATCGCCCGCCTCCGCGCCGGCACCGAGCCGAAGGCCGGGCGGAGACGACGGCGTGGCGACGGCGTAAGCCCGCCGCGGTTCGCGGGAGTGGGGGCAGTTGAATCGCGGACATACGGAGACACGGAGCGGAAGAGAAGTTAGCCACACGATGACGCGGATCGCAGGGCAGTGTGGTCGGGTGCTCGTGAACGATCGAAGTCTCACCCCTGGCCGGACGTTTTGTTCACCTGATGACATCACCGTCCTCCGCGGTTGACCGCTCCGCCCCGCCTCGGCGGGCGACGAGGCGTACAATCTCTCACCATGCGCGCGTTCAAGCCGGTCTGGGTGCTCTTCCTCGCCTTGTGCGTCGTGACGATCGTCTCGCTGGCGTCGAAGGCGATGGCGCCCAAGGACATCATCCCGTGGCGGACCGACCTCGCCGCCGCCCTGCGCGAGGCGGCCGAGAAGGGCCGGCCGGTCTTCGCCTACTTCACCGCGTCGTGGTGCGTGCCCTGCGAGACGCTCAAGACCACCACGTGGGCCGACGCCAAGGTGGAGGCGGCGCTGCGGAACTACGTGCCGGTGAAGATCGACTTCGACGCGCGGCTCGACCTGGCGACGAAGTACCAGGTCGAGTCCCTGCCGACGATGCTCGTCCTGCGCGCCAGCGGCGAACCCGAGCGCGTCCTGGACATGGCCGTGCCCCCCGACGATTTGATCACCTGGCTCCGCGGCGCGCCGACGCCCAAGTAAGTCGCCGCGACTGCTCAAGGCGTTCCGAGCGGTAGCGCAGGCACCTGCGAGCGAGGGCAAGCGCAAAGGGAGCGGCCATTCTTGGTCTGCTCGCTTGCGAGGTACCGCAATCGGCTCCCACGAGGCGCCCATGACACGACTCTGCCGATCGCGCTCCGTGCGCCGGCTTATGTCTTTCTCCTGTGACCGGGGCGGGAGAATCCGGAGTGGTCTTCCCTCCCGTTGCTTGGCCGCCGCTTGTTTTTGCTTGCACGCGCCGCTTGTCGGTCTTATAGGAAGTAGGGAACCGTCGGGACCGGGCGCGGCATGGCGCGTTCAGCGGGCACGCTCTGGAACCCGCCACTCGCGTAACCCGCGCCGCGCGCACGGCGACCAGTGAACGTCCTGCCTCCCGCGGGATGAGGGGTGAATTGATGCGAAAACCTTGGACTCTATTTCTGGTCCTAGCGACGGTGATGATGTACGCCCTTCCGGCGCTCGGCGCAAATCCGTCCGTTCGGCCGGTCGCGGGGGCGAAGGGCGAGCCGCTGGCGCGGCTGGCGGAACTGCTCAACTGGCTGGCCGTCGAACAGCACCCCAACGGCGGCTGGGCGCACAAGGGCGTGATGCCGCTCCGCTACCACCTCCACGAGGAGAGGCCCCCGGCGAAGCGGCCCAAGCTGCCGCCCCACAACGCGTTCGACACCGGCATGGCCGCCCTCGCCCTCGTCCGCGGCGGCAACACGCTCGAACGCGGCGCGCACGCGAAGGACCTGCTCGAGGCGGCGGAGTACTTGTACGGAGCGGTGATGAGTTCGCCCGACGGCAGGGTCGGGATCGAATCGGAGGAGCGGGCCACGCCGTTCACCGACCGCATCGGCCCCCACGCCGACGCGTTCGCCGCGATGATCTTCTTCGCCGAACTTCGCACCCGCTCGCGCGACGCCGACGGCGGGCTGGCCCCGTCGTGGGTGCGGTACGAGCAGGCGACCGAGAAGCTGATCCACAAGATCACGACCGGGCTCCACGCCGACGGCAGTTGGGGCGACGGCGCGGCCCACGCGCCGCTGCTAGGCCACGCGCTGGGCGTCTGGGCACTGGAGGCCGCGTCGCGCGAGGGGATGGCGGTCGACCCCAAGCTCGTCACCCGGGCCGGGCAGTACGCGATGAGCAAGGAGGCCGAGCAGCGCGAGTTCAAGACGAACGGGCGGTGGAAGAAGTCGACCCGTCAGGGGCGCAAGAGGAGGATGCGGAACGAACTGCTCGACGACGACGAGCCGGTCATGCACGAGACGTACCTGATGGCCGCGCGGCTCAACGTGCTGTACCAGGCCGACCGCACGAACCGGCAGATGCTCGCCGCCGCGACCGCGCGGGCGAAGGCCGGCGGCGCGTCGGCGGCGCGGTTAGCGGACCTGACCGCCATGACCCGCGCCGCCAACGCCACGCGCGAGGCGCTGTCGAAGGCGCGCGACGCGATCCGGCGGTCGTGGTCGAAGGCGCACCCGCGCGACGTGCACCCCTCCCCCGCCCCGATGCTG
Organism: Phycisphaerae bacterium; assembly: GCA_030448225.1. The sequence continues at coordinate 13,138 of JAUJNJ010000086.1, forward strand.
TTCACCGGCGAGGACTTCCTCGCGTCGCTGCTGACCGTGGACGCGATGGCCGCCGCGGGCGACGTCGAGCAGTGGTTCACGCCGGTCGTGCAGAAGCTCATGACGCTGCAAGACCCCGACGGCGGGCTGCGCATCCAGGAACCCATCACGTGCGGGTCGGGCCGCTGCCCGTGCAAGGAGGCCGGACCGGACCTCGCCAACGTGCTGCGGGGCGACCGCCGGCCGTTGAGGGCGCCGAAGATCGACGAGTTCGCCTTCGAGCCGCAGAACTGCCCGGCGCAGAAGTCGTGGTGCTCGCGCGACCGCGTCTTCATCACGTCCGCGGGCGTCGCCATCCTGCTGGCCGACACCCCCTACCGCCCCGCGTTCGTCGGGCTGGTGAAGCCCTGACGCGTCCCCGCGTCGAGCGCGGTTTCGGCGTGGCCCGAATTAAGATCCCGTCCCCGGTGCTGGTCCTCCTGAGGTACGCGCATGGGTCTCCCTCCGTCCCTGCGAGGACGACGGAAGACCCTCGCTGTGCGGGTGGTCAACTCGTGATCGCACTCTCCGAGTGATCGCGCGCATGACTGGCGTGGCCACCTCAGGTGGCCACGCCGCGCCAGCGGCGTCCGCGCATCGATGTCGTCGTTACGAAGGCCTGACGGAGAACGGGCTCACCGCGTGTTGAACCCCATCGGCGTCAGCACGTTGAGGCGGCCGCGGTGGATGCTCAGCGGCTTGGTCGCGGGGGCCGGGCGGGTGCAGGCGGCGGCGAACTCGTCGTAGTACTTGTTGATGAACGTGCGCGTCGCCCACGACGTGCCGTCGGCGAGGCCGCAAATCGTCGTGCCGGGCATGATGCCCATCGTCTTCTCGAGCTCGAGGAGCATTTCAATGTCTTCCGGGCGGCCGAAGCCGTCGACGATGCGGTCGAGGATCTTGCGCATCCACCCGCTGCCCTCGCGACAGGGCGTGCACTGGCCGCAGCTCTCGTGGCTGTAGAAGCGGACGCAGTTGCGCAGGGCGCGCACCATGTCGGTGTGCTCGTTCATCACGATCATGCCGGCGGTGCCGAGGCCGAGGCACCCGCCGCGGAAGCGGACGTCGTCGAAGTCGAGCTTGATGTCGAGCTGGTCGCGGCCCAGCACGCCCATGCTGATGCCGCCGCAGATCGTGCCCTTGTGCGCGCCGCCCTTCATGCCACCGGCCAGCTCGTTGATCGCGTAGTCGAGCGTGATGCCGAGTTCGTGCTCGTAGACGCCCGGGCGGTTCACGTGCCCGCTCATGCCGTAGAGCTTGGGGCCGGGGCTGCTCTTGGTGCCCATCGACTTGAACCAGTCCGGGCCCTTTTCCAGGATGTACGGCACGCACTGGAGCGTCTCGACGTTGTTGATGACCGTCGGCTTGGCGAACGCGCCGGCGATCGCGGGGAACGGCGGCTTGTTGCGCGGCCAGCCGCGCTTGCCCTCGAGCGCTTCGAGCAGGCCGGTCTCCTCGCCGCAGATGTACGCGCCCGCGCCGCGGTGGACGTAGCACTCGAGCTTGTGCTTGGAGCCGAAGATCCCGCCCGGCCCGAACACGCCGTGCTCGTACGCCTCGGCGATCACCTTCTCCAGCACCTTCGCCTGGCGGTGGTACTCGCCGCGGATGAAGATGTAGGCCACGTCGCACTGCGTGGCGATCGAGGCGATCGCGATGCCCTCGAGCATCGCGTGCGGGTCGTAGTCGATGAGGTAGCGGTCCTTGAACGTGCCCGGCTCGCTCTCGTCGGCGTTGACGGCCAGGTAGTGCGGGCCCTTCTTCTCCTTCGGGATGAACGACCACTTCTGCCCGGCGCTGAACCCCGCCCCGCCGCGGCCGCGGAGGCCCGAGTCGGTGACAATCTTGATGATGTCCGCCGGCGCCATGTCGATGGCCCGGCGGAGCTGCGCGTAGCCGCCGGTGGCGACGTACTCGTCGTAGTGCACGAGGTGCCGCCGGCCGGGGTCGTTGGGGATGCGCTTGAGGAGGACGGGTTCGGTGAAAGCCATGGTGGGGAGTAGTTGCTAGTTGATAGTTGTCAGTTGCTAGTTACCCAATCGAATACACGCCCCCGCGGATCACTAGCAACTAGCAACTAGCAACCAGCAACTTCCTACTGCTTCTTCTTCTCCACGATCACCTCGTCGATGATCGTGCGGCGGAGCTTCACGCCCGGCTGGGAGGGATGCTCGACTTCCTCGATCTTATTCTCGCGGAACACGACCTGCGAGGGCGCGGCGGGCGGTTCCTGCTTTTTGAAAGTCGGCCCGGGCGGCGCGGCGGCGGGTTTGCCGGTCGCGGTCGGTTTGGTCTTGACGGCCTTGGACACGTGCCCCACCTGGCGGCCGAGCCAGCCGAAGAGGCCTTTGCCGGGGAGGTGTTCGCTCATGGGAAGACCTCGTGAACCACGCGGGTGCGCGACGCGCGGGCGGCGTTCGCGGGCGCGTCGCGCGGCGTTTTAGCCTCCTCGCTTGCGAGGGCACCCGGGCGAACCGCAATGTCAGACGAGGATCGCAATGCCGGACGCGTTGATCACTACGTTCTGCGATCTCGTTCAGCGACGTCAGCGTCGCGGCGCTCGATCCGGTCTGACGCGCCGCGCGCGGTCGAGCGGGTCGCTCACTCCTTCGACGACGCGTAGCCCTCGGGCACCTGCCCCGTCTTGGGGTCGTATCCGTCGATGAAGCGTTTCACGTCGTTGACCGTGCGGTCGCTGTGGCCGAAGTCGAGGATCGACTCCTTCGCCTTCGCGTCGTCGAGGCCGAGGATCGCCTGCTGGTAGGCGGCCACCATCATCCCGGTCCGGCGGACGCCCTGGGCGCAGTGGACGAGCACCGGCTGGTTGGCGGGATCGTTGGCGATCTTCAGGAACCGGTCGACGTCCTCGCGCGTCGGCCAGCCGCCGAGCTTCACCGGGATCCGCTCGAGCTTGATCCCCCGCTCGGCCAGCGCCTGCTCCTCGAACAGGAACTGCGGCTTGCGCGGGTCGGTCCGCTCGCGGTCGTCGATCAGGCTCACGACCGTCTTGGGCTTCACCTTCTCCACCGCCCGCACGAACTCCCGCGGCTTCTGCACGCCGTCTCGATACAGCACGCCCGGCTGCACCGCCTCGAGGTGGTACGTCTTGATGAAAAGTTCCCAGACCAGTACGCCCCCGCCGATCACGAGCGCGATCGTGACGATGAGCGCGAGGCGCTTCGACTTCCGCGGCCGGGATGGCGTGCTTTCTTCCGTCATCATTGTTCCAGGCGCTCTTCCCTACCGGACACCTACGACTCCCGCGTCTCGCCCGGGTCGCGCCCGTGCGTGTGGACCTGCACGCCCGGCGCGCTGCCGTGGGACGAGTGGTCGTGGGAGACTTCGTCCCAAGTGATCGTCGGGTCCTTCTGGTGGTGCGGGTCGTCGGGCAGCCGGTCGAGCTCCGCCTCGAGCAGTTCCGGCGTCATGTTCTCGAGCAGGACCTCGTTGATCATCGCGACCGGCGCGGTGCCGCAGGAGCCGAGGCACTCGAGCTCGACGAGCGTGACCTTGCCGTCCGGCGTCGTCTCGAACGGCTGGAGGTCGCCGTACTTCTCTTGCACCCGCTTCGTCAGGTCGGCCGACCCGCAGATCTCACAGGACAGTGATCGGCACACCTGCACGAGATACTTGCCCTTCGGCTTGAGCCAGTACTCCTCGTAGAAGCTGGCGGTGTCCATCACCTCGGCCGGCGCCAGTTCGAGGAACGCGCCGATCTCCGCCAGCGCCTGCGCGGGCAGCCAGTTGTACGTGTGCTGCACGAGGTGCAACGCCGGCAGCAGCACCGCCCGCTTGGTCGGGTAGCGCGGGAAGTACTTCTCGGCGAGGTGGCGCTTCAGCTCCTCCGTGAGGTACGGCTCGGCGCGCTTCTCGACGGTGGCGGTGCGACGGTTTTCGGTGATCCAGGCCATGAGTTCTCGGATTGATGTTGAACCACGAAGGCACGAAGACACGAAGCACAACTCTTCTTACAGCGCCATTCGTTTGATTCCGTCTTTTATTAGCTTTGTGTTGTAGTTGATTAGGAAGCCTAGGCGGATGTTCGTCAACTTCAGGTACGTGAGTAGTTGCGCCTCGTGTATTGGGAGCAGCTTCTCGATCGCCTTTAGCTCAATGATCACGCAGTCGTTGACGATCAGGTCGAGGCGGTACCCGACGTCGATCCGCACGTCTTCGTAAACGACGGGCACTTCTACTTCTCGCCGGATCTTCAGCCCGCGCTTCGTCAGCTCGTAAACCATCAGCGCCTGATAAGCTGACTCCAACAACCCCGGGCCGAGCGTCAGATGAATCTTGAAGGCCGCGTCCACGATTCTGTCGCCACTCGTTCCACTTCCGGCGAAAGCGCCCCCTCAAAACTCATTGCCTCAACCTTTCGCCCTGTTCATCGTCGTGGCGCTACGGCGACGCTTCGTGCCTTCGTGTCTTCGTGGTTTCAACTACTGCCCTACCGATCCAGCTCCGCCGCGATAACGTTGATGCTGCCGAGGATCGCGACGACGTCGGAGATTGTGTGGCCCTCGATGAGCTTCGGGAACACCTGGTAGTTGATGTAGATGCACGGCCGGGTCCGGACGCGCCAGGGGACGTTGTCGCCGCTGCTGACGACGTAGTAACCGAGCTCGCCGTTGGCCGTCTCGATCGGGCTGTACACCTCGCCCCGCGGCGCGGTGAACCCGCGGTTGGTCATGATCAGCTCGAAGTGCTGGATCATCCCTTCGATGCTGCTGTAGACCTGGTCCTTCGGCGGCAGCACGTCCTTGCCCTCGGGCGAGATGTTCACCGGGCCGCCGGGGATGTCGTCGATGAGTTGGCGGATGATGTGCAGGCTCTGCTTCACCTCTTCGAGCCGCACGAGTACCGGGCGTAGACGTCGCCCGTGGTCATGACCGGGACCTTGAAATTAACGGCCCCCGATCCCTGCCCGTCCCAGTTGTCCTGGTAGCAGAGGTACGGCTCGTCCTTGCGGATGTCGCGGGCGACGCCGCTGGCGCGGGCCATCGGTCCGCTCATGCTCCAGCTGATCGCCTCCTCGCGCGACAGCACGCCGACGCCCTTCGTGCGGTCGACGAAGATGCGGTTCTTGTTCAGCAACGCGCTCGACGTCCTCGGTCGCCTTGGGCATGGCGTTGTCGATGAAGTCCTTCACCATGCTTGAAGACCGCCTCGTCCGGCAGGTCCATGTTCAACCCGCCGACGCGGGCCCAGCTCGTGTGGAAGCTTGGCCGCTCATGTACTCGACGATGTCGTAGATCCGCTCGCGCTCGTTGAAGCCGTAGAGGAACGCGGTGAACGCCCAGGTCCAGCCCGGCCGCCCCGATGCAGAGCAGGTGGGACTGGATGCGGCCCAGCTCGTTGGCGATCGTCCGCAAGACCTTGCAACGCGGCGTGAGCTCGATGCCCATCAGCTTCTCGGCCGACGCGAACCACGCCAGTTCGTTGTAGATCGGCGCGCTTGTAGTCCATGCGGTCGACGATCGTGACGTTCTGGTTGTAGTTGAGGTTCTCCATCAGCTTCTCGAAGCCGCTGTGGAGGTAGCCGATGTGCGGCTGGCACCCGACGACGCGCTCGCCGTCGAGTTCGAGCACGAGGCGGAGCGTGGTGTGGGTGGCCGGGTGCTGGGGCCCGAAGTTGAGCGTCCAGCGGTTGTCGGAGATCCCGTCGCGCGCGCCCCGTCGCCGTCGGGGCCGCCGAGGTCGGGGGTCATCTGATCGTTGGACGCTTGGGAGAGAGTGTAAGGCATCGTGTGAGTCTCGTGCCGCGACTCGTATGAGGCGTGGGAGGCTAACGGCAGGCACTGGGTGCCCCGCCCGCCCGCACAGAACCATGCCGCGCGCGCGGATTATAGCGGTGGCGGGTGTCGCGTCTACGATGGCGAAAGCCGCCTTTCCGGCGGGACGATGGTTGATAAATATTAAACAGCTGTGGCCCCATGAAAGCGAGGATCGCGGTTCCGGATGCGGGTGGCGTGGACACGACTTGTCGCATTGATTATTGACGTCGGATCAGGCGGTGCTGGCTTCGATGAATAAGGTTCCGCCGGCGATCATGAGCATGATCAGGAAGAACAAAGTACCCGCGACTGGATGTACGGACGCCGCCCGCGCTAATAGCACGGCGGTGAGCATTGCGAGTGCCGCGATGGTCTCGAGGAAGAACAGGGTCGCGGTGAACTGAAACAGGTCGACCCGGAGGATCACGCCGTTCAGCAGGAGCGTTGCAATAACCGTGGTCGCTAGAATGCGATGGTAAAGCCGTCGCGTTGTCGCCCCCGTCGCCGGCGTTCCGTACGGAATGACGGGCGGGGGCGTGTTGCTGTGATGGCGCATGATTTCCTTCCAACAATCGTCGGCCCCCCCCTGCTCACCAAGCCGGAGTGCCGAGCGCCGCAGTTTCTAGCATAGCGATCTCTCGATGTTGAGCCGTGTTCGCGGCGTCGATGGTCCAGTCGTTCGCCCGGCATGGTCAGTTCGCGCGGAATGTGAGCGGGAAAAGTTGATGGGTAGAATTGGGACCTGTAGAGTGCGCAGGCCGGATGTGCCACGTAGCACACGCCGCCCGACTGCCCTGCCCCTCACTCGGAAACGGAGTTCCTCGTGTCGAACAAGCCGCCGAAAATGCGTTCCCGCCTCGGTCGAGGGCTCAGCAGCCTGATCTCCGTTTCGGAACTTCCGCCCGAAGAGGAGGTTTCTTCGGGCCCAGAGGAGGCGGCTGCGCCCGCCGAGCAGCGCGAGTCTACCGACGATTTTCCCGACGCAGGAGCAGGCCGGGTCCTCGAGGTTCCCACTGGCGACATCGATCCGAACCCGAACCAGCCGCGCCGGTATTTCGATCCCGCCGCCCTGGCTGAACTGGCGGCGAGTCTTACCCACACGGGTGTGATCCAGCCCATCGTCGTGCGGCAGGCGGGAGATCGGTATGAACTGATCGCCGGAGAACGGCGCTTGCGGGCGGCGAAGCTGGCGGGGCTCTCGACGATCCCGGTGATCCTGCGGGAGGTCGACGCGCCAACGCAGGCGCAGATGGCGCTCGTCGAGAACATTCAGCGGCAGGACCTCAATCCGCTCGAACGCGCCGCCGCCTACCGCGAGTTGCTGAACCAGCTCGGCCTGACACAGTCGGAACTGGCCGTGCGACTTGGAGAAGACCGTACGCAGATCGCCCACCACCTCCGACTGCTCGACCTCGCCCCGCCGGTGCAGGAGATGGTGCGCGATGGGCGGCTGTCGCTCGGCCATGCGAAGCTGCTCGCTGGCGTGTCAGACGCCGTGGAACAGTTACGCCTGGCAGACCTCGTGGTGTCACAGGAGCTGTCAGTCCGCAACCTGGAGCGCGTGCTTCAAGCCGACCTGCCGGCACCGATCGCCAACGCACAATCCAGTGCCGCCGACGCCACGCCACACATCCAGCAGGTCGAAAAGCAACTGTCACGGCAGCTCGGCCTTCGCGTGCAGGTGCGACAGGGAGCGAAGAAGGGGGCGGGCAAGATGGTGATCCACTACGGCAATCTCGACCAGTTTGACGAGCTCATGAGCCGACTCGGCGTCAAGATCGACGACTGAGCCGCATTCTTGAGGGACGCTGCTGTCACGGTGCCATCTCCGCCGTCGGACCGTTACGCGCGCGAGCATCCAGGGCCTTGCGACCTGCCGTCGCACGGGCCGTTCTCAATGCGTATTTCAGCCGGGGCCAAAGCGGCAGCGATCTCCGCGCCTGCTCTCCTGCATGAGAAGCGAAACGGGGCGTCGTTTCATCCGGCGAACGTGGCGTTTCATCTACCTGCTCGATCTGCGAACTCCGCGTCAGCCACTCGACGACCTCGCCATTCGGCCAGGATATCGCACGCTGCATTTCGCCCCTGCTCCGACCAGCCATGACCGACGCTTACGCCTGTGCCACGTGGCACAGGGTGGCGCCCACCGCGAAACGTCCATCGCTCCGAAACATTAAGACGCCATGTCCAATCGACCGACTGGCAGACAACCGGCCGACAAAGTACGCTCCGGCAAATCGGGCAGGATGTCCGATAACTAAAGCGGGTGGCCGACCGGCGACAGCGTTCGCCGCGATGTCTGCCACCCGTGCATACTCCACGGAAGGAGCAGGGCGTGGCAGACCTTTGGCAGACGGTGGAACAGGCCGCGGTGTCGCTCGGCATCAGCGTGCGGACGATCAACCGGCACATCGCCGCCGGCAAGGTGGCGTCGCGGCTGAACGACGGGCGGCGGGAAGTGCTCGTGTCGGTCAGCGATCCGGACGCACTGAAATTCGCCGCCCGAGCGGCACTTCAGCGACTCAATGCCTTGGGAGCCGACCTGCCAAGCGAGACGCCACTGGCAGACGACCCGACGCCGGTGGCGGACGCGTCCCCGGCCGTGCGGATCGAAACGGAATACGCCGTCGCCCCAGAGCCTTACGCCGCCCCTCCGGAGCCGGAGCCCGCTTACGCGCCCGAGCCACAACCCGCCGTCGCGCCAGCGGCCGCCCACACCGCTTATATTGATGCCTCTTACGCCCCGGATCCGAACGCGCCCCGTTCGTTCGACGCCAACACGTTTTTGGCCCTCGCCGACAGTGCCGCCGACAAGGCGGAGATGGCCGTCAGCGCCTACCAGACCCTCGCCCGCCTCGCCGAGACGCGGGTGGAGGCCAGCCGCCGAAGCGCCCGCTTCGCCTGGGCCGCCGTCGCGGTCATGGCAGCCGGTGTGACAGGCGCCGTCGGCTGGACGACACATCACCTCACCAGCGCGCAAATCGAGGGTGCCACCCTCCGCCAGCAGATGTCGGCCACGTCTGCCACGGTGGCTGACATCGTGAAAGATCGGGAGACGCTGCGGTCGCAACTCCTTGCGGCGAAGGAAGAAGCCGCCCGGGCCGAGGGTCAGCTCGAACTGGCCGCGCAGGCGCGGGCGGAACTGAAGGCCGAGGTGGCCGAGGCGAAGGAGGCGGAACGGGAGCGGTCCAACGATTCATTCTTCGAACGGCTCGCGTCGGTCTTTGACGACAGATGAGCGTAGGGCGGTCGGAACCTTGTCAGCCGCGCCACAACACGAGTCGTGATCGATGTCATGATGTTTCCGTACACGACTGTCAGGCGAAGTTTCGACCGTCTTCTGCGCAGACCAACACCCTTCCCAGTTCTTCGTTGACAACGCCTCCGCGTCCCCAAACACTTCGTCACCATGACGCCCGCCGAACTTGCCGCGAAGATCGACCACACGATTCTGAAGCCCGAAGCCACGAGCGAAGAGGTGCACCGCGTCGCCACCGAGGCGGTGCAGAACCGCTTCGCCTCGGTCTGCATTGCGCCGGCGTGGGTGGGGCGGATCGCGCTCGTGTTGAAGGGCAGCGGCACGCCGGTCTGCACGGTGGTTGGCTTCCCGCACGGCACGAGCAAGTCGACCGTGAAGGCGATCGAGGCCACGAGCACGATCAAGGACGGCGCCGACGAGGTCGACGTCGTCGCCCACCTGCCGCACCTCATGAACGCCGACGCCGACGCCGCCCGAGCCGAACTGATGGAAATCGTCCGCGCCGCACGGGCGGCCCGGCGTGACGTGATCATCAAGGTGATCGTGGAGTCGGCCCTCCTCATGAAGGACGGCCCGGACCAGGGCGAGGCCCGTATCGTCGCCGCGTGCAAGGCCGTCCGCGAGAGCGGGTGCGACTTCATCAAGACCAGCACCGGCTTCCACCCGGCCGGCGGGGCGAGCGTCGAAGCCGTCCGCCTCATGAAGCAGTACGGCCAAGGCCTGTTCGTGAAGGCGTCCGGCGGCATCCGCGACCTCGCGGGGGCGATGAAAATGCTCGACGCCGGCGCCCACCGACTCGGCCTCAGCGCCGGCATCGCGGTGGTGCAGGAGATGCGGACCCTCGCCGACCCCGCCGCCGACGTGTCAGACACGTCGGAACCTGCGGGCGGGACGTCCGGATACTGATTGTGAAGCGACGCTTCCCGCCGGCAGGTAGTGGTGACGCCTTCCATGCGGCGACGCGCAGCGGCGAGCCTCCTCGGTAGCTAGAGCCGATCAGTGATAACCCCATCGCAGGCGCTTGCAGTTTCGCCGCGCCGGCCGGGCGAGCTGCCACGGTGGTTGGCCGAGGCTTTACGAACTTGTGGCTGCGCCACAACGCGACGCAGGCGTCGAAACTACTGTTGAGTCGCGGCGTTAACGGTGGGATGCCCTCTCTGTGTCGTCCTATCGTTAATGGCGATACTCGACGTGCAAAGATGGAGCGTGGGATGACGTCAAGGTTCTGCACGCAGGTGCTGTCCCGGCTTCTGCTTACAGCCGTTCTGTGCAGTGGCTGTCACAGCCGGCAGACGCGGCAGACACCGGTGGCGGACAGGCGTCTGCCACCGCCGCCGCCGCCTCACCTCATCCACCTGCCCGGCATCGCCGGCGAGCGGGAGATCGATCACGAACTTCTCCGCGGGCTGAAGGACGGCGGCGTCGAGGGCACGAGCGAGATCATCGACTGGACCGGCGACAACGCCGGCCTCAACGCGCTCTTTGCCCGGAAGCAAAACGAACAGGAGGCGGCCGACCTCGCCGAGCGCATCACTGCTCGCGCGCGACAGGAGCCCCGCGGGCGCATCGTGATCACCGCCCACAGCGGCGGCACCGGGATTCTCGTCTGGGCGCTGGAGCGCCTGCCGGACGACGTGAGCGTCGACGACGTGCTGCTGATCGCCTCGGCCCTGTCGCCGTCGTACGACCTCAGCCCCGCGCTGTCGCGCGTGCGCGGCAAGGCGTATTCGCTCAGCAGCCCGAACGACGCCCTCGTGCTCGGCCTCGGCACGCAACTCTTCCGCACGATCGACGGCCAGAAGACCGAGGCGGCGGGGCGGGGCGGCTTCCGCCGGCCCGCCCGCCCGGCCGACCCGGCGCAATACGACAAGCTCATGCCCATGCCATACGACCCGGCGTGGATGGAGTACGGCTTGGATGGAGTACGGCAACGTCGGCGACCACATCGGCCCGATGCGCCGCGCATTCGCTGCCGCCATCCTTGCCCCGATCGTCAGGGGGGAGCCCGAGCGCGCGGAGACACGCACGTCCCGCGCAAGACCGAAACCGTCTCCGCACGCCAATTCCAACTCCCAGTCGCACTAAGTGGATATCGGAATATTGCTATGATGGAATGTTGAAGTCTCAGTGGCGTGACCACCTCAGGTGGCCACGCCGGTCGGAGTGCACGTTCCCACGCACCACCCCACGACCGTCAGAGCGTCCCCGCTCCCACAACGCAGAAATCTCCCCACCTGCCCAGCTCCGCGCGGCCCCCGATTTGCAATGCAGCTCACCATGACCGCGCGAAGGCCGACCGGAGTCGCCATTTCGTCGCGGCGCAGACACGTCCTCTCTCGGAGATCTCTTATGCGTCACACGTTATCGATCAAGTCCGCCGTGGCGGTGTTCGCCCTGTTCGCAATGGTGTCCGGCTGCACGACCGCGCCCAAGACCGAGGAGCACCGCGAGAACCTTCAGACCAACGCCGAGGCGGCGCTGAAGACGATGAACAACAGCGACAAAGGGGTGCAGCAGAACCTCGACAGCGCGTACGGCTACGCGATCTTCCCCAACGTCGGCAAGGGCGGGCTGATCGCCGGCGGCGCCTACGGGCGGGGCATCGTCTACGAGCAGGGGCAGATGATCGGCTACAGCGACATCAAGCAGGCGACCGTCGGCCTGCAGGCCGGCGGGCAGTCGTTCCACGAGCTGATCCTGTTCCAGAACAAGGCCGCCCTCGACCGCTTCCGCGCCGATGACTTCGCGTTCGCCGCCAACGCGTCGGCGATCGCGCTCAAGCCCGGCGTCTCCAAGACGTTCCGCTACGACAACGGCATCGGCATCTACACCCAGCCCGTCGGCGGCGTGATGTTCGAGGCCGCCGTCGGCGGCCAGCGCTTCACCTACGTCCCCCAGGAGCAGGCCGAGAACCAGTCGGAGTAAGGCCTCCCGCGTTTTGAGACAGTATCGCTGCCAAGCAACGAGCGAGCGGGCTGCCGGAAACGGCAGCCCGCTTTGCGTCGGTCCTGCGTCCGAGCTCAGGAGGCGGGGCACGTTCGGAGGTCAGCGACGTCCATGTTGCCGGACATGCCAAACGTCATTCCTTTCGGAACGTCTCGACATCACCGCATGTTATGGCGCGAGAACGATGACACGGTCACGGACACGTGCAGGAACAACCGGTGCGCAGGCGCCGCATCGCAGTGGAAGAAGCGTTACTCGCGATGTGGTAGCCTTCGGGTGGAAGTTCTCGGTCTGCCCGGGCAAGACCCGGGGCTTCCGCCCGCGGCTATCATGAGCGCTCAACGTGTTTCGTCGGCGCGAGACAGCATTGACGAAAAACGTCAGAGGGAAGTCCGTCCACGGGAGAACCCTCAAGCACTTCTACCCCCACGCGTGGAATATCATCCCGGGAAGAGCGATAGCGACCCGAGCCCTCGCGAGATGCGTAGGTGCATCCGAATCGAGATGGGTCGTCACTGCCGCTCCTCGGGACGTTGGTCCCCCGTGTCGAGCCCGAGACCTGCTGACGTGCTCAGGCCCCCATCCCGCGCCGAAGGTCGCGGGGGCGAACACCGCACCTTTTCCCCCGTTCGCGCCGCCCGCACCCGACGTCTAACTTGCACGGCATGACGACGCCCACCACTTACCCCAGCGCCGGACAGGCAGAGCACAACGTCGGCGGCATGACCGTCCCCGCCGAGGACGTCGCGTGCCTGCGGGTCACGATCGTGAACGTGGCCTTCGTCGGCCGGCCCGGCGGCGGGGACCGGTCGTGGGTGCTCGTCGACGCCGGCATGCCCGGCACCGCCGACTCGATCCGCGCCGCCGCCGCCGCGCGCTTCGGCCGCGGCAACCGCCCGGCGGCGATCGTCATGACGCACGCGCACTTCGACCACGTCGGCGCGCTGCGCGAACTGGCCGAGTCGTGGGACGTGCCGATCTACGCCCACGAACAGGAGATGCCGTACCTCACCGGCCAGTGCGACTACCCGCCGCCCGACCCGACGGTGGGGGGCGGCCTGATGGCGCGCACGTCGTTCCTCTTCCCCCGCCGCGCGATCGACGTCCGCGGCCGGGTCTTCACGCTGCCGCCCGACGGCTCGGTCCCGCACATGCCGGGGTGGCGGTCGGTCCACACGCCGGGACACACGCCCGGACACGTCTCGTTCTTCCGCGACGCCGACCGCACGCTGATCGCCGGCGACGCGTTCGTCACCACGCGGCAGGAATCGCTCTACTCGGTGGCGACGCAGCGGCAGGAGGTGAACGGCCCGCCGAAGTACTTCACGATCGACTGGGAAGACGCGCGCGAGTCGGTCGAGGCGCTCGACGCGCTGCGCCCGGTCGTCGCCATCACCGGCCACGGCACGCCGATGGGCGGCACGCGCCTCGCGCACGAGCTGCACCGCCTCGCCCGCGACTTCGACCGCCTGGCCGTCCCGAGCGACGGCCGCTACGTCCGCCGCCCCGCGATCGCCGACGCGACCGGCGCGATCGTCGACGTCCCGCCGCCGGTGCCCGACCCGCTGCCGCGCGTCCTGCTGACGTTCGCCGTCGCCGCCGGCGCCGCGATGGCCGTCTCCGGCGCGATCCGCCACGCCCGGCGGCGCTGACTCGTCGCGAGGTCGCGAGTCGACGCGGCCCCCGTGCCCAGTGCTCCATGCCGCGACCATGCGCCACCCGAATGCGCCGTGCGAGCGCAAGCGGTACGCCCGAATAGTGAGCACCCAGGCCCGAGCCTCGCCACCATTTCCCGCAGCCTCGTCGCACACGGTTCAGCAGACGCACATCATGTGGACCAGAAACTGCCCGCCGGCGCCTAGCCCCGCCTGCGCCGCGGTCTGGCTGTCGCCTTACCCGTCGTCCCGGCCGCTTCGTCGCTGAGCAGGCCGAGGAAGGCGTCGAAATCT
>JAUJNJ010000087.1:0-5882 GCA_030448225.1 Phycisphaerae bacterium
CGCGAGCATGCGCTACCAGGAGCAGGGCGTGCCGCTGATCATCCTGGCCGGCAAGGACTACGGGATGGGCTCCAGCCGCGACTGGGCCGCGAAGGGGACGATGCTGCTGGGCGTGAAGGCGGTGATCGCCGAGAGCTACGAGCGCATCCACCGCAGCAACCTCGTCGGCATGGGCGTCCTCCCGCTGCAGTTCGCCAAGGGCCAGACTCGCCAGTCGCTCGGCCTGACCGGCGTCGGCGTCTACGAGATCGAGATCGACGAGACGCTGCGCCCGATGCAGGACGTGCGCGTGCGCGCGACCTACGCCGACGCGCCGCCGATCGAGTTCACCGCCGTCTGCCGCATCGACACGCCGGTCGAGATCGAATACTTCCGCAACGGCGGCATCCTACACACCGTGCTGCGGAACATGTTGAGCGGCGGCAACGGGAAGGCATAGGCAGCCGAAGCGGGGCGGGAACCGCCCCAGCGACAATCGGATCACGACCCGGGCCGGAAGCCTCATCCCGGCCCGGGCTTTTGTGTGCCCGTCCCGCGCGAGAGACGGCGATCGGCCATTTCCCTCGAAAGTCGTCGCAAGGACAAAACGGCCGCCTCGGAACCTACTCGACTCCACGGCGCGGCGGGTCGCTCATCCTCTTCGTGGTCGAAGGTTCGCCATAACGTGCTGAACCTTGGTTCCCCTTGCCGCGATCACGTGCACGTCGACGTCGTGGACTGTAGAAACGGCGTTGGTCTCACGCTCCGAACCGGCGATTGCCAGCGCGCGCTGAGGCCGCCCACCGTTCTACGGGAGGACGTGGATGAGCAAGCACCCAGGAGGCGATGCCCGTGGCAACTCATCAGCAGCCCGACGCCGACCGCGGCGGTGACGCGGCCGGCCCGGACGAGACGTCGGCGAACGACGGCGCCCGGTCCGACGACGCGCGAGCCACGGACTTCACCGAGGCCGACGGGCCCGCCCCGGGCGAGGCGGGCGAGGCGGCCCGTCCGACCGATGCGGACGACGACCTGACGGCGGCGGTGCGGGCGGCGCAGGCGGGGCCGTACGTGCCGAGCGGGCGATTCGAGCCGCCGCGGTCGATCCCGATGCTGATCCTCGTGCTCGCGCTGATGGTCGGCATGGGGGTGTACGGCCTTGTCTGGACGCGCAACCTCGCGGCCCGCAACGAGCGCATCCGCCTGCGGACGCTCGAGGAGCGGGCGGTGAAGTACGCGGAGCAGGAGCGGTTCGTCCGCGCCAACGGCTACCTCCCCGCCGGCCGCGAGGCCAAGCCGCTCGACGCCGCCGAGCGCGCCGAACTCCAGGCCCTGCGGGACGCCTACGGCTCCACCCGAGCGGCGACCACCCAACCGTCGAGCACCCGGCCGGCATCGACCGGAGCCTCCACCCCCGCCGCCCCGGCCGTTGTCGAAGCACCACCGCCGACGACGACGCCGGCGCCCGCGGCTGGGCCATGATGGGGATGAAGGTGATTTCAGCGGGCGAATGGGCTGGAGTCGCTCAGCGAGAATTCGAGCGGGTCGCCGTGTAGATCGATCGTGCCATCGGGTTGCATCCGCAGCGGCTCGAGACCGCTCAGGACGCGCACGCGGTTCAGGGCCTGGAGGATCGTCGGCGTGAGGCTGAAGCGGTCGAGGCCGACGAGGCTCCAGCTCAGGACGAACGGGTCGAGCCCGTCGCGCCGGGTCTCGCCGGTGCGGGCGAGCGTGGTGCGCGCCAGGGCCCCGTAATCCACGGGACGGCGGGCCAGCGCGGTCGTCGGGGCGGGACGTTGTTCGCCGCGGTCGTTCATCACCCCCCTTGTAGCCGCCCGGCGGCGCGGGCGGCTGCGCACGAAGGGTTCACGATTCACACGGACGGCGTGCTCGCGCGGCCGAGGTTGTCGCGGACGCGGGCGGCGATCTCGCTCCAGCCGAGCTTCTTGTCGATGAAGTCGCACGCGCCGAGCCGCAGCGCCGCGGTGCGGGCGGCGGGATCGGTCGTGCCGGAGAGGATCGCGACGCGCACGTCCTCGAAGCGGGGGTCCTCCCCCATCGCGCGCAGCAGTTGGAGCCCGTCGACCTCGGGCATGCTCAGGTCGAGCAGGACGAGGTCCGGCGCGTTCTGCCGCAGTTGCTGGAGGGCCGCGGGCGCGCTGGCGACGAAGCCCGCGGTGTGACCTTCGCGCCGGAGGCGGGCGGCGAGGGTGGTGGCGCCGTCGATGTCGTCGTCGATGATGAGAATGGTAGCCATGGGTAGCGTGCCTCTCGCTGAACTCGTCGACCGGTCATGCGTCCGCGCCCCCGGGTGCCGCTTCCCCGTCCCCGTGCCCCGTGCGTGCGTCCGTCGCATAATCAACCACGCGGCCGGGGCCGCGGCATTGTAGGCGGCCCGCGGCGATCCCGCGCCTTCGGTTTCGCGAGGACACAGGTTTGCCCTCGCCTCCCCCCTTCGGCAGCGGCTCGCGCTCAGCAGCCGTGGTCGGCATCACATAACTACGCTTCGTTATGGTTTGGTCCCCCTCTGTCAACGCCGCCCGCCACCTTGCGCTGCCGTCGCCCGACCCGGGGCTCGGCCAAGGCGTGACCGGGCTCGCGGACGCTATCGATCGAGGCAAAAGCGCGGGCGCAGGTGACATCGCACCCGGACGTCCGCGCTTCCAACGGCAGGCGTCTGATGTACGATTCGGTCGACCCCCGGCAGCAGATCACGACCCCCCGACGCGCGAGAGGAACGAGCATGAACCGACGCCAATTTCTCCAGACTTCCGCGGCCCTCGCCGCCTCGTCGTACGCGGCCCCTTACGTGAAGGCGCAGGACAAGGCCGGCACGTACACGACCGCCCTCGTCGGCAGCGGGTGGTGGGGGACGAACATCGTGCGCGAGGCGCTGCGCTCGGGGCGGTGCAAGCTCGTGGCGGTCTGCGACGTCGACGCCCGGCAGATGGACAAGGCGCTGGCCGAGGTGAAGCAGGTGAGCGGCGACGAGCCGAAGCGCTACGCCGACTACCGCGAGTTGCTGCAGCAGGAGAAGCCGCAGATCGTGATCAACGCCACGCCGGACCACTGGCACGCGCTGGTGACGATCGACGCGGTGAAGAGCGGCGCGCACGTCTACGTCGAGAAGCCGATCAGCCACACGATCATGGAGGGCCGGGCGATGGTGAACGCCGCCCGCGCCGCCGACCGGGTGGTGCAGGTGGGGACGCACCGGCGGGTCGCGCCGCACAACGTGTCGGGGCGCGAGTTCATCCGCAGCGGCAAGGTCGGCAAGATCGGCTCGGTCCGGGCGTTCGTGAACTACGGCGGCAACGGCCCCGAAAAGCCCACGGCGAACGAGGAGCCGCCCAAGGGGCTCGACTGGGACATGTGGTGCGGCCCGGCGCCGCTGCGGCCGTACAACAAGAAGATCCATCCAAAGGGGTTCCGCGGGTTCCTCGATTACGCCAACGGCACGCTCGGCGACTGGGGCGTGCACTGGATGGATCAGATCCTGTGGGTGATGGACCGCCGCGCGCCGCACACGGTTTATTCCGCCGGCGGGCGGGCGATCAAGGGCGCGCCGGTGCTGACGAAGGAGGCGCAGACGAGCGACGCGCCCGACCACCAGGTCGCGACGTTCCAGTTCGACGACTTCACCGCCTACTGGGAGCACCGCCAGTTCGCCGGCAACAACGCCGAGAAGACCCACCCGCAGCAGGCGGTGGGGTGCTACTTCTACGGCACCGAGGGGACGTTCCACATGGGCTGGCTCGACGGCTGGACGTTCTACCCGTCGGACCCGAAGAAGCCGCCGGTGCACCAGGACGCGACGCTCGGCGAGCCGGACCAGCAGAACATCAAGGAACTGTGGGCCGACTTCCTGAGCGCGATCGAGACGAAGCGCCGCCCCGTCAGCGACATCGAGGCGATCCACTACTCCACGAACATGTCGCTGCTCGGCATGCTCTCGCTGAAGCTCGGCCGCAGCGTGCGCTGGGACGCGGAGAAGGAGCGAGTCATCGGCGACGACGAGGCGAACAAGCTCCTCCGCCGCGACTACCGCGGCGAGTGGAAGTACCCCGAGGCGTAGATCGACGGCGGCGAGGGATCGTAATGAGTGACGCGACGAGCGAACGCTTCGAATACGAGGGCGTCCGATTCGGTGACGAAGGTGTGGCGGACGTCGAGGGCGGAAGGGTGGGACTCTACGTGCCTCGCGCGCAGATCGACCGTTTGACCGTGCGGTATGGCGCGCGTTCGCTTCATCCGATCCTGCAATTGGTGATGGGCCTCCTGCTGGTCGGCCTCGGCCTGCTGCCGGCGATACACCTGGTGATGTGGGCGGTGAAGGGTGGGACGATTCACCTCCTGGAAGTTGCCATGATCGTCATGTTGATCATTGGGGTGTGGCTGATCATCGACGCGCCAAGGCGCGGCTACCTCATCGACGTCGCCGGCAGCGGCGGGCGCAAGCGGCTACTGTTCGCCTCCGGTGCGTCGAAGACAGGCGTGGAAGCGTTTGCCGGTCGCGCACGCGAACGGTTCGGTTACGACGTGCAGATCGATTTGAAAGACGCCTAGTCGAGCGACGCGGTGCCCGCACGTCATTCGATGGTGTCGAGCGCGCGTTGGATCCGGCGGCTGTAGTCGGCCAATCCATCCGGGGATCGATTCACCGCGACCGCCGCCTCGGTGTCGTCGAGTGACCACACGTCGCGGTCATACATCGCCTGCAGGCGGCGCTGGATCGCGATCTGGCTCGGGGAGAGATATCGGTCGGGCGATTCCTGTCTCAAGAGGGCGGCGTTCACCTTCGTCGCCTGGAGTTGGGTGAGCGGCACGAGGTGCCACGCCTTGCGGAGCCACAGGTGGTACTGCTGCTGGTTCCCCGCGGTGTAGACGGGCTCGGCGGAGGATGCGACGTCCGCCCCCGCGCCGCCGGCCGCGGCTTGCGCCTGCCCGGGGCTGCGGGCGTAGACCTTGCGGTAGCAGGCCATCGCCCGGGCGCTGGTCGCCAGGGAACGGAAGCCGAGCACGTTCGGGTTGAAGTCGACCTCGACGACCTCCTCGCCGTCGAGCATCCCCGTGCGCGTCGCGACGACGCCGTCGAGCGCGCCGAGTTCCTTCTCGCCCTTCCAGTAACAGGTCACGGCGAACGTGGCGGTTTCCCGTGCGGGCGGGTCGTACTCGCCGGCCACCAGGCGGAGGTACTCCGGCACCGGCCGGCCCGCGGCCACGAGCGCGCGGTCCATCATCGTGAGAAGACGGGCGGTGGAGGGAGCTTCATCAACGGGGGCGGTCGCGCGGGCGGGGTTGAGGTCGCGGCCGTCGGCGGCGAGGAAGCGGATCGATCCTGGCGGTGCGGGGACGTGGGCGGACGAACTACTTCCGGCCACGCGCACGGGGACGAACTCGTGGTTGGCGGCGTCGACGACGATCGGGTGCGACAGCGGCCCGCGCCACGACCCGTCACGGCCGTCGGCATTCATATCCCAGTTCAACAGCATCATCGGCCGGCCGGTAGAGGCCGCCTGCGCCCGGGCGGCGTCGAGGTCTCGGTGCCAGCGCACCGTCCCCGACTCCGTCGCCGGCGAGAAACGCGAGGCGACCGCGGCCGTCACGACAGCGGCGGCGGCCAGCAGCAGGACAAAGTGGGTCAGATGTCGCATCGTTCCTCGTGATTGCGGCGGATCTTCCACCACGACTGTACGCAGCCGCAACGCCACCCGCGTGGAGCCGACGATTTCACCTCCGATCGCGGCGGCGATGTTGGACCACCGGGGCACCCGAAGGAGCCCGCCCCACACGCCCCCCGTTTCGACGTGTGCCCCCGCCTTCTCGCAGGGCGGGCGACGCGTTATCTTAAGCGTACACATCAGGTGCCCGCGGACGGGCACGCGCAGCAGAAACAAACGGCA
>JAUJNJ010000087.1:5982-23636 GCA_030448225.1 Phycisphaerae bacterium
TAAGCGTACACATCAGGTGCCCGCGGACGGGCACGCGCAGCAGAAACAAACGGCAGGTGGCGTCATGATCTACACGAAGATCGTCCACGGGTGGGTGGCGCAACAGTACGACAGCGAGACCGGCGACTGCGTCCGGCAGGAGTTCATCGCCGAGGAGGGGACGGCCGAACGCGAGGACGAGAACGGCCAGCCCATCGACCCCGACCAGCAGGAGGAACTCGCCAACACCGAGAAGGAAATGACCTTCGACATGGTCCAACCCTGACCACGCGCGCCCGCCCGTGTCAACGAAGGCGAGTGAACGGTGTCATGGAAGGGGGGAGCGGACCGCGACCCTCCCCGCTGGATCCTCCCGGATCGACCCTCCCGATGGATCCTCCCTGCTGAAGCGGGGAGGCCGCGCCGTTGACTCGGTCGGGGCAGGCGCGGCGCCCATTGGTCTCGAACTCTTGACCTCGACGCGAAGTCCCGCCCGCTGACTGCCGGCGCGCGCCGCCCTACGATCCCTCGCCCATGCAAAGGCTCGCCGACATCTGCATCCGCCGGCCCGTCTTCGCCTCGATGATCATCCTGGCGCTGGTGGTGGTGGGGGCGGCCGCTTATTTCCGGCTCGGGGTGGACCGATTGCCGTCGGTGGACCTGCCGTCGGTCACGGTGCGAACGAGCCTCGCCGGCGCGAGCCCGGAGGAGACCGAGACGCTCATCTCGGAGGTGATCGAGGAGGCGGTCAACACCGTCGAGGGGATCCAGGAGCTGCGCTCGATCTCCGGGCAGGGCAGCTCGTTCGTCATCGCGACGTTCGACCTCAGCCGCGACATCGACGTGGCCGCCCAGGACGTGCGCGACCGCGTGTCGTCGATCCTGGGGCGGCTCCCCGAGGACACCGACCCGCCGGTGATCGGCAAGTTCGACAACGACTCGGCCCCGGTCATCACGCTGGCGCTTTCGGGCGAGCGGAGCATCCGCGAGCTCACCGAGATCGCCGACAAGACGATCAAGCGCCAGCTCGAGCGGTCGACCGGCGTGGGCGAGGTGGCGATCGTCGGCGACCTCGAGCGGGCGATCAACATCTGGGTCGACGCCGACCGGCTCGCGGCCTACCAGATCCCCGTGACCGACGTCCGCGACGCCGTCGCCCGCCAGAACGCCGACGTGCCGGGCGGGAACGTCAGCGGCCCGGTGCGCGAGCAGACGCTCCGCACGCGCGGCCGCATCCGCGACCCGTGGCAGTTCGACGAGATCGTGATCGCCGAGATCAACGGCGCGCCGGTCCGCGTGAAGGACGTCGGCCGCGCCGAGGACGGCACGAAGGAGCGGCGGTCGATCGCCCGCCTCAACGGCGTGCCGACCGTGTCGATGGAGGTCCGCCGCCAGAGCGGCGCCAACACCGTCGCCACGATCGAGGGGATCAAGGCCAAGCTCCCCGCGATCGCCGCGCAGCTCCCGGCCGACGTCAAGCTCGAGGTGATCCGCGACCAGAGCAAGTACATCTACGCCGCCCTGCACGAGATCAACCTCCACCTCGTGCTGGGCAGCCTCCTGGCGTGCCTCGTCGTGCTGGCGTTCATGCGGAGCTGGCGCAGCACGATCATCGCGGCCGTGGCGATCCCGACGTCGGTCATCGCCACGTTCGGCATGATGTGGGCGCTGGACTTCACGCTCAACAGCGTCACGATGCTCGCGCTCGTGCTGATGGTCGGCATCGTGATCGACGACGCGATCGTCGTGCTGGAGAACATCTTCCGCTTTGTCGAGGAGAAGCAGATGAGCGCGTTCGAGGCCGCCCGCGCGGGCACCGCCGAGATCGCGCTGGCCGTGCTCGCGACCACGCTGAGCCTCGCCGTGATCTTCGTGCCGGTCTCGTTCATGTCGAGCATCTCCGGCCGCTTCCTCTACCAGTTCGGCATCACGGCGGCCGTCGCGGTCATGGTGAGCCTGCTCGTCTCGTTCACGCTCACGCCGATGATGAGCGCCCGCCTGCTCAAGGGCGACGCTCACGCGAAGGGGCACGGGGCCGGCGGGTCGTCGCGCGGCGGGTTCTACTCGTACGTCGACCGCGCTTACACCTGGATGCTCCACCTCGTCATGCGGTGGCGCATCCCCGTGGCGATCCTGGCGGTGCTCGTGATCGCGTCGGCGCTCCCGCTCTACCAGCGCGTCCCGCAGGAGTACCTGCCGGGCGACACCGACGAGGCGGAGTTCGACGTCCGGCTGACGGCCCCCGAGGGGACCAGCATCGCCGCGATGGACGAGGCGATGAAGGCGATCGAGGCGGAGGTGCGCGACGTCCGCGGCGTGCGGACCGTGCTGTCGAGCGTCGGCGGCGGGTTCCTCGGGTCGGTCAACTCCGGGCAGATGTACGTCGCCATCGCGCCCCACGAGGAGCGCACGTTCTCGATCAGCCGCCTCGCCAAGAGCCTGCTCAAGGGCGACCCCGGCGCGGCGTTCCGCGGCAACTACTCGCAGCGCGACGTGATGACCGAGATCCGCACGCGGCTGCGCACGTACCGCGAGGTCCGCGCGTCGGTCCGCGGGTTCCCGGCGTTCAACATCGGCGGCGGCAACTTCGAGATCGACTTCGTCCTCCGCGGCCCGGACCTCCGGACCCTCTCGAAGTACGCCGAGGCGCTGCGCGACAAGACGCTCAACGGCGAGATCCCCGGCATCGTCGACGCCGACACGACGCTGAAGCTCAACAAGCCGGAACTGCAGATCCTCATCGACCGCGAGCGGGCGGGCGACCTCGGCGTCGACTCGAGCGACATCGGCGCCGCGCTGCGCCTCATGGTCGGCGGCGACGAGGAGGTCAGCCGCTTCCGCGACGAGGACCTGAACGAGGAGTACGACGTGCAGATGCGCCTGGTCGAGGCGTTCCGCAACTCCGCCGACCCGATCCCGCGCCTCTACCTGCCCCGCAAGGACGGCGGGCTCGCCGAAGTCGGCAGCCTCGCCTCACTTGAGGTGAGCGACAGCGCCTCGCGCATCGACCGCATCGACCGCCAGCGCGCGGTGAACGTCCGCGCCGGCGTCGGCCCGGGCTACGCGCTGGCCGACCGCCTGGCGGCCCTGAGCGCCGCGGCCGAGGGGCTGAACCTCCCGGCCGGCTACACGACCGCCATCTCCGGCCGCGGCCGCGAGCTCGAGCGGACGTTCAACGAGTTCATCTGGGCGTTCCTGCTGTCGGTCGTGTTCATGTACATGATCCTCGCGTCGCAGTACGAGAGCCTCGTCCACCCGCTGACGATCCTGCTGTCGCTGCCGCTGTCGATCCCGTTCGCGCGGCTGAGCCTCTGGCTGACCGGCGGCACGCTCAACCTCTACAGCGCGCTGGGCATCCTCGTGCTGTTCGGCGTCGTGAAGAAAAACTCGATCCTGCAGATCGACCACATGAACGGCCTGCGGAACAAGGGGATGGCGCGTTACGAGGCGATCATCCAGGGCAACCGCGACCGCCTGCGCTGATCCTGATGACGACGCTCGCGGCTCGTGGCCGGCATGCTGCCGCTGGCCTGGGCAGCGGCCCCGGCGCCGAGGAACGCCGGGCCGTCGCGATCGTGGTGATCGGCGGGCAGACGCTGTCGCTGCTGCTCACGCTGCTGGTGACGCCCGTCGCCTACTCGCTGCTGGACGACCTCGGCGCGGCTCGCCCGTCGCCGCAAGCCCGCGCGCCCGCCGCGCGCGGCGACGGCGGCGGCGGCGGCGGCGGCCCGCCCGCGCCCGGGCTGGGCTGGCCCCCGGCGCGGCGTGCGCCCCGGCCGGCGTCGCCCGCTCGCCGCAGGACGCCTGACGGCCGTTCGCGCGTCATTGAACCTCACGTCGGGACGAGGCGCTCGCGCGCGCGGGAACTGGCGCGGCGTCGGCCGGGATGCCGCCGCTCCACGTGGTGGGTTGATGTGAGATGAACCCGGCATGCCCGCTCGGCGAGGCTCGACCCGTTCACGCGACGAAACCGCAAGCGTCCGCCACGCCGCTCACGCGCGGCGGCCGCCAGAACGATGCCAGATGAACCGATTCGGTCCCCGCGCCCGGGCGGACATGATCGCCGCTCGTGGTTTATCCATGGAGGCGAACCGGCGTCGCACGTGGATTGAACGCGTGGTCGCCGATGCGACTTCTCCCAGCCCCGTGAAGATCCGCCCCGAGCGGCATGACCGTCCCGGACGGCTTCGTCCCGAAGACCAGGTGCTTCCACCCGATCTGCGTCATTGCGCGACCGGCGCTCGACGTGCTGAAACGTCGTGGAGACGTCGACCGCTTCGCTGTGAGAGAGCGGTGGGAACGGTCGGAGGCGACGTCCGGTTGCCGTCGTCGTCGTCGTCGTCGTCGTCGATGTGCATCATCGCATCGTGAGCGGCGTCGGCGTCGGCCGAGGAAAGTCGGACGAAGGGCGGGGCGCGGCGGGCGAGGCGGTCGTCCGGCGGCAGCGGCTCGGCGGGCCACGGCTGGTCGACGTCGGGGGCGAATTGCCGCTGCATCTGCGCGGGCGACGCGCGGCGGCACCGGCAGGTCGCGGTCGTGCCGGAAGCGCGCGGCCGGCCCGGCAGGAGGCGCATCCGCGGGGCCTCGGGGATGCGCGGCTCGATCTCGACCGTGTAGAAGCCCGTGAGGTCGTGCCCGCACACGTCGGCCAGGCTCGGCAGCGCGACGCCTCCGGCTCGTCCGGGTAGTGGTCGCCCGCCGCCGCCGACGCCCGGCACGAGCCACGGCGCGGCGACGCCGGTCGCGAGGCCGACGTCGAGGTGCCGCTTGAGCGGCTTGCCGTCGGCCACCAGATCCCCTCGACGGCCCGCACCGCCCGCGCAGCGCGGTGCTCTGCGGGTCGAGCGCGCCCGAAGCTCCGCGAGCTCGGCCGACAGCCTCGGTCACCGCCACGTCGAACGCGCGCGCGCTCCCGCATCGCGCGGTCGGCGACGCGCAGCCCGACGACGTGGGACATCACGTCGTCGTACGTGAACGCCGACGGCGACTCGTCGATGAACGCGACGTTGCGGTGGCCGAACCAGGTGACGACCTCGTGCCACGTGAGGTTGAGGTAGGCGAGCTGTTGCCCCGCCCGCATCGCCAGCTCGTCGCCGACGCGTCCGCTCGGCCGGGTCGAGCGCGTGCCACGCGCGGGCAGGTAGTCGAGCGCGACGTGGAACAGCGCGCGGTTCGCCCCGTGGAGCGTGACGCTCGAGGCCCCGTCGCGGATCGCGCGCGCGGAGGTGGGTCGTGCAGTAGCGGGTCCAGTCGATCCCCATCCGCACGTGGGCCATGTCGAGGAACCCGCCGCGGGTCGTGTAGAGGATCCCGCGCTCGGACTCGTCCGCCGCGAACAGGCGCGGCGCCCGCCCGTAGCGGTGGGGGCCGAGCCGTTCGGGGTCGGCCTCGTCATAGAGCGTCCACATGCCCGGGAACGGCAGCGCGCCGATGCGCGACCGCGGCATGTTCCCCGACTGGCGGCAGCCGGTCGCGACGAACAGGACCATCGCCGAGACGGCGAACAGCGTGATCGGGTGTTTGGCGTGGAGCACGGAGTTCGCACCCTAGCGGCAACCCGCGCGGCCGGGGACGGCTGTTTTTCCTCAAAGCGCCGCGGCGCCTCTCCGGCGTAACAAAGACCGCTCCCCCAGACCGCGCCGACGGCAAACGCGGAATCGTCGGCCACAACTTTCGCCGCGCATCTTAAAGCTCCGACGTGGCCAGCCGACGCAGGCCGCGGGCGCCTCGCCGACGCGGCTGCGTCCGGACGCGAGCTTGAGGTGGGGCGCCGATGTGCATCCGCGTCGGTCGAGTGTGGCAGTCTCCCGCACCGTGGGATGCCGAACACAAGTCGATCCCGAGCCGCCGCCGCGAACGTCCGCAACTATGGAAGTATGTGGGAGTGAGCGGAAAGCAAGTGGGAGTGAGCAAGACGAGTGCTTTTGGGGCGGCGCAGATGAGCGAGCGACGTCGCCGATTCTCCGCGGGCGACGGAGCACCGCGATGAAGTACAACGCGGCCCGACGGTTCACCGTCGGGCCGCGTCAGTGGTTTCGGGTGGACGAGGCGCGGCGGTTGCCCTCGCGCGCCGCGGTACACGAGTGGAGCGGCTCAGCTCATCGCGTCCTGGCGGCCGGACTCGCGGTCCGACTGCATCTCGCCCTTCTTCCCAGCCTGGGGGCCGGCGGGGTTTTTCTCGTCGACGATGTGGCCGCGCGACCGGCCGCTCACGTCTGGCTC
Source organism: Phycisphaerae bacterium (assembly GCA_030448225.1). The sequence continues at coordinate 12,184 of JAUJNJ010000087.1, forward strand.
GCCGGCCTCGGGGGCGTGGCTCGGGTCGTGCTTGGGCGTGCTGGTTTTCTCGTTCGGCAGTTCGTGGTGGTCCTGTGTGAACGGGTGGAACAGTGTTTCTCGTCCGGGCTCGGTGACGGCCGGTCGCCGCGCGATTGCCACCTGCTCGTCGATCCGCGCCGCGCGCAGGCTCGGGCGCCCCGCATCCGGTTACGCCGTGCCCCTCACGCCGGCCGCTGGTTCTGCTGCGCGGCGCCGTGCGAGGGCTGGGAGATCGCCTGGAGCGCGTCGCCGGAGAGGCGGTCGTCGCCGGCGACGGCGAGGTCGCCGAGCGAGACGATCCCCACGAGCTGCCGCTCGCGGTCGACCACCGGCAGGCGGCGGATCTGCTCGCGCTGCATGATGTCGGCCGCCTCGGTCACGTCTTGGTCGGCGAACGCGACGCGCACGTCGGGGGTCATCGCCTCGCTCACCGGCGTGTTCACCGGGTCGCGCCCCTCGGCGAGCATGCGGATCGTCAGGTCGCGGTCGGTCACCATCCCGAGCAGCCGCCGGCCGTCGCAGACGGGCAGCGCGCCGACGTCCATCGACCGCATCCGCTGCGCCGCTTCCTTGATGCTCGTGTTCGGCGCGATCGTCTCGACTTCCCGCGTCAGGATCTCGGACAGTTGCATGGGCGACCTCCCTGCGTGAATCGGTCCGCTGCACGCGACGCAACGGCCATGCCGGACGCGACATGGCGACGCCGCAGCAGCTTTAAGATAGGTCTCGGCCCGCCGCCCGGGCAGCGCGGAAAACAATTCTTCGGCGCCGGCCGCCGGGCCGGTCGGCGGACGGACGGACCGGGACGATCTTTGACCGGACGGGGACGCCGGGAGCTGTGCGTCCGGGTCGCCGCCCGCGCGCCGCGTGATCGGCGCGAAGGGTGAGCGACCTGCGGCGGAAACTCGTGCGGCCAACGGGTTGTGGCAGATGTGTCGCGTCGCGCCTGCCGTTTCGTCGCCGGGCGCGGCGCGCGGTGCCGTCCCGCGTGGCGGCGGTGCGAGTCGCGCGTCCGCCGATCGACGGCGGGGGCGTCGGCTCCGTCTAAGGCTTATCCGCCCGCGTGGCGATCGCCGCGTGCAAGCGTGCCCGGCGGCACAGCGATTGCGAAATCGCGATCGCAGTGACTCGTGGCCGCACGAGATCCGACACCGTCCAACCGAAGTGAAGGAGAAGCGAATGGAAATGGAAAGCTTGCGGGACCTCATGGTCCACGACCTGCGCGACCTCTACAGCGCCGAGAACCAACTGCTCAAGGCGATGCCGAAGATGGTGAAGAAGGCGTCGTCGCCGGACCTGAAGAAGTCGTTCGAGCGCCACATGCGCGAGACCGAGGGGCAGGTCGAACGGCTGAAGAAGATCTTCGAAAAGATGGGCAAGAAGCCGACCGGTAAGAAGTGTCTGGCCATGGAGGGGCTCATCAACGAGGCGAAGGAGACGATGGGCGAGGACATGGAGCCCGAGGTGCTCGACGCGGCCCTGATCGGCGTGTCGCAGAAGGTCGAGCACTACGAGATCGCCGGCTACGGCACGGCCCGCACCTACGCCCGCCTGCTCGGCGAGGACCAAGCGGCCAAGCTCCTCGAGCAGACGCTCCAGGAAGAGGAGAAGACCGACAAGCTGCTGACGCAGCTCGCCGAGTCGCAGATCAACCTCGAGGCCGCCCAGCCCGGCTGATCGGCCCGGCCATCGGGCGTCAACGTTACACGCGCGAAGGCTTCCTTCGACGGCCCCGGCTGGCGGAGAAGCCTTTTCGCGCGCGTGCCTTCCGGTCACGCGTCGCCGGCAGCGGTCGCGGCCGGCGTGGACATGGCGGCAGCCCGGCGTGCGTTCAACTTCGATGCGCGCCGTCGATCCTGTCGATTTCGCACGCTACGGGCACCGGTGTTGCAAGACGTGGGGCGAGGTTCACCAACTGGGAGAAGTGACATATGCGTAAACCGATTTCCACTCGCAGCCACGCGTTACTCGACTACGCCACGATCGGCAAGTTCATGCTGTTGCCCCGCGTGATGGGGTGGAGCAAGCCGATGGTCCGCGCGATGGACTGCGTCGCGCTCGTGAAGCTCGGGTACACGCTCCTGACGCGCCACGAACTCGGCGCGTTCAAGCTGCTGCCGATGAAGGCGCACCTCGGCATGGACGTGGCCGGCGGCGCCATGATCGCCGCGCTGCCGTTCGCGGTGGGCGACGAGGACCCCGCCACGATCGCCACGTGTGCCGCGATGGGCGCGTTCGACATCATCGTCGCGCCGCTCACCGAAACGGAGATGCCCGGCGACAACGCGCTGGAATCGTCGTCCGGCAACCCGTCGCTCGTGTCGTCGGCAATGCAGCAGGCGGCGTACGTCCGCTGAGCCCGTTCCACGCCGCCGCTTCGCGTCGGCGCGAGATGCGAACTTCGCCTCGAATGGTTGCGGGCGGGCCGACGGGCCCGCCCGCGAGCGTTGGTGGGGGGCGTGGTCTACGTCCGTAGCTTGCTTCGGGGAGCCGACGGATGCCTTCTCGGGCGCTGTAGAGCGGCGATGACGGACGACTGGCGCTCCCTCTCCCGCGCCGGCGGATTACACTTCGCCTATGAAGGGCAGAGACCTCATCAAGCTCGGCTTCAAGCCGGGCAAGGCGATCGCCGTCGCGCTGAAGGTGATTCCGGAAGCGGAGAAGGCGCTCGGCCGCGACGTGCTGCGTCGCGACCTCGCCGCGCTCGCCAACGAGCCCAACGCCTACAAGGACCACCCGCACTGGCAGCTGTTGGCCGAGGCGCTCGTCGAGCAGGCGAACCGGCGCAACGAGTACGTCGAGCGCGCCGAGCCGGCGCCGTACCGGATCTGGGGCGAGGGGCTGGAGCAGGGGGCGGTCGGCCAGATGGTGAACTCGGTCCGCCTGCCCGTCGCCGTGGCGGGGGCGCTCATGCCCGACGCGCACCAGGGGTACGGCCTGCCGATCGGGGGCGTGCTGGCGACGGAGAACGCGGTCATCCCCTACGCGGTCGGCGTCGACATCGCCTGCCGCATGAAGCTGTCGGTCCTCGACATCCCCGCCGCCGACATGAAGCGCGTGCAGCCGCAGCTCGAGCGGGCGCTGCAGCGCGAGACGAAGTTCGGCACCGGGCAGGAGTGGAAGAAGCCGTTCGACCACGAGGTCCTCCACGAGGACTGGTCGGTCACCTCGGTGACGAAGCGCGTGTTCGAGAAGGCGCGCGGGCAGCTCGGCACGAGCGGCAGCGGCAACCACTTCGCCGAGTTCGGCACGCTCACGCTCGACCGGCCCGACCTCGGCCTCGAGGCCGGCCAGTACCTGGCGCTGCTGAGCCACAGCGGCAGCCGCGGGGCGGGGGCGGCGGTCGCCGACTTCTACTCGCGCCTCGCGATGGACAAGCACCCCGAGCTCCCGCCGGAGCTGCGGCGGCTCGCGTGGCTCGACCTCGACGAGTCGGCGGGCCAGGAGTACTGGGCCGCGATGGAACTCATGGGCAAGTACGCGTCGGCGAACCACGCGCTGATCCACCGCAACGTGGTGAGGGCGCTGGGCGCGAAGGTGCTGGCCGGCGTGGAGAACCACCACAACTTCGCGTGGAAGGAGCGCCACGGCGGGCGCGACGTCGTCGTCCACCGCAAGGGCGCCACGCCCGCCGGCCGCGGCGCGCTCGGCGTGATCCCCGGGTCGATGGCCACGCCCGGGTTCGTCGTCCGCGGCCGGGGCGAGCCGCAGAGCATGGACTCGGCCTCCCACGGCGCCGGCCGGCAGATGAGCCGCACCGCCGCCAAGCAGAAGTTCCGCTGGAACCAGTTCAAGGACATGTTCGAGCAGGCCGGCGTGAAGCTGTTATCCGCCGGGATCGACGAGGCCCCCGGCGCCTACAAGGACATCCACTCCGTCATGGCCGCCCAGTCCGACCTCGTCGACGTGATCGCCCGCTTCGACCCCAAAATCGTCAAGATGGCCGACGCGGGGGAGAAGCCCGAGGATTGAACCCACGTCGCGCGTTCGGCGACCACGTATCAAAAGAAGCCGGCACGCTTCGGGTTCGAAGCGTGCCGGCGGAAATCCAAACTTTGGAGGCGTTCTCACGGCCCGGTCTTCGTCTCGCCCGGGTTCACGATCGAGTCGTACGCCTCGCGGACGCTCACGGAGGAGGCGTGGCCGTCGCAGAAGAGCATGTTCATCAGTTTGTTGCTGTACGTCTCCTGCTTGGTCACGCCGGTGCGGCCGTGGCGGGCACCGTCGACGTAGAAGTTCGCGTCCGAGGGCCGGCCAGGAACGGGAGTTGTGCCCGGTAGGTTGTGGAACGGACCCCACCTCAGCGTCGTCGACGTCTGAGTCGGCTCGGTCGCCGCGGGAGCGACCGTGCCGATGATGTGCGACAGGGAGTCCGCGACTAGCCCGCGGTCCGACGCTTTCTTCCACTTCGTCTGCGCGAAGTACCGGCCACGCTTCGAGGCACCGGTCCCGGCGACGTAAGCCAAGTTGGCAAGGATCCGGGCCTCTTCGAAGTAGGTCGGGTAATACTGCATCCCGTAGCCGGGGCGGAACTGGTCACCGGTAAAGGTATTTCCCTCATCGACGCGCGACCATTCGGGGCAGCCCCACAGCACTGAATCTCGACGAATCTGGGCAAGACTGATATCGCCGGAGCCCTGCATCCGCGTCGAGACCACGTACTCGCCGACGAGGTCGTACCAGCGCCGCTCGTACGGGCCGACGGGGATGTGCGCGTTCCGCTCGTGCACGGCGACGGGGAACATCCCCTTGTTGTTCGTGGAGTAGAGGAAGAACGCCGCCCCGATCTGCCGAAGGTTCGACAGGCACTTCACCGACCGGGCGGACCGGCGGGCGTTGTTGAGGGCGGGCAGCAGGATCCCGATCAGGACCGCGATGATCCCGATCACGACCAGGAGTTCGACGAGCGTGAAGCCACGGCGACCGGAGGCCTTCGACCTGTTCACCGTCAAAAACGTTCTCATAGAAACACCTCTAAATGCGACCAGTCTCGGTTCTAAACCTACGACCGCGTGCGGCGTGGTCGCCCCCAAACATTTCTAAGCACGTCTCCAAACCAAGCATCAAGTTCCGGCCGGACCCGCCATTCCCTACGGCCCGTCTACGGCCCCGTCCGCGTCTGTCTGGGGGTTGACGATACTCATCGTACGCCTCGCGGACGCTCACGGGCGAGGCGTGGCCGTCGCAGAACAGCATGTTCATCAGCTTGTTGCTGTACGTCTCATTCTTCGTCACGCTGTTGCGGGCGTTGCAGGCGCGCGCCGTCGACGTAGAAGTTAGAGTCGGCCGGCCGGTCGTCGCGCGCGCCCTGGGGTCCCCGGCGGGTGGTGGAACGGTGCCCACTTCAACGTCGTCGAGGTCTGGGTCGGCTCGGTGGGCCTCGGGCCGCCCACCGCAAATGATGTGCCATCGAATCGGCTACCAAGCTCGTTCGGCGGCCTTCGTCCACTTGTTCTGGAGGCACGTACTGCCCCGCATCGCCGGCGGCGGCGGGATGTACGCGAGCTTCCGGAGGTTTCCGTCCTCGAAATAGGTCGGGTAATACTGCATCGCGTAGCCGGGGCGGTATCGGTCCGCCGACTGAAGAGGTCCGTGCGGCTCCACTCCGGGCAGCCCCACAAGACGGAATTCTCGCGCCACCCAGCAGGTATCTTCCGCCCGCTGCATGCGCTCGGTCGTGACGTATTCGGCGACGAGTCATACCATCGCCGCTCGTAAGGGCCGGCCTTGCACGATGTCCGCCTGCGGTAACACCCCCGTACGACGACGTGGTCACTTCCCCTTGTTGTTGCTCGAATAGAGGAAGAACGCGCTCTCCACCGCCGGAGGTTCGACAGGCATTTCACCGACCGGGCGGACCGGCGGGCGTTGTTGTTGAGGGCGGGGAGCAGGATGCCCATCAGGAGCGCGATGATTCCGATGACCACCAAGAAGTTCGACGAGCGTGAAGCCGCGACGGCTACAGTACGAAGTGACTTGGCCATGACAAGGGCCTCCAGACGAACATCAGACAATCGGCAGTCGTCCTAGATATAACGCGTAAAGCGGACAGGATTAACCGCAAAAACAAAAATTTTCTGCCCCGCCCCAAAATTCTAGGCACCTTATCGGTCAAACGTCGCCTAGGTTTCCAATCCACCGAACCGCAAGCGATCGCCTGGCTCCCGATCAGGCCGCGCGCCGGGCGGCCGACGTTGGGCCATCAGCAACCCTGCCGCGCCCAGGGAGGGCGACGGCCGACCCGGGTTCGGGGACCGGCTGCTGGCGGAAGTTGTCGTAGTACATCGTGATCGGCGGCCTCGCCCTCGGAGTGATTGCCAGCGCTCGAGGATGCCCCCACTTGTCGTTCGCCGGCTCGAGCACGCCGTCGCCAGTGAGCGCGACGACCGGTTCGGTCCGGGATGTCGAACGTGAGCGTCGTCCAGACGTTGCGGGGACGAGGTCGCCGACCGGCGACCAGGGTGGAACTCGTGGTGCCCCGGCGCGACGGCATGACGAACTCGATCTCGGCGACGGGCGCGCCGTTACCGCCATCGGGCCGTCGCCCGCCTCGCGGACCGACAGCGACACCCGCACCGTGATCAGTAGATGTCGAATTGCAGCTGTTGCGTCAGGTCGATCTCGGGATTCGGCACGCCGGCCGCGTTGAACGTCGTGCGCAGCCAGCGGTTCAGCGAGGCGTCGACGAACGCGAACTGGATCTCGCCGACCTTGCCCAGGCCAGGCCGGCCGGATAGGTCTCGGTGACGCGCGCCGTGTTGGGCGTGATCGTGAGGTTTCCGCTGGTCGTTCCGGAGAAGCGGCGATAGCGAAACCAGCTGCTCGCTCTGCGACCGTGCCGGCCTCGAAGTCGTTGAAGACGGTCAGTACGCGCGGCAGATCCTGCGGCCCACGCCATCCCCAGTGCCAGCACGCTCGCCTGCCTGAGAAGGTCACGCATTGCCCTCTGTACGAGACATGACCGACCGCTCCCCGGAGCACATTGCTACCGGAAGTGATAGCAACTGCCGGTGACGCGACGGCACCAGTTTACAGAAGGCCGGCAGTAACATACGATAAAAATGCCCTCGGCCCCTCATATAAGGAAATATTTATGGTTCCCACGTCGCTCACGCCCTGACTGTGCGAAACGGGTGCCAAGGCGGTGAATCGCGGCGCAATCCCGCGGCTGCGACTCAAACGCACCGTTATGCCGCTCCGTGTTAGGAAATCAATGCGTGTTTCGACGGTATGGGTGGTCGTCGGCGACTCGATTCGACCGAGTGGGCGGACCATTCCTGCCGCGCGCGATGAGGCATATTCCTACGCCGGCTGCACAAGTCGTTCGCTCGTCCGTGGCGGCGACACGGGAAAACCGACGTGTCTCGGAGGTTGGCAGGTGGCTATCGGGAACCGCGGAGAAATGGAACCGTCTCGATGAATCACGCCCACACCAATCGCCTGTCGCGGCGAGACGAGCCTGTACCTTCTGCAACACCAGCACAACCCGGTCGACTGGTACCCCTGGAGCCCGAAGACTTCGAGGCGGGCGCGGTCGCAGGACCGGCCGATCTTCCTGTCGGTCGGGTACAGCACCTGTTACTGGTGCCACGTGATGGAGCGGCAGAGCTTCGAGACCGAGGCCGTCGCCGCCGAGATGAACCGGCGGTTCGTGAACATCAAGGTTGACCGCGAGGAACGGCCGGACGTCGACCAGCTGCGGCTACGACGGCGGTGCAGATCCCTCACCAGCGCGTGCGGCGGGTGGCCAATGAGCGTCTGGCCTACGCCGGACCTGCGGCCGTTACGGCGGGACGTACTACCCGCCGCAGCAGTTCGTGCAGATCTTGGCCGAACGACGAGGCGTACCGCGAGCGGAAACCCGAGGTCGAGGGGGCCGCTGACCAGATCGTCGGCTACCTCCGCCGGCTCGCCGAGCCCACGCCGCCCGCGTCGCCGGTCACGATCGACAACCCGTTCATCGAGTCGCTCCTCGACCGCATCGTCGCCGACTACGACTCGACCAACGGCGCTTCTGCGCCGCCCAAGTTCCCGCGCGCGAGACGGAACTGGAACTGCTCCTCGTCCACAACCGGCACTTCCCGAATGAACGGCGGATGAAGATGGTCCGCCACACGCTCGACGCGCAGACGCGGCGGGATCCGCGACCAACTCGGCGGCGGGTTCCACCGCTACAGCACCGACGCGAAGTGGCTCGTGCCGCACTTCGAGATCATGCTCTACGACAACGCGATGCTCGCCTGGGTCTACGCCGAGGCCTACCGCCAGACGAGCGACGCGCTACGCCGCCGTCGCCCGCGGCGTGCTCGACTTCGTCCTGCGCGCGAGATGACGAGCCCCGACGGCGCGTTCTACATCGCGTTCGACGCCGAGGTCGACGCCATGGAGGCCTGTCACCTGTGGACGAAGGCGGAGATTGACGCGCTGCTGGGGCCTGACGACGCGGCGATCTTCAACCGCGTCTACGGCGTCGACCGCGGGCCGAACTTCGCCGACCCGCACCACGGCACCGGCACGCCCGACAAGAGCATCCTGTTCCTGCCCGAGCCGCTCGAGACGGTCGCGGCATCGCTCGGCACCACGGCCGACGCGCTACAAGCTGCCTGGAGCCGATGCGGCAGGTGCTCAAAACCGCCCGCGACGCGCGGAACAGCCGCTGCTCGACACGAAGGTCCTCACGAGTTGGGACGCGCTGATGATCCGCGCGTTCGCGTACGGGTATCAGATCCTCGACGATCCGCATACCTCGAAGGCCGCCGAGCGCGCGCGTTCCCTGCTCGAGCCTACCTCTTCGGCGGACGGCTCGCTGATGCGGACGAGCCGCGAGGGGCAGGTGAAGTACAACGCGTTCCTCGACGACTACGCCTACCTCGCCCAGGCCCTGATCGCGCTGCACGACGCCAGCGCGCGCGGTGGCGGCAGCACGCGGTCGAGGTCGCGATGCCGATGCTGCAAAAGTTCGTCGACGAGATGCACGGCGGCTTCTACTTCACCGACAAGGACGCGACCGACCTCGTTGTCCGCCAGAAGGTGGCGACGGACAGCCCGCTGCCGAGCGGCAACGCGGTGGCCGTCATGGCGCTGCTGTCGCTCGGCCAGGTCGACCCGGCCCGCGGCACGCTGGCGCTGTTCGCCGGCGATGGAGAGCAGCAGGGAGGGGATGAGCGCGATGGTGCAGGCGGCGACGCAACCTCCAGCCGCCACGAGCCGTTCCGCGTCACGACCGCCGCGCGGAGGACTGACGGCTGACGCGCTCCCGTCCGCCCCCGCCCGCCCCACTATCGGCGGTGTGAACGCCGCTGGGGCGACGGCGGCGTGGACCGGCCACCAGGAACTGATCGTGCGGCTGACCATCGCCGAGCCGTACCACATCTACGCGAACGACATCGGCGGCGGCGACGTGCCCCTCATCCCCACGCGCTGATCATCGACGCGGGCGGCGCCGAGCCGGCCGTCGATTATCCGCGGTGAGGAAGTGCGGTTCGAGTACGTCGACGAGCCGGTGCCGTCTACAGCGGGCAAATCGACGTCCGCGTGCAGCTCCCCGCCGTCCTCGCCGCGCCGCCGCGGCTGAGCGCCTACGTACCAGGCGCGCGACGACCGCGCTGCCTGCCGCCGGTGACGCGAGTGGTGGATATCACGGGGTGAAGCGCACGCGCTCGACGCCCTGACGCTCCGCGTGCCTCTCCGCCTCTCGCGGCGGTGGCGCTGTGGGTGCGACGTTACGGCCGACGTCGGCGCTGGTCCGGGTGATGGCACGTCGTTCGAGAGGGTGGAACTCGATCTGCCGCGCGTGGTCGGAAGGGGCGGCTAAGCCGCGAGCGGCCGGGGCTTCGCGCGCGCGGGCGGGCTGGTAGCCGGACCTCGCGCGTCGTTGTCTCACCGTTCGCGGTTCCACCTATACTGCGCTGGAACCCGAACCTGGGCGACGACGAGACATGATCCCGACCAGCACGGACGTGACGATCGCACTGAAGGACGAACTGCCCGATGCCGCCGAGGTGGTGGCGGTGCTCGTCCACAAGGAAACGAAGGCGGGCGACGACGCGCTGGCCGGCCTGCCGGACGACGTCGGCGACGCGGTCGAGTCGCTCGTGACGGCGGGCGATGATGCAGGGCAAGTCGAACGAGCTCACGCAGCAGTTGCTCGAAGAGGGGACGGCCGGTCCCGCCGGTTGCTCGTCGTCGGGCTGGGCGCGCGGCCGAAGTTCTCCGGCCAGTGCGCGCGAGGCGGGCGGCACGCTGGCGAAGGCGGCGGCGGCGGCACAAGCTGCGGTCGCTCGCCGTGATCGTCCCCGCCACGCCCTGACACGCTCTCCTCGGCTCGCCCAGGCGTCGGCCGCTCGGCTCCGCCGAGGTCGCGGTCGAGGGGCGCTCGCCACCGGCTTCCTGCTCGGCAGCTTCACCTACGGCGAGTACAAGGGCAGCGCTGACCAAAAGACGGCGGCGACGACGCGAAGAAGAAGCCCGTCCCGGTCCAGTTCACGCTGATCGTCGAGGACAGCCGCGACCTGCATCCGCACAGCCGACAGCGCGCCCGCGCGTCGCCGACGGCCAGAACTTCGCCCGCGATCGCCTCGCGGCCCGGCAACGACATCAATCCCGTCACGCTCGCCAAGGTCGCGCAAGACCTCGCCCGCGAGGCCGGCCTGACCGCCTGCGTGCTCGACGAGAAAAGCAGATGGCGAAGCTCGGCATGGGCGGCATCCTCGCCTCGTCGCTGCCGGCAGCATCGCACCCGCTGCGGACGATCGTGCTGGAGTGGAAGGGGTCGGCGGGGAGGGCAACGGGGCGGGCGAAGAGCGGAAGCAGCGCTCAAATCCAAAATCAAAATCCAAAATCCGAAATGGAAAGCCCCTCCTCGTGGTCGGCAAGGCGATCACGTTCGATTTCGGTGGCATCTCGATCAAGCCGGCCGAGAAGATGCAGCGGATGATCTTCGACAAGTGCGGCATTGACGGTGCTGGGCTGGTACGCGGTGGCGCGGCTCAACGCCTGCCCGTGCCGGTGATCGGCATCCTCGCCAGCGCCGAGAACCACATCGCTCCACGCTGTCAGCCCGGGCGACATCCTGCGGATGTACAACGGCGTCACCGTCGAGGTCACCAACACCGACGCCGAGGGCCGCCTCGTGCTCGGCGAGCGGCGTGGGGCATCGAGACGTACGAGCCGTCGGCGGTCGTCGACCTCGCGACGCTCACCCGCGTGATCGTCGCGCGCTCGGCAAGACGATGGCCGGCGTGATGAGCAACAGCGACGACCTCGTCGACGAACTGAACGAGGCCGCGACGCGGCGGGCGAGAAGATGTGGCGCTGCCGGTCGGCGACGACCGCCGCGACTAACACCCAAGTCCGAGCCGGCCGACATCGTCAACTCCGGCGGCCGCGAGGGGCACCCGCTCCAGGGCGGCGTTCCTCAGCCACTTCGTGAA
>JAUJNJ010000088.1 GCA_030448225.1 Phycisphaerae bacterium
GCCTCGACGAGCCGCGACCGTGAGGGAGTGGACGGTCCGGTCGCTCACGCTCGCGGCTCGTTCCGACGCACGCTACACCGACCTGAGAAACGCTCTAGTATCCTGATCGTTTGGTGTACGCCGGGAAGAGATGCGGCGCCTGCTCCGCGTCCCGTTTACGAGCCGACGTTCACCTTCTCCGGTACCCGCGCGGGCGTCGGCGTGGTTGCTTGTGGGGTGCCACCGCCGCGGCGGCGGGCGGGGTGCTCTTGGCCGAACAGGTCGAGCTTCACGATGTCGTAGGGGAAGAACAGCGCGACGGTCCAGTCGAGGACGATGCGCAGCTTGCGCTCGAAGCGCGGCATCTGCGACAGGTAGTACGTCCGCCAGACCCACCACGCGACGAAGCCGCGGATCTTGAACCACAGCACCCGGCCGACGCCGTTGTAGTGGCCGAGCGCGGCGAGCGTGCCGAGGTTTTCATACACGAACGGCTTCAGCTCGCCGCCGCCGCGCAGGGCGGTGGTGATGTTGTGGGCCAGCACCTTCGCCTCGCGCAGCGCGTGCTGCGCGAGCTGGGGGTAGGGCTTGCCGGCGGGGTCGGGGATCGACGCGCAGTCGCCGATCGCCCAGACGTCCGGGTTGCTCGTCGAGCGCATCGTGGCGTCGGTGGCGATGCGGCCCTTGCGATCCTTGTCGAGCGGCAGGTCGGCCAGCAGCGGGTTGGGCGCGACGCCGGCCGCGAGGACGATCGTGCCGGCGAGGATCTCCGAGCCGTCCGGCAGCACGACGCCGTCCGGGCGGATTTCCTTCACCGGCGAGTTCGTGCGCACGTGTACGCCGCGCTTCTCGAGAACCTTGCGGGCGTAATCGGCGAGCGTCTCATCCATCTCCGGCAGGATGCGCGGGCCCGCCTCGATGAGGTGAAACTCGGGCGGCCGGCGGCGCGCCCGCGGGTAGGAACGGGCGATGTGGCGGACGAAGCTCGTCAGCTCGCCGACGAGTTCCACGCCGACGAGGCCCGCGCCGATGATCACGAACGTGAGGACGGCCGGGTCGATCGCGTCGGCGGTCGCGTCGGCGTGCTCGAAGTTGTCGATGACGTGGTTGCGGACGTAGATCGCGTCGGCGAGCGTCTTGAACGTCGTCGCGTGTTCCGAGCCGGGGATGATGCGCGTGTTCGTCACGCCGCCGAGGCCGATCACGAGTTGGTCGTAGGGGATCTCGATCGCCTCGGACTCGGCGGCGTGGCGGGCGACGACGACCTTCCGCGCGAAGTCGATCCGCTCGACCTCCGCCTCGACGAACCGCGTGCGGTCGAGCATCCGCCGGATCGGCGTGACCGCGTGCCGCGGGTCGAGCACGCCGGAGCCGGCCTCGAACAGCAGCGGCGTCATCAGGAAGTAGTTGTCGCGGCTGACGAGCGTGATGTTGACCGCCGCGTCGCGGCGCCACAGGCGCTCGAGCTTCCGCGCGGTGTACACGCCCCCGAAGCCGCCGCCGAGGATCACGATGTTGGGCTGAGCCGGAAGAGATTTCATGGGACTCCTACAGTGAACGCGGCGTCCCCCGCGCCATCCCCTCGTTGCGCGGCCGTGGGAGCAGCCCGGGGCCGGGTGCGGGCGCCTCTTCATACGCGGTCATGTCCCGAACCGGAACTCGTTGCGCGTGGCAATCACCCCGGCACATACGGCGGCCCAAGCGAGCGCGGCGGCCGTCGCGACATGGTAGAAGGTGGGATCGACGCGATCGTTGAACCGCGCGACAGCGGCCCACGTCAGGACTAATGCAACGAGCGACACGACCAACGTGAGGAGGAGACAGGCCAGCGCCTTAAAGAGGTGCCACAGGCGTGACACGGGTTCACGAGCCGGGGGCGAGCGGTACATGATCGTCGCATGGACGGCCGGTGCGGCGGCCGGGCACGGCAGCGGATGGGGCGGATCGTCGGCTTCGGGTGGGGGCGGTTCCAAGCTCAGCCTCCGCCGGCGCTGCCGTCGTCGACGGCACGTGGCTGATGCTTCGGGGCGTGCTCTTTCGCGTGCTTTCGCACCGCGAGGTCGATCGCCAGTTCGATCGCCGCCCGCATGCTGCCGGGGTTAGCGGCGGTTGCGGCCGACGATGTCGAACGCGGTGCCGTGGTCCGGGCTCGTGCGGATGATGGGGAGGCCGAGCGTGAGGTTGACCGCCTGGTCGAAGGCGAGGAGTTTCACCGGGATCAGGCCCTGGTCGTGGTACATCGCGACGACGGCGTCGTACTTGCCGTCGCGGGCGGCCATGAAGATCGTGTCGGGCGAGTAGGGGCCGCTGGCGTCGATCCCCTGCTCGCGGGCCATGAAGATCGCGGGGGAGATGATGCGCTCCTCCTCGTCGCCGAACTGCCCGTTCTCGCTCGCGTGCGGGTTGACGCCGCAGACCGCGATCCGCGGCTTGGGCGTGTCGAACCACCTCGACCATCGCCTTGTGAATGAGCTCGATCGGCTGGAACACGGCCCCGATGTTCAGCTTGCCCCACAGGCCCATGAGTGGGATGTGGACCGTCGCCACGACCTTCAGCGGGCCGCCGGCGAACATCATCGCGAAGCGGCGGGCGCCGGTCCGGTGGGCGAACAGTTCGGTGTGGCCGGGGTAGCCGTAGCCGGCGAGCTTCCAGCTTTCCTTGGCGATCGGGGCGGTGACGACGGCGTCGACGAGTTTCTTCGCGCGCCTCGATCGCGTCGACGCAGAACCGCATGCTCGCCTCGCCGCCGATCTTGCTCGGCGTCTTGATCGTCGAGCCGAGGATCGAGTACTGGTCGTAATCGACGACGACGACATCATGCGGGTAGTGCTTGAGCCGGCCGTGGTACTGGTCGCGCCACCAGAAGACGTCGAATTCGGCGAGGTCGGCCGCGTAGTGCAGCAGTTCGTTCATCCCGTAGATGACGTACCGCGCGTGCCCGCAGCACCAGGTCGGCCAGCGCCTTGACGATCACCTCCGGCCCGATGCCGGCGGGGTCGCCCATGGTGATCGCGATGGTGGGACGGTAGTCCATGGAGCAGTTGCTAGTCGTCAGAGTTGCCAGTAGAGACGGCTCATCCGGCTCGTCCTCTCGATGCTGCTGCACCTGTCATCCAGCAACGAGCAACTGCCGACCATCTTCCGCTTACGCCTGCCGCCGTTCAAGGTATGAAACAACGGTCTTGCTGAGGATGTCGGCCTCGAGGTTGAAGGGCCAGCCGAGGCGCGCTTGCCGAGGCTCGTGAGCGCGAGCGTGGTGGGGATGAGGGCGACCTGGAAGCGGCGGCCGTCGACGGCGGCGATCGTGAGGCTGACGCCGTCGACGCAGACCGAGCCCTTGGGCGCGAGATACTTCGCCATGCCGGGCGGCGCCTCGAGCGTGAGTCGCCACTCCTCGCCGTTGGCGATCTGCTCGACGAGCGGGGCGGTGCCGTCGACGTGGCCCTGGACGAAGTGGCCGTCGATGCGGTCTCCCACTCGGAGCGAGCGCTCGACGTGGACCTCGTCGTTCGCCTGGAGCAGGCCGAGGTTCGTGCGGTCGAGCGTCTCGCGGATCACGTCGAAGCCGATCTGTCCGGGCGCGAGTTCCGCCGCCGTCAGGCAGACGCCGTTGACGGCGATGCTCTCGCCGGGCTTCACGTCCTCCCAGGGGACGGCCAGGGTCAGGCGCCGGAAGGCGGGACCCTCGGTGACGCCGATCACGCGCACGGTTCGCTCGATGATGCCGGTGAACATCGCCGAGAGTGTAGGGGGGTGGGGCGGCGTTTTCACGGGCCGGGGCCGGCGGTGCGTCGGCCGGAGAACGGGGCAATCGGAGCCTGGGGCGCGGGTTCGGTCGCGGCTGCGATCGGCAATTCCTGCGCGGGCGCGACGGGCCGACGGCCGTGACATTGCCCCGATCGAATCGTTCCGTAGAATCCGCCCCAAGCATGAGCATTCTCGCCGGTGACATTGGGGGGACGAAGTCGAACCTCGGCCTGTTCGAGCGCGAGCGGGGCGCGGGTCGCCTGCGCCTCGTCTCGGAGGCGTCGTTCCCCACGCACGACTTCAAGACGCCCGAGGCGATGCTCGCGCAGTTCCTCGACGGGCGGGGGTCGGCCAAGGACGTGGAGGGGCTGTGCCTCGGGCTGGCCGGGCCGGTGGAGGACGGCGTGTGCGTGGCGGAGTGGCTGCCGTGGAAGCGCATCACCGAGCCCGCGGTTGCGGCGGCGAGCGGCATCGGCCGCGTCTGGTTCATCAACGACCTCGTCGCCACCGCGTACGGCGTGACCGTGCTCCAGGGCGAGCAACTCGTGACGATCAATCGGGGTGAGCCGCGGAAGCGGCCGAGCAATGTCGCAGTCATCGCGGCCGGCACGGGCCTCGGCGAAGGCGCGCTCGTCGCCGATCGCGACGGTCGGCTTCACGCGGTGGCGTCGGAGGGGGGACACACGAACTTCGCGCCGCGGACCGACCTCGAGCTCGGCATGTTCCGCTGGCTCGCCGGGCGCGTCCACCCGGTGAACCAAGAGTCGGTGATCTGCGGCCGGGGGCTGGTCAACCTCTACACCTACCTGAAGTGGCAGGCCGCGGGCGCGCCCAGCCCCGCGCCGCAACTCCCGCCCGACGGCGCCGACGCCGGCCGCATCGCCAAGGCCGCCGACGAGAAGTCCGACCCGCTGGCCGTCCAGGCGCTCGACGCGTTCATGTCCGCCTACGGCGCGCGGGCCGGGTCGCTGGCGATGCAGGTGATGGCGACCGGCGGGGTGTTCATCGGCGGCGGCATCGCGCCGAAGAACCTCAAGAAGATCCAGGACGGCACCTTCATGGAGGCGTTCGTCGACAAGGGCCACGTCTTCCGGCCGATCCTGGAGAAGATCCCCGTCCACGTCGTGATCGAGCAGAAGACCGCGCTGCTCGGCGCGGCCCAGTACGCGATGCTGCAACTCGGCTGACCGAAGCCACGACAGGGGTGATGGCATGACGCGCGCGACGGGCCACGACGCGGGCAGCGAAGTCACGCCTTCGCCCGCCCCCCAACCGCTCGTGCTGCACTACGAAAAGCCGGAGGAGTTTCGCCCGTCGACGCTGGGCCCGCCGGGGCCGATCGCGCGGGCGTTCTGGAGGCTTTGCTTCGGCGCGGGGCGACTCGTGGCTTCGACGCGTCGGGTCGCACGCGCCGGGAAGTAACACCGTGGGGAGGGACGGGGCGGTAATTCCTCGCTCCGCGACTCGTATGGCGGGGGAAGCGCGGCTCTACGAGCGGCGGCTAAACAACTTTCGCAAATCCCATCTAATCGGTGCCACGATGCGGGCGTGCAATGGGCGCGGGGGCGATTCGAACATGCGAGCGCCGCGCACTCTCAAGGCAGCCCGGCATCCCAAATCATGTCAGAACCCCACGCGAGGGCGGCGCGGTGGGCGCTTGCGGTATGGCCGCGTGAGATCGCTGAGTTCCCGCAGATCGAAGCCGAAGCCGAATCAGTTCTCCTCGCCCACGTCCAGCCGGTACTTTCGCATCTTCTTGTAGAGCGTCGTGCGGTTGATATCGAGCTCGGCGGCCGTCGCCTGGCGGTTCCAGTTGTTGCGCTGAAGGGCCGTCTCGATGATCCGGCGTTCCGGGCCCTCGAGCGCGAGGTGCAGGGGCATCGCGGTGTCGCCGACGACGTCGCCGATCGGGCGGACCGACGGCGCGGTCGCCGCGAACGCGCCGAGCGTCTCGGGCAGGTCTTCCACGTCTACCTGCCGGCGGCGGCAGAGCACGACCGCGCGCTCGACCGCGTTCTCCAGTTCGCGCACGTTGCCCGGCCAGTCGTACCGCTGCATCGCCGCCATCGCGGCGTCGGTGAAGCCGAGGATCTCCCGGCCCAGTTCCTTCGTGAAGCGGCGCAAAAAGTGGGCGGCCAGCAGCGTCACGTCGCCCGGCCGCTCGCGCAGCGGCGGCACGCGGATCGTCACGACGTTCACGCGGTAATCCAGGTCCTGGCGGAACTTCCCCTCGGCCACGAGGCCAGCCAGTTCCACGTTCGTCGCCAGGATGACGCGCACGTCGACCGAACGCGTCTCGGCGCTGCCGACGGGTTCGAACTGCCGCTCCTGCAACACGCGCAGCAGCTTCACCTGCATGGCGGGGGACGCGGAGTTGATCTCGTCGAGGAAGATCGTCCCGCCGTCGGCGGCGAGGAAGCGGCCGGGCTTGTCGGCGATCGCGCCGGTGAACGCGCCGCGGACGTGGCCGAACAGTTCCGACTCCAGCAGCGCCTCGGGCAGCGCGCCGCAGCTCACCTCGATGAACGGCTTGTCGCGCCGCGGCGAGCGGTGGTGGATCGCGCGGGCGAGCAGCGACTTGCCGTGCCGCTCTCGCCGGCCATCAGCACGGTCGTCCGCCCGTCGGCCACCGCGCCGACGAGGTCGAAGATCTTGCCCATCGGTGGTCGCGGCCGACGACGTTGTCCAGGCCGAACCGCCCGCCGAGCTGCTGCTTGAGCGTCTGGTTCTCGAACAGCAGCGCCTGCTGCCGGGGCCGCCTTCTCGACGACGACGCGGATCTCCTCGTCGACGATCGGCTTGGTCAGGTAGTCGAACGCGCCGAGCTTCGTCGCCTCGACCGCGCCGTCGATCGAGCCGTAGCTCGTGACGACCACGATCACCACGTGCGGGTGTCGGCGGCGGACGTCGCCCAGGAACTCGGCCAGGCGCGCCGGCGATGTTGATGTCGGCCAGCAGCAGCTCGAACTGGCCGGAGTCGAGCAGCGACAGCGCCTCGTCGACGTCGTCGGTCGTGCGGGCCTCATGCCCGTCGCGCGCAGGAACTGCGCGAGCGAGCCGAGGATGATGCGGTCCTCGTCGAGGATCAGGACGCGGGCCTTGATGGCGGGTTCGCTTGCAGCATGTCTCGCCGCGCGCGCGACGCGGTCGGGCGTCGTCGGTTGCCGTGCCGGGACGCCGCGTGATGCCGCAAAGCAGCGCCGCCGTCCTTTTGCATCGGCCATTTCCGCCCCCGGGAGTGAGGCGGGTATCATCTGGGCGAAGAGAATATCGGACGCGACGGCCGCGCCGGGTGCGGCGGGTCGGCTTCCGCGGAAGGTGAGCGTTCATGCTGGGTTGGCGTTCCAAAGGAAGTGAAGCCGGACGAGTACCGCGTCGGCATGATGCCGGTCGGGGCCGAGACGCTCGTGCGGGCGGGGCACGAGGTGATGGTCGAGGCGGGGGCGGGGCTGGCGAGCGGGTTCCCGGACGACCTCTACGCCGCCCCCGACGCGGCGATCGTGCCGTCGGCCGAGGAGGTGCACGCGCGGGGCGGAGATGATCGTGAAGGTGAAGGAGCCGCAGCCGGCGGAGATCGCTGCTACCGCAAGGGGCAGATCGTCTTCACGTACTTCCACTTCGCCGCCGACCGCGAGCTGACGCTCGGGTGCGTGGAGAGCGGGATCGTGGCCGTCGCGTACGAGACGATCAAGGACCGCAGGGGACGCTGCCGCTGCTGACCCCGATGAGCGAGATCGCCGGCAAGATGAGCATCCAGGAGGGGGCGAAGTACCTCGAGAAGCCGATGATGGGCCGCGGCATCCTGCTCGGCGGGGTGCCGGGCGTGGCGCGCATTGCACGGTGGTGCTCGGGGCGGGCGTCGTCGGCACGAACGCCGCGAAGGTGGCGGCGAGAGCGGCGAACGTCTGGCTGATGGACATCAACTTCGAGCGCCTCCGCTACCTCGACGACGTGATGCCCGCCAACGTCCACACCGTCTACAGCGACATCCACACGATCCGCGAGCACCTGCTCCGGCCGCCGACCTCGTCGTGGGCGCCGTGCTGATCCCCGGCGCGACGCTCCGGCTCGTCACCGCGAGAACCTCAAGGACATGAAGAATCGCAGCGTGATCGTCGACGTCGCCATCGACCAGGGCGGCTGCTTGAGACGAGCCGGCCGACGACGCACCAGAACCTGATGCATGTCGTCGAGGGCGTCGTCCACTACTGCGTGACGAACATGCCCGGCGCCGTCGGCCGCACCAGCACGATCGCCTTCTGCAATGCGACGATGCCGTACGCGCGAAACTGGCCAGCAAGGGTATCGCCCAGGCCGCGAACGACGACCCCGGGCTGGCGGAGGGATCAACCTCGTAGAGTCATGGTGACGACGGAGGCCGTCGCGGCGTCAGGGTTGCCGTATTGCCCGCTCGGGAGCGGGAAGCAGGCATCGCGCGCGCAGGTGCGTCACGACCGGTTTGCGTAGATGCGACGCCTGCGTCGCGGTCGACCTGCAGCGGCGAATCTCGTGATCCGTGGCCGCCGCGTGCGCGCCCGCCGCGACGCAGGCGTCGCATCATCGTCGTGGCGGGTCGCATATTCGCTCACGACGTTGCGCACGGCGCGCTCTCCAGGCGGCCATGAACGGAGAGTCCGGCAGGATGTCTGATGGGCGTCTCCAGACCAGATGATCGTCCCCAGACGCTGTGGATGCTTGCGACCTTTGCCGCAGGGCTGATGCTCGTCATCGCGCGTGGACGGTCGTTCACACGCGCCATCCGTCAACTGTGGCGCAGATCGACCAGGGACGAAGGTGCTCTGCACGCGCGGTGCGGGTACGACATCCGTGCTGCGGTCGAACGCTGCCGGAGTGTGGCAGAGCCGATCCCGGCCGAACTTTTGACGGCCTGGCATTCCGGCGGTTGGCCGGCCGGTCGCCGCTGATCTAGAATGCCCGCGTCATGGAAGAGACCGCCCCCGAGTCCCGCCGGGAGCCCCGCATGCAGCAGCTCCGCAAGATGTTGGAGCGCCAGCCCGACGACCCGTTCCTGCTCTACGGCCTGGCGATGGAGTCTCAAGAAGGCCGGCGACGCTGCCCGCGCGCTCGAGTACTTCGACCGCACGATCGCGAAGGACGCCGGCTACTGCTACGCGTACTACCAGCGCGGCCTCGTCCTGGAATCCGAGGGCGATGGAGGCCGCGAAGCGCGCATACCGCGAGGATCGACGCCGCGATCAAGAAGGGCGACGCCCACGCCCGGGGCGAGATCGAGGCGGCGGGCGAGGATCGAGCAGGGATCGTGGCAGTGGTCAGTGGCGCGACCAGTGGCCGGGATGGGAAATCCGTCAGTTCACGCTGACCGCCGACCACTCACCCCCGCTCATGGTCGAAGGCATCGTCAACCTGAAGCACCCCGAGTGGCGGCGGCAGCACCGCTGGCGGCGGGCGATCTGGCGGACGACAAGCGCGTCGGGCTCGCCGGCGTTCGCCGCGCTGCCCGTGAACCGCCGCTGGGTCGACATCCACCGCCGGAAGATGCCGCTGCGCGGCCTCGACCCCGCCGCTCGCGGGGCTGAAGATCGTGCAGACTCGACCTGCACTACAGCCCGGTGGTGTGGCGGCGCCACCTCGTGCAGTACGTGCTTTGGATCAACGAACTGAGTTGACCTCGTCGTCGCGACGGGCGACCTCATCACCGGCGGCTATCGTTGCGCACCGCATCGCCACGATCCTGGTCGCACCTCCACGCGACGCACGGCGTGATCTGCACGCTCGGCAACCACGGCAGTTGCAGCATCTACGGCCGCAACGGGTCGGGCGAGGGCGCTGGCGGACTACCTCCAGCGGTGCCTCGTCGACCGCGGCCTGATCTGCCTGGTGAAATCCAGACGCATTACATCAGCCCGAGCGGCGTACGGACACGCTGGCGATCGTAGGCTCGACGACGAGGTCGGGCCACATCGACCCGGACCTGGCGGCGGGGTCGATTCCGGCCCTGCCGATCATCTGCCTCAACCACAACCCGCAGAACGCGCGGGAACTGCTCACTCACCGTGGCAATGGATGCTGAGCGGCGGCCATCGGCACGGCCGGCAGGTGGCGACGCCGCGATCGGCCGACGCCTCGGCATCCTGGGCGATACCGCCACTACGCGGCCACTACGTGGATCAAGGACGACATCCGCACGTCAACCGCGGGCTGTCGTACGGCCAACGCGTGCTGGAGTGGTGCCGGCCGAGATCACCGTCTTCAAGACGGGTGCCCGAGGTGCCGCCGGAGACGACGCGAACGGCGCGATAGCGCCGCGCGCTGACCCGCTTGCGGCCTCGCGACCACGCGCGCCGGTGCCCGAAGACACTTGGGGCGCGAGTGGTAGCCCCGTTGCAAAAAGCGTCGGACGCAGTTAAGTGGGGAGCGTCGCGCTCGCGATCGTCGGTACACGCGGCTCGCCAGCGAGCCGGCTAAATAGCGACTCCAAACTTCTACTCGTCGGCAGGAGTTGAGCTTCCCACTTCCCCCTCGATGAGTTCGCGCAGCAGTGATCGGTGGCACCTCGATTCGCGCGTGCAGGCCGACGAGCAGAGCAGGGTGATCGTCTCGCCCGCCGCCACCCGCTTCGCGAGGTCGGTGATCAACAACCGGTTCTCCTGCTGCTCGGCGAGGTACTTCTTTCGGTAGAGCGGCCACGGGACCGGGGAACTCTTCTGACGGCCCCGTGAAGTTGCGTGCTGGGGCCGAGCTTCGGCTGCCAGGCGTCCCACGTCTCGTCCGCCTTCGCCACCCCGCGCGGGCGGTAGCGCGTGACGAGCAGGCGGAAGCCGTCGTCCGGCTCAACGGGGTCGTTCCAGCGTTTGGTCTTCGGCGGCATGGCGAGCGCACCAATGGGCGACACTGCAACCACGGCGGCTGCGCGGTCCGGAGGAGTCGCTGCCTGGATACAACTGGTCGGGGCCCAACGTAACAACCTTTCGCGCTCGGCGGGCAACGATTGCCTGCCGATCTCGTTCCCAAGAACACCGCGGTCCCGGCAATACCCGGAACGATTTTCCGCAACGAAGCTTCCGGCGGTTGAGCGACAGGGAGTCGGTCATGCTTCCCGTTCGAAACACAGCGAGTCGCGCAGCGTAAGCGTCGTTCCTGCCCCTGAGCCGATCCACTACGTCGCTGCCCCCCGGTGCGGCGGCTCAGCTCACCCTGCGCCTGCGACAACTGCGGCTACGTCAACCCCGGTTGGCTCTACGTGGAGCAGGACCGGCCTAAGGCCGCCGTCCACTCAGCGCGGGTCACCCACGCGATCCCGCGCCGAACCGGGCCCGGCTCCCCCCATGCCGAGCGAACATGCACGCGATCGACGGTGGCCCCGTGTCCGCCGATGTTGCTGCCGCAGCGACGCACCCGCCACCCGCCGAACCCAGCCCCTGGCCGTTGAACGTGAAGCTCGCCCGCGTCGGCTGGTGGCTCGTGCGCGCCACGCCTTTCGCTGCTCCTTCCACAACTGGTACGCCTGGCGGAATGCCGCCCGCCGCCCTGGGCGCGCGAATTCCGGCCGCGGCGTGCGCGCGTCCGGCCGACGGTGTCGATCGAGATGCCGTGGAACCCTGGACCTCGCGGACGACGTGATCGTCGGCGACCGCGCGATCCTCTACTCGCTCGGCCGGATCACGATCGGCCCGCGTACCGTGGTCGGCCAGTACGCCCACCTCTGCGCGGCACCCACGACCACGCGAAGCGGACGCCCGCTCCTGACGCCGCCGATCACCCTCGGCCGACGTTGGATCGCGGCCGACGCGTTCGTCGGTCCTGGCGGACGGTGGGGGACCGCTCCGTCGTCGCCGCACGCCGCGACCGTCGTGGCGGACGTCCCACCGACCAGATCGTGGGCAGCAATCCGCAAGTACATCCAACCCCGGATATTCGATGAGTCGACGGGCACCCTGACGACTTCATCGAACGAACCGGTTTCGCATCCGGCATCCTCCCCGTTTCGCGACCGGCCCGAAGGGCCGAGGTCGCGGCGCGATCGAAGAACTCACGCAATTCACTCCAGTCGCTTCTCCCTGGACGAACTTCATTTGCCGCGTCGCACGGGTCCAGTATCGTCGTCACGTCTCCCGAACATCCGCTATGCAAGCGCGCGCGCCGTCCCCGCCCCGTCTTGACAGAACGGACACCCACCCATAACGTACCGGACCTCCAGTGAGCGGCGGCACGACCCGCTGCCGCTCTTGTCGGGCCTCTCCGTAACGGGCCTGATAGATCTTTCGAAAGGCCGGCAAGCACTCGTCGACGGCCGGTTTACGGAGGATGATCGTGCGAGCTGCGGTCGATGTGATGGGCGGAGATAAGGCGCCGGCGGCCATCCTCAAGGGCTGCTGGGAGGCCGCTCCGCTGCTGGGGGGCGACGACGTCATCTACCTCGTCGGCGACGAAACGATCTGCCGCGACGGCCTCGCCTCCAGCGGCCTGAGCGAGCAGCACAAGTCGATCTACAAGCTCGTCCCCACCACCGAAGTCGTCGAGATGGACGACTCGCCCGTCGAGGCGATCCGCAACAAGCCCGACAGCTCGATCTCCGTGATGTGCAAAATGGCCGCCAAGGGCCAGGCGGACGTTGTGATTTCCGCCGGCAACACCGGCGCCTGCGTCGCCGCTGCCCAACTGCGGATGAGGACGCTCCCCGGCGTCAGCCGCCCCGGCATCGCCGTCATCTTGCCGACATTTTACGGCCCGATCGTGATCTGCGACGTCGGCGCCAACATCTCCCCCAAGCCGCGCCACCTCCAGCAGTACGCGCTGATGGCGCGCCTGCTCCACGGCCGTGCGGCGTGCAGAACCCGCGGGTCGGCCTGCTGTCGATCGGCGAGGAGGACGCGAAGGGCACCACGATGGTGAAGGACGCCCGCAAGCTCATGGGACGAACCTGATCAACTTCGTCGGTAATGTGGAGGGACGCGACCTGTTCGAGAGCGTCGCGACGTCGTCGTGTGCAGCCGAGTTCGTCCGAACATCATCCTGAAGTTCACCGAGGGCATCTCGAAGGGCTGTTCCAGACGATTCTCGCCGAACTCGGCGAAGAACGCGATGGCCCGCTGCTCGACGCAGTTCAAGCCGGTGATGAAGAAGATCTACGCCCGCCACGACTGGCAGGAGTACGGCGAGTGCCGCTGCTCGGCGTCGGCGGCTACAGCCTGATCTGCCACGGCAAGAGCGACGCCAGAAGGCGATCAAGAACGCGATCCGCGTCGGCAAGCAGCTCGTGAATACGAACGCCAACCAGGAAGATCGTCGAGCGCATCGCGTCCAGCATCCCCGGCGGCGAAGAGTGGAAGGAGATTTCGGGATTTCGGCCTTGGATTTGACCGGAACGACCGCGGCGGATGCCGACCGGCCGGGGTTACGCCGCTTTAACCGCAATCCAACTTCCGAAATCGACGTCGTCGTTCGAGACCGTTCAGCAACGCAACTTGTCCGACCAACCGAATCCATCATGCCACAGTGGCCATGCGCAGGCATGATCGGCGTGATCGGCTCAACCGTGCCGGAGCGACGCCTGACCAACGAAGAGCTGTCGACGATGGTCGACACCAACGACGCGGTGATCGTCCAGCGGACGGGATCCGCGAGCGCCGCATCGCCGGCCCCGGCGAGACGACCGCCTCGTTCGGCACGATGTCGCGTCGCCGCCATCGAGGCGGCGGGGCTCGAGCCGAAGTGGAGATCGACCTGATCCTCGTCGCGACGATCACGCCGGAGATGGTCTTCCTCCTCGCGCCTGCTCATCGCGCCGACCTCGGCATCGGCGTGCCCGGCGTTCAGTTCGACTCGTCGGCGGCGTGCAGCGGTTCATCTGCCCAGGCCGGCGACCATGCCAACTTCATCAAGGTCGGGCAGTACAGGAACGTCCTGGTGATCGGCGCCGAGACGATCAGCCGGATCACGAATTGCAAGGATCGCGGCAGTTGCATCATCTTCGGCGACGCGCGCGGGGGCAGTCGTGCTCCAGCGGACCGAGGAGGCCGGCCGCGGCGTGATCTACCAACTCGCTCCACGCCGAGCAGCAGCAAGGCGACGATGAAGTGCATCCCGGCAGCCGGTTCCCAGCAGGTCGATGATCGCCGAGGGCCAGCACTTCATGCAGATCCGGCCGCGAGGTCTACAAGTTCGCCGTCACGTTCGAGGAGCTGATCCGCGAGGGCGATGCGGGCGTGCGAGTTGTCGGAGGACGACGTGACGCTGATCGTCCCGCACCAGGTCAACCAGCGCATCATCGACTCGGCGATGGAGAAGCCTCGCTTCCGCCGCCGAAAAAACGGTCAACATCAACCGCTACGGCAACTTGTCGCCGCGTCCCGGCCGCGGCTCGACGAGGCGTGGCCGCGGTGAAGCCGGGCGACGGGATCGTCTTCGTCGCGTTCGGCGCGAGCCTCACCTGGGCGAACGTGGTCCGCGTCTGATCAGGCGTCGTATGGCGAAGCCCGCCATGTCCTCGCTCTCGAAGGAACTCGCCGTGCCGCCGCTGCCACGGAATAGCTTCTGCACTCTACATCCTCTGCTCGGCCAAGGCGCTGAGCGGTGGCATGGGCAAGGAACTTTACGATTCCTCGCCGGCCGCTAAGGACGTGTTCGACACCGCCAACCGGGTGCTCGGCTTCGACCTCGCCTCGCTCTGCTTCGCCGGCCCGGACGAGCGGCTCCAACAGGACCGACATCACAGCCGGCCATCTACGCCGAGCGTCGCGAGCACTTGCCGCCGTCGAGGCGGCGTGCTCGACGCCGCAGCCGTCACCGCCTACGCGGGGCCGGAGCCTTCGGCGTATACACCGCGCTGCACCTCGCCGGCGTGTTCGGGTTCGAAGAAGGGCTGTCGCTCGTCGCCGCCCGCGCCGCTACATGCAGGACGCGACGTCGGCCACGCCGAGCGGCATGGTCGCGGTCCCAGCGCGCCGGCCGCCAGCCGCGAAGCTGTGCGAAGAGGCGGCGGGGGCGAGGTATCGGCGGCAACTACAACACGCCGGGGCAGATCGTGGTCAGCGGCTCGAGCGCGCTGCGAACGTGCCTGAAGGCCGCCGAGGCGGCGGTTTCAAGTCGGCGGCGTTGAAGGTGGCGGGGCGTTCCACAGCCCGCTGATGCAGAGCGGCGCGACAAGATGAGGGCGAACTCGACCGCGTCGCGTTCCGCCGGCCGCGAAGACGGTTTGCTCCAACGTGACCGCCGCGCCCCACGCCGACGGCGACTCGATCAAGCGACTGCTCGTCGACCCGATCGTGTCGCCGGTGCTGTGGGAAGACACGATGGTCAAGCTGATCGCCGGCGAGCGCGGTTCGTGGAGTTGGCGCCGGCCGCACGCTGGCGGGGCTGGCGAAGCGATCAACCGCCGGCTGCCGATCGAGAGCGTCGTCGAACTGGTGGGAGCTGCCGCGAAGGCGTCCTGAGTGTGTCGGATCGTGACGGGGTGATGTGGTGGTCGACGTCGTCGTCGTCGTAGAGGTCGCGAGATGAACGAGAAACGAGTAGCACTGGTCACGGGCGGGTCGCGCGGCATCGGCGCGGCGATCGTCCGCCGCCTCGCGAAGGACGGCATGCACGTCGTCGCCCTGGCGCGCAACGCCGACAAGCTCAACGCGATCGTCGAGGAGGTCCGCGGGCAGGAGGGGTCGGCCGAGCCGCTCGTCTGCGACATCGCCGACCCTAAGGCGCTGGCGACGGCGATCGAGCAGATCGGCGAAAAGCACGGCCGCCTCGACGTGCTCGTGAACAACGCCGGCATCACCAAGGACGGCCTGCTCCTGCGCATGGAGGACGCCGACTGGGACGCGGTGATCGACACGAACCTCAAGAGCGCTTTCGTCGCGATCCGCACCGCCGCGCGGCTGATCATGCGGAGCAAGACCGGCCGGATCGTGAACATCAGCAGCGTCTCGGGCGTGGCCGGCAACGCGGGGCAGGCGAACTACGCCGCCAGCAAGGCGGGGCTGATCGGCCTGTCCAAGACGGTGGCGAAGGAACTGGCGGGCAAGGGCGTCACGTGCAACGTGATCGCGCCCGGGTTCATCACGACCGACATGACCGAGGTGCTGAACGACAAGATCAAGGAAGGCGTGAAGGCCTTCGTGCCGCTCCGCCGCTTCGGCGAGCCGGGCGAGGTCGCCGCCGCCGTCGCCTTCCTCGCCAGCCCGGACGCCAGCTACGTCACCGGGCAGGTGCTGTGCGTCGACGGCGGGATGGTGATGTGAGAGCGGAAACGGTAGTGCGTAGCGCGTAAGTAGAAAGCGGAGGCGCCGGCGTTTCCTGTCCTCCTTAAGCACCACGCACTGCGCACAGGACATCGCGACTTCCGACACGGCGGCTGGGGCTGGTTTGCAAAGGGTAGCCGCACCGATATAGTCTTCCGGCCGCCGGGTCGCGTGTTGCGACCGGCGGCACGTTCCCAACAGGGCAGGTAGAGAAGCCATGGACGAGACAGAGACGAAGGTTATCGAGATCGTCAGCGAGCAGATGGGCGTCGACAAGAGCGAGATCACGCGCGAGACGCACTTCATCAACGACCTGAACGCCGACAGCCTCGACACCGTAGAACTGGTGATGGAGTTCGAGGACGAGTTCGAGTTGTCGATCCCCGACGAAGAGGCCGAGAAGATCCAGACGGTCGGTCAGGCGATCGACTACATCAAGGAACACGGCACCAAGCAGCAGGCCTGAACGAAGTGACCGGTGGCCAGTGGCCAGTGGCCGGAGGGGGCCGACGCGCTCCCTCTTCCAACTGGCCACTGACCACTGAACACTGACCACTAATCTCATGAGCAGACGTCGCGTCGTCATCACCGGGCTCGGAGTCGTCACCTCGCTGGGCGAGGTCGTCGACGAGGTGTGGGAGAACGTCTGCGCGGGCCAGAGCGGCATCAAGCCAATCACCCGCTGGGACACGAGCAAGTACCCGACGAAGTTCGGCGGCGAGTGCACGAGCTTCGACGTCACCCGGTACGGCGTCGACACCCGCGAGGCCAAGCGCCTCGACCGCTTCGGCCAGTTCGGCATGGCCGCCTCGGTGTCGGCCGTCCGCGACGCGGGCATCGACTTCACCGGCGAGGACCCGTACCGCTGCGGCGTGATCATCGGCAGCGGCATCGGCGGCATCGAGACGATCGAGGAGCAGAACAAGATCCTCATCGAGCGCGGCGTGACCCGCGTCAGCCCGTTCACCGTGCCGCGCCTCATGGCAAACGCCGCCAGCGGCAACGTGTCGATCATGTTCCACCTGTGCGGCCCGAACACCGCCGTCGCCACCGCCTGCGCCACCGGCTCCAACGCGATCGGCGACGCCGGGCGTCACATCCAGCACGACATGGCGGACGTGATGATCGCCGGCGGGAGCGAGGCGGCGCTGTCGGCCCTGGGCATGGCGACGTTCGTCGCCGCCCGCGCCCTGTCCACCCGCAACGAGGAGCCCACCCGCGCCAGCCGCCCGTGGGACAAGGACCGCGACGGTTTCGTCATGAGCGAGGGCGCCGGCGTCGTGGTCCTGGAGGAGTACGAGCACGCGGTGAAACGCGGCGCGAAGATCTACGCCGAACTCGTCGGCTACGGCATGACCGCCGACGGCTACCACATCACCGCCCCCCACGAGGACGGCATCGGCGCCGCCCAGGCGATGAAGTTCGCGCTGAAGGACGCCGGCCTGTCGCCCGACGCGGTCGACTACATCAACGCCCACGGCACGAGCACGCCGCTCGGCGACCTCGCCGAGACCAAGGCGCTCAAGAGCACGTTCGGCGAGCACGCCCGCAAGCTGGCGATCAGCTCGACCAAGAGCCAGCTCGGCCACCTGCTCGGCGCCAGCGGCGGCGTTGAGGCCGTCATCACCGCGCTGGCGGTGCAGCGGAACCTGCTGCCCCCAACGATCAACCTCGAGACGCCGGACCCCGAGTGCGACCTCGACTACGTCCCGCTCAAGGCCCGCGACCGGAAGGTCACCTACGCGATGTCGAACAGCTTCGGCTTCGGCGGCCACAACGCGTCGCTGCTGCTGAAGAAGATGAGTTAGCGCGCAGGGAAAGGCCCCCGTGTAGCCGGCTCGCTTGCGAGCCGCGTCGGCGACGTCGAACGGGTACGAGCGTACGCACTACCGTCGCCCGCGCTGCCCTAGTCATGCGCGCGCCGGCAATGATCCACGCTACGGCTAGACGTCCCGACTTCACGCCTCCCGGCAGCAAGGAGCGCCCGTGCCCCTGTTACACGCGCAACCCCAGCCCACGCCGCCGCACCCGGGCCACGCGGACCTCAACCGCATCCTCCGCATCGAGGTGCCGGTGATCGTCAAGCTCGCCGAGCGGAAGCTGATGCTTTCGGAGGTGATGCGCCTCGGCGTCGGCGCCATCATCGAGTTCATCAAGAGCAATGACGAGCCGCTGGAACTGCTCATCAACAACAAGCCGATCGCGCTTGGCGAGACGGTAAAGGTGGGCGAGAACTTCGGCCTGCGCATCACCCGCATCGGCGACGTGAAGCAGGTGATCCAGTCCCTCGGCACCGGCAAGTCGTAGCACGCGAGCCGCCGTCAGCTCCCGCGCGACGCCCGCTCTAAGCCAAGCTGCACCGCGTCCGCCTTCGTCGCCACGCGACCCTCGAGCTGCGCGTCGTACACCTCGTCCAGTACCCGCTTGAACGCCGGCCCCGGCCGCAGCCCTGCGGCAGTCAGGTCGTCCCCGGTCAGCAGCGGGGCGGGTGCGACTTCAGTCGCTTGTAACCCCATCAATTCGACGTAGAGCGGCCGGATGCGGTCGGCGTGAAGCCCGATCGACGCGATCGCCTCCAAGAGGTTTATCGCGCCCGGACTGTAGAGGCGCGACAAGAAGCGTTTCTTCATCGCCAGCGACGGGGGCGTGTCGGCGAGGAGCGGGCCGACGCTGATGAGCACCTCGTTCATCTCCGCCGCTTCCTCGTTGCTGATGCGCAATGCCTGGCGCATCGCCTGGATCGACCGATGCGCTTCAGCCGGCTCCAGAAACGCGCGGATGTCGCACGTCCCCCGGTGCTGCCACCGGAAGCATAGGACTGCTGTGGCGATCGAGAGGCCGAAGGACTTCGGCGCGATCGGGTCGACCGCGAGGAACAGCGAACGTTCTTCGCCGAGCGGCTGGCGACCGTCCTCCGGGAGCGGTCGCATGATCTCGCCGATCAACCCTAGCCCCCAGAGGTGGCGCCATGCCGCACCGCGCGTTCCTCCCGGTGTCAGCATCAGTCGCAACTCGTCCGCGACGCGCTCCGGGCTAATGCGCCGGAGCTGCGTCGCGCGGCGTCGGATCGCCTCCGCCGTCACTGGCTCGATCGCGAACCCGAGGCGGGCCGCGAAGCGGACGGCGCGGAGCATCCGAAGGTGGTCCTCCTCGAACCGCCGCTCCGGGTCGCCGATCGCGCGGATCACCCGCGCCTCAACGTCGGCGCGGCCGCCGACGAAGTCGAGCACACGGTCGTTGTCGAGCGGGTCGAGGAACAACCCGTTAATCGTGAAGTCGCGCCGCCGCGCGTCCTCCCCGGCCGTCGTGAAGCGCACGTCGGCGGGGCGGCGGCCGTCCTTGTATTCGCCGTCGGCGCGGAACGTCGCCACCTCGATGACGCTGCGGCGGTGACGCACGAGGATCACGCCGAACGCCGCGCCGACCGCCTGCGTCTGCGTGAACAGTTGCCGCACGCGGTCCGGCGGCGCGTCGGTGGCGACGTCGTAGTCCTTCGGCGCTAGGCCGAGCAGCAGGTCGCGCACGCACCCGCCGGCGAAGTAGGCGACGTGCCCCGCCTCGCGCAGCCGGCGCAGGACTGCTAACGCGTCCTCGCGCAGCGACGTGGGCTGAGATGGGTGGGGGTTACCCGACGGTGTGCTCACGGTGACAGAATATCGCCGGCACGCCTGCGGGTGGAAGGGCCGCCCGCCGCTCGGCGGCACGTCATCGGGTCGGGCGCGGCCGTAGGAACTCGAGTTCCATCCCGCCGTAGGTTCGTTCGTCGTACCGCTCCAGCGCGCCAAACTCCAACGCGTCGGCTTGGTCGTGGCGGAAAACGACGGTGCCGTCTGCTGCCAGGTGCCGACCGACCATCGCCTCGGCCAGGCGTTGCAGGTCGGCCGGCCGTTCGCGGAGGAAGCGGTAGGGCGGGTCGAGGAAGATCACGTCTACGCGAGACTCGGGCGGGCGAGCGGCGGCGCCGTCGAACCACTTGAACAGGTCGCCGGTGATGAACGCGGATCGAACCACCACGCCGAGCGTCGCCGCGTTCTTCTTCAGCCGCGTGACGGCCGAGCGGTCCGCCTCGAAGAACGTCGCGTGGACGGCGCCCCGACTCAGGCACTCGAGGCCCATGCTGCCGGTGCCCGCGAAGCAGTCGTAGACGCGCGATCCCGGCAACAGCGGCGCGAGGATGTCGAACAGCGACTGCTTCACGCGGTCGGTGATCGGCCGGGTCACGTCCCCCTCAGGGGGCAGCAGTTTTCGTCCGCGGAACTCGCCGGCGATGATTCTCACGATTGGCAATCTAGCGAAGAGGCGGGCCCTTTCGCTACAATCCTGCGGGTCGAACAAAAGGGGAACACGAGCCGTGGCAGACCGGAGCGTGCATTACGAGGCGGCGTTCGAGTCGTTCCTGCGCGAGCGGGGCATCCCGTGCGTCGCGGTGGACGAGGCCAAGCGGGCGCTGTTCGCCAGCGCCAAACTAAAGTCGTTCGACTTTGTCGTATACAGTAAGGCCGGCCCGAACCTGCTCGTCGACATCAAGGGCCGCCAGTCGCGCAGCCGCCCGGGCCGCGGGTCGTTCGAGACGTGGACGACCGAGCAGGACGTGAACGACCTGATGCAGTGGGAGCAGGTGTTCGGCGACGGGTACAAGGCGGTCCTGACGTTCGTCTACTGGATCGACCCGCCGCTCCAGGCCGAGCCCGGCATGTACTGCCACCGCGGCCGGTGGTACCGGATGATGGGGGTGGACCTGGCCGAGTACCGCAACCACATGCGGCGGCGATCGGCGAAGTGGGAGACCGTCTGCCTGCCGGCGGAGGACTTTCGCTCGCTTGCCCGCCCGATCGAAAGCTGGTTATGATGCGACGCGTGAACCACCCCAAACGTTGGCTCTGCTCGCTGACCCTCGCCGTCGCCCTTGCCGCGGGCGCCGTGGCGCCGCAGGCCGCGGTGGCGCAGGAACTCGACGTCGAGACCGAGGCGCGCGTCGAGGGGTTCCCCACCGACGTGAAGGTGAAGAACGACTCGACCGCCCTCGCGTGGCTCTTCATGATCGTCCTGGCGGTGCTCGCGATCTCGCCGCTGCTGAAGGACGCCAAACGCACGCACCTGGATTGAACGTGAGCAGCTTCGCCGGGCGAACCGGGCGGCCCGCGCCGCCGCGACGCCGCCGGTGACAACCGACACGCGAACCGTCCCACCCACCCCGAAGAGGAGGCCTCCGATGAAGTCGACCGTGCTATGGGCGCTCGTCGCCCTGAACGCGATGCTGGTGACGACCTTCTTCCTGCAACTCGCCAAGCCGAACGTGGCCGTCGCGCAGGCGGCGCGCCCCGGCGATTACATCATGCTGCCGGGCACCGTGATCGGCGGCAACGGCGCGATGGTCTACATCATCGACCAGTCGTCGCAGCAACTCAGCGGCCTGATGCTCGACCAGAACTCCAAGCTCAGCGCGGTCAAGCCGCTCGACCTCGGCCGCGCGTTCGGCGGCGGCGGCGGCGGTGGCGGCGGGGCGGCCGAGACCACCCCGCGCAAGGGCCGCGCGCGGTAACGCGCTGCCGCCCGACCTGATGTCGCGCTCCCGGTCGTCACACCCGCGGGAACGCTCCGGCTCGACCTCTTGAAGCAAGGCAACAACGATCATGGACAAGAACACCTTCGCCATCGGCACCCTGTCGATCACCGGGCTGCTGCTGCTCGTGGCCAACCTCCTCGTCCCGATGATGCCGGTCGCGCAGGCCGACGTGATCAAGGACCGCGACTACCAGGCCGTCACCGCCGCCATGGCGCGCGGCGGCGACGCGCTGTACGTCATCGACAACCGCACCGGGAACATCGGCGTCTTCGCGTTCGACTCCAACCGCAAGGCGATCGCGACCGCCGACGTGCAGGCCGTGACCACCGCCTTCCCCGGCCGCTAACCGGCCGCTCGGCCGGACGACTCGACCGAACCACCCACGAGGCGCACGCGCGTCGCTCCAGCGCCGCGCGGGCGACCTCGACCGCCACCGCCGCGGCAGCGCGGCGACCGCCTACCGACCCCGCGCGACGTTGACCCGGAGGTTTCGTGCAAGAGAAGATCGCCGCGCTGGCCCACAAGGTGCTCGGCGGGGAACTGCTGAACCGCGACGAGGGCGCGTACCTCGCCACCGTCGGCGGGGACGACCTGTACGACCTGTTCTACTGGGCGAATCGCATCCGCATCCGCTTCGTCGG